>NZ_WWJT01000386.1 GCF_009865385.1 Streptomyces sp. SID486 | reverse complement strand
CTCGACGGCCCGGCCGCCGCCCGCGTCCTCGGCAAGCGCCCCGGCGCCGTCCGGACCGCCGCGCACCGGGGGCTGCGCAGCCTGGCCCGCAGACTCGGCGCTCCCGCCCCGGCGGCCGGGCCCACCGGGACGGAACGGCGGGAGGGGCGCCCACAGCTCCCTACGACCGGACCCGGAACGGACGACACCACGCCGGCGCCGGACCGGCCGGCCGGGTGAACGGCACCGGGCGCGGGCCGTGGACGGTGTGTACGAGGGCTGCGACGGGCACGGAGGACTCCGACATACACAGAGGGCTCCGGCGTGTACGAGGGCTGCGACGTGTACGAGGGCGGGCTGCGACGTCCACAGCAGAGGACTACGACGTACACAGAGGAGTCCGGCGTGTACCAGGCTCGACGTGTACGAGGACGGATGCCCCCCGCGGCCGTGGAGCCGCAGGACGCGCCGGCCGTGACGGCGGCGGTGGTCGGCGCCGTTCCCCGGCAAGCGGCAGCCGCCGAGTGCCAGCCGGAGACGGCCGGGGCCGCCACCCCCCACAGGAGAGGCCCCGGCCGCCGCGCGGGCGGGCCGCGCGCGGCCCGTACTTCCTACAGCGCCGTGAGTGCGGTTTCTGTCACACCCGGCCACGTCCGAACATCACCGTGTGCACATCCGGACCCGGTCACGAGTTAGTTGCATCTTCTACAGACGTGGACGAGCAGCGGTTTAACGCCGTAACGTGCCTTTCGCGCCGACCGAAGACAGGCGTAAAGGGAGTGCGGTGCTGGGGGACGACGCGGAGCTGACCACCGCGGTGTGTGCGGCACAGAGCGGGGACGAAGCCGCGTTCCGTACGGTGTACCGCGCGGTGCACCCCCGGCTGCTCGGATACGTACGCACGCTGGTCGGCGATCCGGACGCCGAGGACGTCACCTCCGAGGCATGGCTCCAGATCGCCCGGGACATCGACCGGTTCAGCGGCGACGCCGACCGGTTCCGCGGCTGGGCCGCCCGGATAGCGCGCAACCGCGCCCTGGACCACATACGCATGCGGGGCCGCCGGCCCGCCATAGGCGGCGACGAGACGGAACTGACCGGCAGGGCCGCCGAGTCCGACACGGCCGGTGAGGCCATCGAGGCCCTGGCCACCGACAGCACCCTCTCCCTGATCGCCAGGCTCCCGCAGGACCAGGCCGAAGCGGTCGTCCTGCGCGTGGTCGTGGGCCTGGACGCCAAGACCGCCGCCGAGACACTCGGCAAGCGCGCGGGCGCCGTCCGCACCGCAGCGCACCGCGGCCTGAAGCGGCTCGCGGAGCTGATCGGCGCCGATCCGGAATCGGCGGGCGGGCTCGACGCCCTCCCGCCACAGCGAGAACCGCGCCGCGGCGCGGTGACGTCCGCAACTGTGACGCATACGCGTGCGCGGACGCAGAAGGACATGTGATGGCCGACGAGCAGTACAAGTGGCTGAACCGGGAGACGGCGGAACGCCTGCTGCGCGGTGAGTCACTGGAAGCCGTCGACCCTTCCGCCCGTGACCAGGCCGAACACCTGTCCCAGGCGCTCGGCGCGCTGTCCGCGCAGGCCGCACCCGCCGCCGGTGAGCTACCCGGCGAGCAGGCCGCGCTGGCCGCGTTCCGCAAGGTCAGGGAGGCCGCCGAGGCGGAGCGCACCGCCGCTGCCCACGCCCTCTCCGCCGCCCGCGCACCCGCACCCGGTTCCGACGCGGGCCTGGTGCGCATCGGCGTGCCGACGCGTACCGGAATCCGGGCCCGGCGTCCCGGCTGGGCCCGGCCGGCACGCCTGGCGCTGGCCGCCGCGCTGACCGTGGGCACGCTCGGCGGGGTCGCCGTGGCCGCGGGCAGCGGAGTGCTGCCCACGCCGTTCGGCGACGAACACCCCCGGCCCGGCGCCTCCGTCCCGGCCGGTACCAGCACCGGAGAGCCGCTCGCCTCCCCCTCCCCGTGGCTCACCCCCGGTGGCGGGGCGGGCACGGGGGTTCCCGGCGCGACCGGCGGCACCGGCGTTCCCGGCGACCGTACGCAGGAGAGCCGCGACAGCGGTTCCGACGAGGCCGCCGCCGAGGACGACGCGTCGGGCCACAGCACCGCTCCCGGCACCGGCGCACCCTCCGCGACGTCCGGCCCCGGGTGGGGCGGCGTCGCCGCGGCCTGCCGCACCCTGCGGGACGGCGGTGAGCTGGACGCCGGCCGCGAGCGCGCCCTGGCGGACCTGGCGGGCGGTTCCGGCCGGGTGACCAGGTACTGCAAGGTCCTGCTGGCCGCGGGTGACGTCGTCTCCGGCGCCACGAGCGGCGGTGCCGGCGGGGACGTCGGCACCGGGCAGGACCGCGACAAGCGGCCGGGCAAGGGCGGCAGGAGCAAGGGCGGCGGCGGACACAAGGGCGGCGGCCAGGGTGACGGCCGGGGCGACGAGGACGGCCACGGCCGTGACCGCGACCACGATCGGGACCACGGGCACCCGGGACACGGCCACCGGTCGGGCGACGGCGCCCGGCGCCGCGGCGACGCCCTGCCCGCTCCCGTCCCCGCCCCCACCTCCTCCGCGGGCCGCCCGCCCACCCACCGACTGTCGCCCCCGTCGCCGAGCCCGACGTACACCGCGCTCTGACCGGCGCCCGGCGCCCGGTTCCCGCACCTGGCCGCCCTGCGGTCGCCGGCCGCGCGCAGCCGACCTCCTGGCCGCCTCGCGGTGGCCGGCCGTGCGGAGCCGACCTTCTCGCCTCCCTGCCGCCTCCCCCGGCTTCTCCGTGGCGGCCCTCTGACCTGCGGTTTCGGCTCGCGCAAAAGTTCTTTTCCGTGAGGTGTGACGTTTCTGGAGCCGACGACGCAGTACTGAGTGAGCCGACTGGTCATCGGCCGTCGCACTGAGCCGGGGTTCCCCCCGTACCCCAAGGCTCGTGCACCTGGCGCGGGCGGGACACGTTCCCCCGGTCCCGCCCGCGCCCACAAACGCACCGGACCGACCGCGGCCACCGCATCGCCGCGTACAGCCGCGCACCGCCCGGACGGCCGGGCTCACCAGTACACGACGACCTTGTCGCCGGTCCGCACCTGTGCGAAGAGCCGGGCCATCGCCGCCTCGTCCCGGACGTTCACGCACCCGTGCGAACCGCCCGCGTAGCCGCGTGCCGCGAAGTCGTACGAGTAGTGCACGGCCTGGCCACCGCTGAAGAACAGCGCGTACGGCATCGGCGCGTCGTAGAGGGTCGACACATGGTGCCGCGACTTCCAGTAGACGGTGAACACACCCTCACGGGTCGGGGTGTACTGGCTGCCGAAGCGCACGGACAGCACGGACAGGGTCCGCCCGTCGACCATCCAGCGCAGCGTCCGGCTGGTCTTGCTGACGCACAGCACCCGCCCGGTCAGACAGCGCGGATCCGCCGCCGCGGCCGGCTGGCCGCCCATCGGATACAGCTCCCACCTGCCCGGCGCACGCGTCATCGCCACCAGACGCCGCCAGGTCTCGGCATCCGTCGCGCCGGTCCGCGGCAGCCCCCGCTTGCCCTGGAAGCCCCGAACCGCCTGCTCGGTCGGGCCGTCGTACGACCCCGTCGGACCCGCGAACAGCCAGGCCACCTGGCGCAGTCGCGCCTGGAGCTCGCGCACGGCCGGCCCGCTGTCGCCGGGCGACCACAGCACCCGCGGCGCCGGCTGGGCGGCGGGCGCCGTCCCGGCGGGCCAGGAGGACCGGCTCTCCGGCAGCCGGATCCGCACCGGCAGTCCGTGCTTGCCGTCGGGGCCCGGCGGCTGCACGGTGCAGCCGCAGAGCGCGGCGAGAGCGGTGACCGCGGCGGCGGCCGAGGCGAACAGGGCGGCAGGTGTCCCCGGGATCCTCATGCCGTGGATGCTTCCCACGTGACCGGCGCCGGACTCCGGGGCATGGTGAGGAGTGCGGGGGCGTACCGCGGAGGCAGCCATGGCACGTGAGTCGGAGTCGGGCCTGCCGGTCGAGCCGGTCTACGGGCCGGCCGACCTGACCGGCTGGGACCCGGACCGGAAACTGGGCGAACCGGGCGCGTACCCGTTCACCCGCGGGGTGTATCCGACCATGTACACCGGCCGCCCCTGGACCATGCGCCAGTACGCCGGCTTCGGCACGGCGGCCGAGTCCAACGCCCGCTACCGGCAGCTGATCGCCCACGGCACCACCGGGCTGTCCGTCGCCTTCGACCTGCCGACCCAGATGGGCCACGACTCCGACGCACCCCTGGCGCACGGCGAGGTCGGCAGGGTGGGAGTGGCGGTCGACTCGGTCGAGGACATGCGGATGCTGTTCGACGGCATCCCGCTGGACCAGGTCTCCACGTCCATGACCATCAACGCGCCCGCCGCGCTGCTGCTCCTGCTCTACGAGCTGGTGGCCGAGGAGCAGGGCGTCCCGGCCCACCGGCTGACCGGAACCGTCCAGAACGACGTCCTGAAGGAGTACATCGCGCGGGGCACGTACATCTTCCCGCCCAGGCCCTCCCTGCGGCTGACGGCGGACGTCTTCCGCTACTGCGCCGCCGTGATGCCGAGGTGGAACACGATCTCGATCTCCGGCTACCACATGGCCGAGGCGGGCGCGTCCCCCGCGCAGGAGATCGCCTTCACCCTCGCCGACGGCATCGAGTACGTGCGCACGGCGCTGGCGGCGGGCATGGACGTCGACGACTTCGCCCCGCGCCTGTCCTTCTTCTTCGTGGCCCGCACGACGCTGCTGGAGGAGGTCGCCAAGTTCCGCGCGGCACGCAGGATATGGGCGCGGGTGATGCGGGAGGAGTTCGGCGCGCGCGATCCCAGGTCCCTGATGCTGCGCTTCCACACCCAGACGGCCGGGGTCCAGCTGACGGCCCAGCAGCCGGAGGTGAACCTGGTCAGGGTCACCGTCCAGGCCCTGGCGGCCGTCCTCGGCGGCACCCAGTCCCTGCATACCAACTCCTTCGACGAGGCGATCGCGCTGCCGACCGAGAAGAGCGCGCGGCTGGCGCTGCGCACCCAGCAGGTCCTCGCGCACGAGACGGACGTGACGGCGACGGTGGACCCGTTCGCGGGCTCCTACGCGGTCGAGCGGATGACGGACGACGTGGAGGAGGCCGCCGTCGGCCTGATGCGGAGGGTCGAGGAGCTGGGCGGGGCGGTCGCGGCGATCGAGCGGGGCTTCCAGAAGTCCGAGATCGAACGCAACGCGTACCGGATCGCCACGGAGACCGACTCCGGGGAGCGGGTCGTGGTCGGCGTGAACCGCTTCCGGCTGGACGAGGAGGAGCCGTACGAGCCGTTGCGGATGGACCCGGCGGTCGAGGCCCGGCAGACGGAACGGCTGGCCCGGCTGCGGGCCGGGCGGGACCAGGGCGCGGTCCGGGCGGCGCTTGACGCTCTGCGCGGGGCCGCCGAGGGGGAGGACAACGTCCTGTACCCGATGAAGGAGGCGTTGCGGGCGCGGGCGACGGTGGGGGAGGTGTGCGGGGTGCTGCGGCAGGTGTGGGGGAGCTATGTGCCGACCGACGCGTTCTGACCGGTCCTTCCCACCCGGTCCCGTCCGCGTCCCCTGATCGTCCGCGTCCCCCGGTGATGAGGGCCGGTGGGGGTGAAGGCCGATGAGGAAGAGGCCGGGGGGTGAAGGCCGGTGGGGATGCAGCCGGCGGCCGAGTAGCGGTGACGAAGAGGCCGGGGGTGAGACCGCTGGGGATGCAGCCGGCGGCCTAGTAGCGGTGACGAAGAGGCCGGTGGCGAGGTGGGCCGGTCCGCCCCGGCCCGGTGTCGTACCCGCGTGCGACACTCCTTGCATGTTCGGCGTCATCGACCTCCCCACCTACCTCGCGGGCCTGATCCTGATCGTCCTGCTGCCCGGTCCCAACTCCCTGTACGTGCTCTCCGTGGCCGCCCGCCGAGGTGTGCGGGCGGGGTACACCGCCGCCGCGGGCGTGTGGTGCGGGGACACCGTGCTGATGACCCTCTCCGCGGCCGGCGTCGCCTCGCTGCTCCAGGGCAACGCCGTGCTGTTCGGGATCGTGAAGTACGCCGGTGCCGGTTACCTGACCTGGCTGGCGCTCGGGATGCTGCGGTCCGCGTGGCAGATGTGGCGGGCCCGCGGGGAGCGGACCGTCGAGGACGCCGCCCCCGCCAAGGTCACCGACGAGCGCCCCTTCCGCCGTGCCTTCGTCGTCAGCCTCTTCAACCCCAAGGCGATCCTGTTCTTCGTCGCCTTCTTCGTGCAGTTCGTGGACCCGGGCTACGCCTACCCGGCGCTGTCCTTCGTGGTCCTCGGCACGCTCGCACAGCTGGCCAGCTGCCTCTACCTCAGCGCCCTGATATTCGGCGGCACCCGCCTCGCCGCGGCCTTCCGGCGCCGCAGGCGGCTGGCGGCGACGGCGACCTCGGCGGCGGGTGCCCTGTTCCTCGGGTTCGCGGTGAAGCTGTCGCTGGCCGGCGCCTGACCACCCGGAGGCTCGCCCTACGCCCCAGGGGGCCCGCCCTACGCCCCCGCGAAGGCTCCCGCTCGTTCCGCGTACTCCCGCAGGCCCCCGGTGGTCTCGCCCGCCCAGCCCACGTACCCGTCGGGGCGGACCAGGAAGACGCCCGGGCCGTAGCTCTCCGGGGCCGACGGGAGCGACCGGATCCGCGGCAGTGACGCTCCCAGCAGCGTCCAGTGCGGCCCCCGGAAGGCGTCGAAGAGCCGCACGCCGTCCACCCTGCCGTCCGGTGCCCGGTCGCCCGCCCGGATCCCGGCCGGCGCGGTACGGGTGTCCACGCTGAGCGAGGACCCCCGGTAGCCCAGTCCCAGCTGCACCGTCGCCCTGCCGCGCCGCACCTCCCCGCGGTGCACGGCCGTCGACAGGCCCAGCATGTCGGCGGCGTTGGCGCGCCGCTCCTCCTCGAAGGTGTCCAGCAGCGCCTCGTGCGCCCCGCCTTGCAGCACCGCGCCCAGCTTCCAGCCCAGGTTGTAGGCGTCCTGGACGCTGGTGTTCAGCCCCTGCCCGCCCGCCGGTGAGTGGACGTGCGCCGCGTCGCCCGCGAGGAACACCCGGCCCACCCGGAACCGCTCCGCCAGGCCGGTGCGCGGCCGGAAGTCCGAGATCCAGCGCACCCCGGTCACCCGGCCGGGGTCCAGGTGCGTGTACGCGGCCACCAGCTCCCGGCCCCCCGCCAGGGACAGCTCGGCCCTGGTGCCCTCGGGCAGGCGCCCCTGGAGCTGGAAGTCGTCCGTGCCGGCGAGGGGGCACAGGGCCAGGCCGGCGTCGCCGGCCGCCGGGAACGTGTGCCAGTGGTCGCGGTCGAGGCCCGTCACCGTCACGTCGGCCACCAGGAACGACGCCGGGTCGACCGGCTCCCCGGTCATGCCGACGCCCAGCGCGCGCCGGATCGCCGAGCGGCCTCCGTCGGCGGCGACGACGTACCCCGCACGGACGGCCGTGCCGTCGGCGAACCGCACGCTCACGCCGTCCGCGTCCTGCTCCAGGCCCGTCACCTCGCGCCCGAACGCCACCCGGCCGCCCAGCTCCACCAGCCGCGCGTACAGCACCTCCTGGGTCCGCCACTGCGCGACCATCAGCGGGTCGGTGTACGGCGTGCCCTCGTCCGCCGGGATCTCCTCGAACATCGGCCGCTCGCCGACCGGTTCGCCGTCCTTCCAGATCAGCCGGGCCGGGTAGGGGCCGCCCGCCGCCCGGACCGCGTCCAGGACACCCAGGTCGTCGAAGACCTCCTGGGTGCGGGGCTGGATCCCCTTGCCGCGGGAGCCGGGGAAGAGCCCCCGCTCCCGCTCCACCAGCAGGGCCTGCACCCCGCGCCGGGCGAGATCGATACCGAGCGCCAGCCCCGTCGGACCCGCCCCCACGATCACGACATCCATGACATATCTCCTTAACGTCGTTAAGTTCCGTCGTCGGCAACGGTGCACTTAACGCTGTTAAGCTGTCAAGTGTGAGCCCCGCGAAACGTGCACCTCTGGACCGACGACGCGTCGCCGACACGGCGCTGCGGCTGCTGAACGAGGTCGGACTGGAGGGACTGACCCTGCGCGCCATCGCCAGGGAGCTGGACGTCAAGGCGCCCGCCCTGTACTGGCACTTCAAGGACAAGCAGGCGCTGCTGGACGAGATGGCGACGGAGATGTACCGGCGGATGGTCGCCGGCACCGCCCTCGACCCCGCCGACACCTGGCGGGAGCGGCTGCTGCTGGCCAACCGCGAGCTGCGGGCCACGCTGCTCCGCTACCGCGACGGCGCCAAGGTCTACAGCGGCTCACGCTTCACGGGCACGGAGCACGCCGGCGCGATGGAGGCGACCCTGCGCCTGCTGACGGAGGCCGGCCTCACCCTCGCCCAGGCCGTCCAGGCGGCCCGCACCACCCACGTGTACACCCTCGGCTTCGTCACCGAGGAGCAAGGGGTGCGGCCGCTCCCGGACGAGCGCCGCGAGGGGTACGACGTCGAGGAACGCGCCCGGCGGCTGGCCGCCTACCCACTGGCGGCCGAGGCCGGGAAACTGCTCTTCGACGGCTACGACGCGCAGTTCGAAGAAGGGCTGGAGCTGCTGACCGAGGGCATCGCGGCACGCTACGGGATCGACTGAACGGGGACGCGGACACCTCCGGCGGACGGCGGACCGGTGACGTACGGGTGTACCCCGGACGTCGACTTCATGCCGCCACCTCTCGTTCACCCCGTGTTCCGGTGGGGGACGCCGCCCGGCGTCGAACACTTTCTACGGTCGCAGCGACCTGCCCCTGAGACGACCTGCCCCTGAGAGAGCCCGGGTGTACGTGTGACCAACCGCTCCCCGAAACTGTCGGTGATCATCCCCTGCTACAACGTCGAGACCTACATAGCGGAGACGGTCGCCAGTCTTGTCCACAACGCCCGGGACGACTTCGAGTTCCTCCTCATCGAGGACCGGTCGACCAAGGACAGGACGTACGAGGCGTTGCTGGAACTGACGAAACGGCTGCCGAACAGCAGGGTGATCCGGCACGAGCAGAACGGTGGACTGGCCACCGCCCGCAACACCGGCATCGACGCGGCCGAGGGCCGCTACCTCACCTTCCTCGACGGTGACGACTGGTTCGCCCCCGGCTACCTCGAAACCCTGGTGGACCGGATCGAGCGCCTGGACGTCGACTTCGTCCGCACCGACCACGTCCAGGTGACCGGCGTCCAGCGCGCCGTCCACCGGGCGCCGGAAGGACGCCGGCACATCGCGCTCGACCCGCGCGGCTCCATCCTCCCCGTCGGCGAGTCGACCATGGTCGACTACCCGTACGCCTGGGCCGGCGTCTACCACCGGCGCCTGCTCGACCGCGGCCTGCTGCGCTTCCACGACGGGCTGCGCACCGCCGAGGACCGGCCCTGGATCTGGGAGCTGCACCGCAGGGCGGACTCCTACGCCGTCGCCGGGCTGCACGGCGTCTTCTACCGCCGGGGCGTCGCCAGCTCGCTCACCCAGATCGGTGACGTGCGCCAGCTGGACTTCTTCCGCTCCTTCGACCTCGTCCTCGCCGAACTCGCCGACGACCCCGAGGCCGGCACGCTGCGCAAGAAGGCGCTGCGCAACTACTGCGTCGTCATCGCCCACCAGCTGCTGAACCGGGACCGGTTCGAGCGCAGCGTCGCCGCCAGGCTGCGGCAGCTGGCCGGTGAGACGCTGGGACGGATGTCGGAGGAAGAACTGAACGAAGCCCTCGCCGGCATGGGCGAGACACGCGTACAGGTGCTGCGGCGCATACGCGGCGGCATGAAGGGAGTGGCCGCATGAGCGGCACGGACCGTACGGACAGCGGCGCGGGCACGGCACCGGCCACGGCCGGGGGCGCACCCCGGCGCGGTACGACCCAGATATTCTTCTCCGCCACCCAGTACGCGGCGGCCACCGTCACCGCCGCCCTGCGCGCCGGACTCTTCGGCCCCCGCGCCGAGCACCGCCGCATCCTCGTCGTCAGCAACACCGCCGCCGTGCCCGAGGTCGGCACCCCGCTGGACCGGATGGCCGGATTCGAGCGGCTGCGCCCGGAGTTCGACGAGGTCCGCTCCTGGAACGACTTCATCTCCCCGCACCACCCGGCCGGCTGGTCGCCGCGCGGCCAGGACCTGGTGCTGTGGGAGAAGGCCGTACGCCTGGCCTGGAACCTGGGTGACGAGCCGGTCGAGATCGCCTGCGAGTCGATCCAGGCCAACCCCTCCCGCGCGGTCGCCGACATCTTCGCCGACAGCCCGATCCACGTGTACGCGGACGGCCTGATGAGCTACGGCCCCACCCGCAACCGCATCCCGCACAACATGAGCACCCGCATCGCGCGCGTGCTCCACCTCGACCTGATACCCGGGCTGCGGCCCATGCTCCTGGCCGAGTACGGGGTCGAGCCCGTGGCCGTGCCGAACGAGTCCATCGTCGAGGTCCTCGCCCAGATCGGCGAGGAGGGCGCCGGCATCCTCGCCGACCGCGTCCCCGCCGCGGGGCGGCCCACCGCCGTGCTGCTCGGCCAGTACCTCTCGGCCATCAACCTGATCACACAGGACGAGGAGGAGGAGCTGCACGTCCGGATGGTGCGCGCCGCCGCCCGCGCCGGACACCGCGCCGTCCTCTTCAAGCCCCACCCCAGCGCCCCCAGCGTCTACAACACGTCGCTGGAGGCGGAGGCCGCGGAACTCGGGGTGCGGCTGACCGTCCTGAGCGAGCCGGTGCTCGCCGAGACCGTGTTCGCCCACCTGAAGCCGGAACTGGTCGTCGGCTGCTTCTCCACCGCGCTGATGACGGCCGCCGCCTTCTACGGCATCCCGGTCGCGCGGGTCGGCACGGAACTGCTCCTGGACCGCATCACCCCGTACGAGAACAGCAACCGCATCCCGCTCACGATCATCGACGCGGCCCTGCCCGACGCCGAACGCGACGTGACCGGCACCCCGCTGCCGCTCGACTCGCTCGGCGGCACACTCGGCCCGCTCGTGCGCACCGTGGGCTACTGCATGCAGTCCCGCAAGCACCCCGGCCTGCACCCGGAGGCCGCCGCCTGGCTCGGCGCGCACCTCGCCGAGTATCCGCGGTACTTCAAGAAGCGCCGCCTGACCGCGCTCCGCCTGCCCGGCGGCAGCCCCGTACGCGCCGAGGCCCTGCGCCGCCACCCCGCCGTCCGCAAGGCCGTGAAGCAGATCCGCGCACGCCGGCGGTAGGCGCGCCGGGCGCACGCCACGGCGGCCGGTGGGAGCGATCCGCTCCTGCCGGCCGCCGTCGTCCGTGTGCGGCAGGGCCCCGCTCAGCGCGACGGGACGGTCCCCGGCCGCTGCGCCGCCAGCGCCCGCTTCAGCCGCGGCCCGAACGGCCGCTCCACGAAGCGGTGCATCAGCCAGGCGAGGACCAGGAACCCGCTGACCGTCACCGCGAGCGTGGCGTACGCGCCGAGGCCGAGGCCCCGGTGCAGCACCCGGATGACGAACCAGCCCAGGTGCTCGTGGATCAGATAGAAGGGGTACGTCAGCGCCCCCGCCACCGTCAGCCAGCGCCAGTTCGCCCAGCGCGTCCAGCCCAGCGCCACCACCGCGACCGCCGCGAAGGACAGGAAGACGATCCCCTGGATGACGTACGGGTCGCGCGGGAAGTCGCCGTGCCCGCCCGGGTGCCACAGGGCCGTGACCGAGTAGCGCTGGCCCAGCAGGAAGGACGTGCCGACGATGCCCCACAGCAGCAGGTCGCTGCCGAAGCGGTGGATCAGGTAGAGGGCCAGGCCGCCGATGAAGTACGGGGCGTGGTCCCGCATCACCAGCTCGTCCGTGAGCGGCAGGTCGGCGACACGGGCGAAGACACCGGCCAGCGTCCACAGGATGCAGAAGGTCACCACGCGCCGGTAGGTGACACCGCGCCAGATCACGAACAGCGCGAAGAGCACGTAGAAACGCATCTCCACCCAGAGCGTCCAGCACACGCCCAGCACCCGCGGCACGCCCATCGGCTGCTGCAGCATCGTGAAGTTCACCAGGAACTCATCCGACCGGAGCGGGTGCACCACCACCGGCAGGAGCACCGAGGCGGCGCCCACCATCAGCAGGGCCGCCCAGTACGCCGGGTACAGCCGGGAGACGCGGGAGCGGAAGAAGGCGCCCAGGGTGCGGCCCCAGCTGCTCATGCAGATGACGAAGCCGCTGATGACGAAGAAGAACTGGACGCCGAGGCAGCCGTAGGTCGCCACCCGTGACAGGGACGGGAACACGCCCGAGGGGGACTGGTGCCAGGATTCGGCGACCTCGCCGTTCTTGCCGGCGAAGTGGTAGAGGCAGACCATCAGCGCGGCCAGCAGCCGCAGCCCGTCCAGGGCACGCAGCCGGTCACCCGCGCGCCGGCGGACGGGACTGGCCGGCAAGGTGCCGGGAGCCGGCAGCCGTTCGGCGGGCAGCGCCCCGACGGTGCTCGCCGGTGCGAGGGTCTGGTCGGCCGGTTTCATCGTGGGCCTCTTTCGGCGGATGCGAAGACTTGGGTCGTCCGTGGGTCAACGGAACGACGCTACGCAACCCCGACGGAGGAAAGGCGATCCGAAGTTGACGTGCGGCGATCGCACAGATGTCGCGTGGGTGAAAACAGGGGCGCCAAGTTGACGCGTGGGCGCGGCAGAACGCGCCGCCCCCCGGTGCGGCGGGGGAGCGGCGCGCGGCTGGGCGGCGGGCTCAGCGCCTGGTCAGCGCCCGGGCCCGACGGGCGATCCGGCGTACGGTCGCATTGCGCGGGATGAACGACAACTGGGCGGGAACCGCCCCCGGCAGAGCCAGCGAGGTCAGTCGACGGCGCTTGAAGTAGCGCCAGGTGTGCGGGTCGAGGTGCCGGGAGAGGTAGCTCTCGGCGGCGCCCCGCAGCTGCGGATAGATCTTCGGCTGCATGGCGAAGCCCACCGCCCCGAGCAGCGCGGCCAGTTCGTCCACCCGTTCCCGGGACGGCATCGACCAGCCGGACACGGCACCCGCGTCGCCGAGGTCCGGCAGCAGCGCGTCGGCGATGGTCACCGGCACCCGGTTGCTGTTCTGGTAGGGCGCGAGCCGGGCCAGGACGGTGTCCGTACCGACCCGGGCGACGGGCAGCCCGTACAGGGCCGCCGCCGTGAACAGCGCGGTCGAGAAGCAGCTGACGACCAGCGCGGGGCGCAGCCGCTGGAACGCCACCTCGGCGAGCACGGGCACGTCCAGCAGGACGAGTTCGGCGCCGAGCCGGTCCGCCTCCTCCCGCAGCAGCCGTGACCAGTGGGCGGGCGCCACCGGATGGGGCTTGAAGACCAGCCTGCGGTGGCCGAGCGCCACCGCGCCGCGCACCATCCTCAGGTGCAGCTCCTCCTCCTCGGCGGCGCTGAGGATCTCCAGAGCGGAGAGGTACTGGCCGAGGAGCAGGGCGGGCCGCGGCTCACCGGTGCCCGGCAGTTCCGTCTCGTCCTCGGCGAGTTCCTCCAGCACCTTCAGGAACACCTCGGTGGGCACCAGTTCCGGGCGCACACCGAACTCGGTGAGCAGCAGCGGGGTCAGCCCGGGGACCAGGTCGAGGTGGAGGAGGCGTTCGATGCGCGTGCCGACCAGCGGGTCGATCTTGTCGCGCGTGGGGCCATAGCTCATGAGGCCGTCGGCGTAGACATCGACCGGAGCGCCGGTGAACAGCTGGCACAGTGCCAGTGCCGGGTTGACCTGCACGGATTCCACGCTGATCCGGATCTGGTCGTCACCGAGTCCCCACAGCAGCCGTACGTACCGCTCCCACATGGGGATGTCGTTGGCGCGCGGGCCCCAGCCGCTCGGGTGCAGCGGCGCGATGGTCTCGTTCCAGGACAGCACGCCGTCGAAGCGGTCGCCGATGGTCCGGAAGCCCGGCATCCGGTCCACCGACGGCGTGGTCTCGGGGTTGGCCGCGTTGTTGGTGACCACGAGCAGCCGGCGGTCCGCCGGTTCGAACAGCCCGGCGTCGAGGGCGGCGGCCAGGGTGGCCGCTCCGTACAGGGTCGACGCGCAGAAGATGTGCGTGGTGCGGGGCATCAGGCGGCCACCGTCCGGGCACCGGCCGGCCGGCGCCTGAGCCGCCGCAGCCGGCTCGCGCGCTGCGGATCCATCGAGTCCAGGACCTGCGCCAGTACGTCCTGCGGCAGCCTCTTCAGCGCGCCCGCGCTCAGGGAACGCAATTGTCGAGCCACGGCGGGTTCGAACCTCTCGATCGATCCGAGGTGATGAGCCATGATGGCGCAATATGTGCGCACGGCTTTCGGCAGCAGTTTATCGGCCTCGGGATCCCGTGCCGTTTCCTCGATCACCTGGTCGAATGCGCGAATGAAATCAAGTTGACGGACGTCACCGATCTGAGTGAGTGACGAAGCGACACCGCGGCGGTAATAGACCCCCAGCAGGCCGACGGCGGCGAAGGACTTGGCCTCCCGGTGCAGCCGCCAGATCCACGGCCGGTCCTCGGCCGTGCGCAGCCCGTGGGTGAAGTGCAGCAGGCCCTCGTCGACGAGCCGGCGGTGGTAGACACCCGCCCACGCGTACGCGTAGTCGACGGAGGTGGACCGGTCCGCGGGCAGGATCGTGTCCCGCGGGTTCAGCACGACACCGCGGCGGCCCTGCGGCACCCGGTGGATGGCACGGGCCCGGCCGGTGCACTGCACATGGTCGGTGCGGACGAAGTCGCAGCCCAACTCGTCCATGGCCGCGACCAGTCGGGGGTAGTACCCGGGGGCGAGCCAGTCGTCACCGTCCAGGAACGTCAGGTACTCGCCGCGCGCCCGGTCGATACCGGTGTTGCGCGCCGTCGCCAGCCCTCCGTTCTGTTCGTGTCTGACCAGGACCGCGCCGGGCAGATCGCGTTCCGCGCGCGCCAGGATCTCCGGGGTCTCGTCGCGCGAGCAGTCGTCGACGAGAATGAATTCGAAGTCCTCACGCGTGTTCGCACGCAGGCTCTTCAGCGTGTCTGGCGCGTATTGCTGGACGTTGTAGAAGGGCACGATGACCGAGAGCTTCACCACCCGGATGACGTTAGAGGGAAGCCCGGCCCGCGCCCTGACCGTCTCCTTGATTTCAGGTGAACTGCACGTGGCAAAGCTGTGAACCAGGCTGTTTTCCGGTGTGATCAGAGCCTGATTCGCCATTCGGCGACGTGCTGTTAACCGTTTGTTGTATTCAGGTTGGGCGGAACCTCGGAATCGCTTCCTAGCGTCTTGGACGTGCCAGCAAGTGCTACGAAGTCCCTGCGGGTCGCCGTCCTCGCGGACTCCGACACCCGCTGGAAGTGGGGTGCGCTCACCGCGCAGCGCCTCACTCCCGCGGCTGCCGAGGTCCGCCTCGACGGCTACCTCCTGCGGGGACGAGCCACCCCCACCGCCCGCCAGCTGACGGAAGTCGGCGTCCGGGCCGCCTCCCTGAACGAAGTCACCGGCATCGAGTTCCTGCGCGCGATGACCGAGGAGTCCTACGACGTCCTCGTCCTCGCCCTGGTCGGCGGCGGCGTCCAGGCGATGCTGCACGGACTGCGCGCCGCCTGGGGCCCGGGCAGGCGTCCCGTGGTCGTCACCGGCTATGTCGGGGTCGTCTACGAGAAGCTCACCGACGGACTGCTGCTGCGGCACGGCGCGGACCTCGTCCTCGCCAACTCCCGCCACGACGCGGACCGGTTCCGGGCCGTCTACGAGGGCGTGGGCGCCGACGCCTCCTCGGTCACCGAGGTCGCGCTGCCCTTCCTCGGCGGCACGCCCTACACCGGCGAACACGACCCCTACACCGTGGTGTTCGCGGTCCAGCCGTCCGTGCCGGACAACCGCCGCGACCGGCTCTACCTGCTCGACCGCGCGGTGGCGCACGCCCGCAGGCACCCCGAGCGCGAGGTGCTGCTGAAGCTGCGCTCCAGGCCCGGCGAGCACACCACCCACATCGAGGAACTGCCGTACCAGAAGCTGGCCCAGGGCAGGGACCTGCCCGCCAACTTCCGTCTGGTGTACGGGCACATGGGCGAGGTGCTCGACCGCACCGACCTGCTCGTCACGGTCAGCTCCACCGCCGCCCTGGAAGCCCTGCACCGCCGTATCCCCACGGCCGTCCTCACCGACCTCGGGGTGCGCGAGGTGCTCGGCAACCACCACTTCACCGGCTCCGGCTGCCTCGCCTCCTGGGACCAGCTCGACGCCGGGCACCTGCCGGTGCCCGACGAGGAGTGGGTGGCCCGGCAGGGCGTCGCGGCCGACGGCACCTACGCGACGGCGTTCGACACCGCCCGGGAACGCATCGCCAAGCTGCTCGACCGCCCCGGCGGCCTGCCGCCCCTGAACCCCTACTACACGCCCGAGACCGCGCCCGGATACCTGCCGGGCATCCTCGCCCGCCACCACCTCGGCCCCGACGGCGTACCGCTGCCCGGGGCGCCCGCCGCCGACAAGGCGCCCGGCCCCGTCCGGCAGATCGTCCGCAAGGCCGCGCGCGGCGCCTACCGGCACGGCGTCCAGCGGGTCGCCCCCGTGATCCGGCGGATGGGCGAGCTGTGACCTCATTGCAAGGAGTAGACCCCATGTCCCACTCGGAAGCGGGCCCGCGAGCTTCGGTCCGCCGGGTACTCGCGGTGATCCCGGCGCGTGGCGGCTCCAAGGGCGTCCCCGCGAAGAACCTCGCCCCCGTGGGCGGTGTCCCGCTGGTGGCGCGCGCGGTGCGCGAGTGCCGGGCGACCCGGCTGGTGACCGACGTCGTCGTCTCCACCGACGACCAGGCCATCGCCGCCGCCGCCCGGGAGGCCGGCGCCGAGGTCGTGCTGCGGCCCGCCGCCATCGCCGGTGACACCGCCACCTCGGAGGCCGCGGTCCTGCACGCCATGGACACCCACGAAGCGCTGCACGGCGCCCCGGTCGACGTGGTCCTGCTCGTGCAGTGCACCAGCCCGTTCGTGATCCGCGAGGACATCGACGGGGTGGCCGCCGCGGTCGCCGAGAACGGCGCCGACACCGCCGTCACCGTGGCTCCCTTCCACGGCTTCGTCTGGCGCGAGGCCGACACCGAGGGCGAGGGCGGGGTGGGCGTCAACCACGACAAGTCCTACCGCCCGCGCCGCCAGGACCGCCCCCAGGACTTCCTGGAGACGGGCGCCGCCTACGCCATGGACGCGGCCGGCTTCCGCGAGCAGCGTCACCGCTTCTTCGGCCACACCGAGCTGGTGCGCACCGACCCGGCCCGGGTGCTGGAGATCGACGACCCGCACGACCTCGCGCGGGCCCGGGCCCTCGCCCCCCTCTTCGACGCGGACCGCCCCGGTTCGCTGCCGGCCGCCGACGACATCGACGCGGTCGTACTGGACTTCGACGGCACCCAGACCGACGACCGGGTGCTGATCGACTCCGACGGACGGGAGGTCGTCGCCGTGCACCGCGGCGACGGACTCGGCATCGCGGCGCTGCGCAGGAGCGGCCTGAAGATGCTGATCCTGTCCACGGAACAGAACCCGGTCGTCGCCGCCCGCGCACGGAAGCTGCGGATCCCCGTGCTGCACGGCATCGACCGGAAAGACCTCGCACTGAAGCAGTGGTGCGAGGAGCAGGGCATCGCGCCGGAGCGCGTGCTCTACGTCGGCAACGACGTGAACGACCTCCCGTGCTTCGCCCTGGTGGGCTGGCCCGTGGCGGTCGCGAGCGCCCACGACGTCGTACGCGGCGCCGCACGCGCGGTCACCACCGTCCCCGGCGGCGACGGCGCGATCCGAGAGATCGCCAGCTGGATCCTCGGCCCCTCTCTCGACTCCCTCCCCAAGTAAGGACACCCCCTGATGAGCACCAACTCCCGTCTGCGCACCTTCGGTTCGCGCGAGGTCGGCCCCGGCAAGCCCGTCTACATCTGCGGCGAGATCGGCATCAACCACAACGGTGAGCTGGAGAACGCCTTCAAGCTGATCGACGTGGCCGCCGAGGCCGGCTGCGACGCCGTCAAGTTCCAGAAGCGCACCCCCGAGATCTGCACCCCCCGTGACCAGTGGGACATCGAGCGCGACACCCCCTGGGGCCGGATGACCTACATCGACTACCGCCACCGCGTGGAGTTCGGCGAGGACGAGTACCGCCAGATCGACGAGTACTGCAAGAGCAAGAACATCGACTGGTTCGCCTCCCCGTGGGACACCGAGGCCGTCGCCTTCCTGGAGAAGTTCGACGTCCCCGCCCACAAGGTGGCCTCCGCCTCCCTCACCGACGACGAGCTGCTGAAGGCCCTGCGCGCCACCGGCCGCTCGGTCATCCTCTCCACCGGCATGTCGACGCCGAAGCAGATCCGCCACGCGGTCGAGGTCCTCGGCAGCGACAACATCCTCATGTGCCACGCCACCTCCACCTACCCGGCCAAGGCCGAGGAGCTGAACCTCCGTGTGATCAACACACTGGAGAAGGAGTTCCCGAACGTCCCGATCGGCTACTCCGGCCACGAGACCGGCCTGCAGACCACCCTCGCCGCGGTCGCGCTCGGGGCGACCTTCGTCGAGCGCCACATCACCCTGGACCGCGCCATGTGGGGCTCCGACCAGGCCGCCTCCGTGGAGCCGCAGGGCCTCGTCCGCCTCGTCCGGGACATCCGCACCATCGAGGCCTCCCTCGGTGACGGCGTCAAGAAGGTCTACGACTCCGAGCTGGGCCCGATGAAGAAGCTGCGCCGCGTCACCGGTGTCGTCGCCGAGGCGGAGATCGCCGCGGCCGCGGGCGAGCCGGTCACGGTCTGAGCACCCCGATTGCCTGACGGATTGCCCTACGACGGGACGGTCGTACGCCGATGAGCCCCCGCGCCGGTCACACCGGCCACCCCCTCCGCACGCTCGCCTTCGTGGAGAGCCCGGTCCAGCTGCTGAACGTACTGGAGTGGGCGCACCTGCACGGCCTGCACAGCGCGGGCACGGACACCCTGCCGTCCGTGCCCGTGCAGATACGGCGGACGGTGGCCGGTGAGAACCCGGCGGCCGGCGCGGAGCTCACCGTCGTCGTCCTGTCCCCGACCGACCCCATGACCCGGGGCCAGCTGCGCCGCATGGCCGACCTGGCCCGGGACGAGGGGTACCGGGTGCGCTGGGAGGAGGCGCGGGGCGGCACGACCGCGCCCTTCCACACGATCGGCGGCCTGGCGGGCTCCCTCCGCCGGGCCGACCGGATCGTCATGGGGGACCCGTTCTCCCGCTACGTGCAGCTGCTGCTGACCATCACCCGCGCCCAAGACCTGGTCGTCGTCGACGACGGCACGGCGACGATGGAGTTCGTCGCCCAGCTGGCCCGCGGCGAACGCCTGGTCCGCTGGCACCGCAAGGGCGGCCGGCCCGGCGCCCGCGACCTGCTCTTCGCGCCGGTGTCCTCCTCCGCCCGCCGCCGTCTCACCCCGAGCGCCCACCGCCGGGTCGAGGTCTTCTCCTCCATGCCGGTGACCGAGACCCCCGAGGGCGTCACCGTCACCGCCAACGACTTCGCCTGGACCCGCGCCCGCTTCGGGCCGCCGCGCATCACCAAGGGCGCGGACATGGTCGGCACCTCGCTGGTGGAGACCGGGGTCGTGGACGGCGACCGCTACCTGGAGGCCGTCCGCGGCCTGGCCAAGGCGCACGGCGCCACCCGCTACTTCGCGCACCGCCGCGAGAGCACCGACAAACTGCACCGCCTGGCCGCCGAGACGGGGCTGGAGATAGTGCGTCCGGACCTCCCCCTGGAACTGATCGCCCGCCGTGGCCCCATAGGGCGGACGATCCTCAGCTTCCCGTCCACGGTCGTGCACACCCTGCCGCTGGCCCTGGCCGGTACGGGCGTCCGCGTCGCGGTCTGCGACATCGACCCGGCCTGGCTCACGGACACCGCCTCCCCCCGGGCCCAGGGCTTCCTGTCAGGAGTGACCGACACGGCCCGCGACGTCCACCGTCTGGCGGCGGTGAGCCTCGCCTAGCCCGGCCCGAACCCAACCGGCCCCGACTGAGTACGGGTACTCAGGCGCCGCGTGATCGCGTCTCCATAAGATCATTTGCCTGCCCGAAAGGGCATGCGCGAGGCGACGGCAGCCCGCCGGCGGCGGGGAAGCGGGAAGCGGGGGGACATCACGCCCTGGACGCCGGAGGGCGAGGACACCAAGGGTCTGCAGGACGGCATCGGCAAGGCGCTGGGCAAGCTGGACGACGGCCAGCCGGGGCTCGGTGAGGTCGACGGCAAGGTGCCCGGCCCTCGTCGTCATCGGGAACGGAGACGACGCGCAGCTGAAGCCGGCGCCCGACTTCTGGGCGCACGTGAAGTAGGAGAGACCCCGCGACGTGAAGATCAGCATGAGCGCACTCGCGCTCACCGTACCCCTCGTACTCACCACCCTCACCGGATGCAGCATGACTGACGACAACTCCGCCGGCGGCACCGACAGCACCTCGGACAGCGGCTCTGACGGTGTCCGGTCCGCCGGGACGAGCACCTCGCGGGCGGCCTCGGACGCGATGGAGAGGGTCTCCAGTGGTGTCTACGACCTGATCGGGGTCGAGGGCAAGGCGTCCGACAGCCGCCCGGGGGTCCAGGAGTGCCCGGGCAAGGACCGGGACACCCACTTCCAGATCTTCCACCAGTGGAGCTTCCACCCGGCGTCGGAGAGTGATCTGGGCACCGCGATGCGGCACCTCGAGGAGAACCTGCCGAAGCACGGCTGGAAGATCGTCCAGTACGGCCAGGACACCAGCAAGAACAAGAACACCGTCCTGATCGCCGACAACGACGAGAAGAAAGCCGGCGTGCACATCACCCGGATGGAGAAGAGGAACCCGCCGAAGCTGAGCCTGATGGTCGTATCGGGCTGTTACCGGGTGCCCGACGGCCAAGAGGTCGAGCACTTCTGATGGACCACCGTCGAAGGAGGTCGAGCGGGGAGTCAAGGGCAAGACGTCCGACACCCGCGCGACGGTGACCGAGTGCGCGGACAAGGACCCGGACAGGTACTTCCGCGTCCTCCACCCCTGGAGCTTGCACGTCATTCAGATGGCCGAGGACAACCCTGCGCTGCTGAACCTGGACGTCATCTCCGGCTGCTGTCAGGTCCCCGAGGGACGGAAGGGCGAGTACCTGTAGCGGTCCGGCCCCCCTCACCCCCGTCGCGCCAGTAGGAATGCCCGTCGGCGTGTCTTCTCGCCGGACGGCTCGCGGAGCACGGCTGCCACCGGTTCCAGGCTCGCCCGGGCCAGCGCCTCGGTTGATCTGCTCCTGCGTGCGCCGGCAGTAGCCGAGCGGACGGGCCGGGTCGCCGGGGCAGCGGGTGGAGTAGTCCTCGGCGATCGCGTCGCAGGAGGCGCGGGTCGTCCGCGGGAAGTCCGTGGTCGTGTCGCTCCACGCCCGTGGACGCTACCGCGAGCCGGTGCTCCGGGGGGTCCGGTTCGTGGACATGACGCGCGTGAGACCCACGATGCGTGGTATGCGTGGATGTAGAAAACAGAGGTTTTACCCACCCCAGTCCGCAGCCATGCGTCCGCCGGTCAGATTTTCTTCCCCTAACGGGCTGAACTTTTGTTGATCGAGGGGTAGTTGATCAGTGGGCGTCCTACCCTTCAGAGGGTGAAGCAATTGATGTCCCTAGAGTCCGAGGCCGGCCTCCCGGGGGATGTGCTCCCCGGCGTGCTGAGCGAGTCCCTGCACGCCGAACTCGTCGCCTTCCGACGCGACTTGCACATGCACCCCGAGCTGGGCAACCAGGAGTTCCGCACGACCGCCGCGATCAAGGAGCGGCTTGAGCGGGCGGGGCTGCGGCCCCGCGTCCTCGCCACCGGAACCGGACTCGTCTGCGACATCGGGGTCACGGAGGGTGAGCGTGCGGACGTGCCCATCCTGGCCCTGCGCGCCGACATCGACGCGCTGCCCATCCCCGACACCAAGACCGACTGCCCCTACCGGTCGACCGTGCCCGACCGTGCCCACGCCTGCGGCCACGACGTGCACACCACCGTCGTCCTCGGCGCCGGCCTGGTCCTCGCCGACCTGCACGCCAAGGGGCTGCTGTCCCGTCCGGTGCGGCTGGTGTTCCAGCCCGCCGAGGAGGTGCTGCCCGGCGGTGCCCTCGGCGCCATCGCCGACGGGGTGCTCGAAGGCGTCGGCCGGATCCTCGCCGCCCACTGCGACCCCAGGGTGGACGCCGGCAAGGTCGGGCTGCGGCACGGGCCGATCACCAGCGCGTGCGACCGGCTGGAGATCGCGCTCGACGGGCCCGGCGGGCACACCGCCCGCCCCCACCTGACCACCGACCTGGTCACCGCCGCCGCCCGCGTGGCGATCGACGTGCCCGCGCTCGTCGCGCGCCGTGTCGACACCCGCGCCGGCCTCGCCCTGACCTGGGGCCGGATCGAGTCCGGCCATGCCCCGAACGTCGTACCGCAGCACGCCGAGCTGTCCGGGACCGTCCGCTGCCTCGACCTGGACGCCTGGCGGGACGCGCCCGACATCGTGCACGAGGCCATCGACGAGATCGCCACGCTGCACCGTGCCAAGTCGGAGATCAACTACATGCGGGGCGTGCCGCCCGTCGTGAACGACCGGGAGTCCACCGAGCTGCTGCGGCGGGCCATGGTCGCCCGTCGTGGCATGCGGTCCGTGGAGAGCACCGAGCAGAGCCTCGGCGGCGAGGACTTCTCCTGGTACCTGGAGGAGGTGCCCGGGGCGATGGCCCGCCTCGGGGTGCGCAGGCCCGGCGAGCGCACGGTGCGCGACCTCCACCAGGGCGACTTCGACGCGGACGAGTACGCGATCAGGGTCGGTGTGGAGATGTTCACCGCCGCCGCCTTCCTGGAGACCGCCGCGGCCCGCGGCTGAGCCGACGCCCCCCCGGCGGCCCGCGGCTGAGCCGACGGCCCCCGCGGCGGCCCGCGGCTGAGTCGACGCCCCCGGCGGCCCGCGGCTGAGCCGACGGCCCCGCGGCGGCCCGCGGCTGAGTCGACGGCCCCCCGGGGGCCGTTTCCCCGGTCGGCGCAACACGAATGCAAGCCATTCGCACACTGTCCGCAACAGTGCGGTGAGAAGGGCCTGAGATCGAGTTCAGACGCTGTTTGCCTCGAATCGATAACGGCTTCCCTAGGGGGTTTTTTGCGACATCTACGCGCGTTACGATGCCGCGAAGCCGACGCCAATGGGGGCGTCGTGGCTGGGGCACTGTCATGGTGCTCCCATCAAGCGCCGACACGGCGCTCAGGTCAGGTGAAGGAGCCTCCCGTGCGCCGGGTAGCCAAGCTTTCCGCTGCGTGTATCGCGTCCGCAGCACTCGCACTGACTGCCACTGCCTGTGGCAGCACCTCCTCCGACAAGGACACCGGCTCGTCCTCGGGTGACGGCAAGGGCGTCAAGATCGGTCTCGCGTTCGACGTCGGCGGCCGTGGTGACCGCTCCTTCAACGACTCCGCCGCGCGCGGTGCCGACAAGGCCAAGAAGGAGTTCGGCGGTGACATCAAGGAGCTGACCGCGAAGACCTCCGACACCGAGGCCGACCGCGAGCAGCGCCTGTCGGACCTGGCCGACGCGGGCTACAACCCGGTCATCGGCGTCGGCTACGCGTACGCCGCCTCCATGACCAAGGTCGCCGCGAAGTACCCGAAGACCAGCTTCGGCATCGTCGACTCGGTCGTCGAGGCCAAGAACGTCGACAGCATCAACTTCACCGAGGAGCAGGGCTCCTACCTGGCCGGTGTCGCCGCCGCGCTGAAGTCCAAGTCGAAGCACGTCGGCTTCATCGGCGGTGTGGACGTCCCGCTGATCAAGAAGTTCGAGGCGGGCTACGTCCAGGGCGTCAAGGACACCGACGCGAAGATCAAGATCGACACGCAGTACCTGTCGCACGGCTCGGACACCTCCGGCTTCGCCAGCCCCGACAAGGGCAAGGAGGCCGCGCAGGGCATGCTGGACAACGGCGCCGACGTCATCTACACGGCGGCCGGCTCCTCCGGCAACGGCGCGATCGAGGCCGTCGCCGGCAAGAAGGGCTCCTGGGCCATCGGCGTGGACTCGGACCAGTACAACATCCCGGGCCTGGCCAAGTACAAGAGCGCGATCCTGACCTCGATGGTCAAGAACGTCGACGTCGGTGTGTACGACTTCATCAAGTCGGTCCACGACGGCAAGCCGCTGACCGGCACCAACAGCTACTCGCTCGCCAAGGACGGCGTCTCGCTCGCCACCAGCGGCGGCTTCATCGACGACATCCAGGCCAAGCTGGACGCGGCGAAGAAGAAGATCGTCGACGGCTCGATCAAGGTCAAGACCACCCCGTGATCTGACGGGTCCGTCGGACCTCAGGCTCGGCGCGGGGCGCCCTCGGGAGCCCCTCGCCGAGCCATAACAATGTGTCAACTCTACGCGTGTAGCACGGAGTTGCCGCGCTAGCGTCGCCGACGCCTGCCCCCTCCCCGCAGCCCCTTTCCCCGAGGAGAGTGCGCCATCAACGCGTCCAGCCCTCCCGCTGCCGTCGAACTGCGCGGCATCACCAAGCGTTTCCCCGGCGTCGTCGCCAACCGCGACATCGACATCACCGTCCGCACCGGCACCGTCCATGCCCTCTGCGGTGAGAACGGCGCCGGCAAGTCCACCCTGATGAAGATCCTCTACGGCATGCAGCAGCCGGACGAGGGCACCATCACGGTCAACGGCGAACAGGTCGTCCTGAACAACCCCGGTGACGCCATCGCCCGCGGCATCGGCATGGTGCACCAGCACTTCATGCTCGCCGACAACCTCACCGTGCTGGAGAACGTCGTCCTCGGCGCGGAGAAGCTGCACGGCATCGGGGGCAAGGCCCGCGCCCGGATCAAGGAGATCTCGGACGCGTACAGCCTGAACGTCCGGCCCGACGTCCTCGTCGAGGAACTGGGCGTCGCCGACCGCCAGCGCGTGGAGATCCTCAAGGTCCTCTACCGCGGCGCGCGCACGCTCATCCTCGACGAGCCGACCGCCGTGCTCGTGCCGCAGGAGGTCGACGCGCTCTTCGACAACCTGCGCGAGCTGAAGGCCGAGGGCCTCACCGTCATCTTCATCTCGCACAAGCTGGGCGAGGTGCTCTCCGTCGCCGACGAGATCACCGTGATCCGGCGCGGCACCACCGTCGGCACGGTCGAGCCGCGGGGCACCACCCCCAAGCAGCTCGCCGAGCTGATGGTCGGCAGCGAGCTGCCCACCCCGGAGACCGAGGAGTCCACCGTCACGGACACCCCGATGCTGAAGCTGGACGGCCTGCACCTGTCGCAGACCGACCTCGACGGCATCGAGCGGATCATCCTGGACGAGGTCTCCTTCACCATCCACAAGGGCGAGGTCCTCGGCATCGCCGGTGTGGAGGGCAACGGCCAGTCCGAACTGGTCGAGGCGATCATGGGCATGCGGCACCCCGACGCCGGCGTCGTCACCCTGGACGGCACCGACATCTCCCGCGCCGCCACCCGCGACCGCCGCGAGGCCGGCATCGGCTACATCCCCGAGGACCGCCACCGCCACGGCCTGCTGCTGGAAGCACCGCTGTGGGAGAACCGCATCCTCGGGCACGTCACCGAGAAGCCCAACTCGCGCGCCGGACTGCTCGACATCAAGGCGGCCCGCGCCGACACCGAGCGCATCGTGCAGGCGTACGACGTCCGCACGCCCGGCATCGACGTGACCGCGGCCTCGCTGTCCGGCGGCAACCAGCAGAAGCTGATCGTCGGCCGCGAGATGAGCCACGACCCCAAGCTGCTCATCGCCGCCCACCCCACCCGCGGTGTGGACGTCGGCGCCCAAGCCGCCATCTGGGACTACATCCGCGAGGCCCGCCGCGAGGGTCTGGCCGTGCTGCTGATCTCCGCCGACCTCGACGAGCTGATCGGCCTCTCCGACACCCTGCGGGTGATGTACCGGGGCCGTCTGGTCGCCGACGCCGACCCCGCCACCATCACCCCCGAAGAGCTGGGCTCCGCCATGACGGGTGCGGCCACCGGCCACCTGGAGCACACAGAGGACGACGAGCGATGAAGAAGCTGACCTCACGGATCGACAAGGAGCGGCTGCTCCTCGGCATCGCCGCGCCCCTGCTGGCGGTCGTCGCCGCGCTCGTCGTCACCGCCCTGGTGATCCTCGCGACCGGCAAGAACCCCGGCGCCGCCTTCAGCGACATGACCACCTACGGCTTCGCCAGCGACAGCCAGGTCTACATCCTCAACAAGGCGACGACGTACTACCTCGCGGGTGTCGCGGTGGCCATCGGCTTCCGCATGAACCTGTTCAACATCGGTGTCGACGGCCAGTACCGGCTCGCCGCGTTCATGGCCGCCGTCCTCGGCGGCGCGCTGACCGTGCCCGGCTGGCTCGCCATACCGCTGATCATGATCTGCGCGATGGCGACCGGCGCGCTGTGGGCGGCCATCGCCGGCGTCCTCAAGGTGACCCGGGGCGTCAGCGAGGTCATCGCGACCATCATGCTGAACTCGATCGCCACCGCGATCATCGGCTACCTGCTCCAGCCCGGCCGCCTGGGCGAGCTGCAGCAGGGCGGCACCCTCGTCTCCACCAAGCCGCTGCCGTCGTCCTCGTTCTTCTTCTCGATCGACACCGGCCCGGCCGGCATCCTGGACGGCTTCGTCGTCGTCGCCGTACTCGTCGGCCTCGCGTACTGGTTCGTCCTCGGCCGCACCCGGTTCGGCTTCGACCTGCGCACCGTCGGCCAGTCCGAGAGCGCCGCCTCCGCGAGCGGCGTCTCGGTGAAGAAGATGATCGCCACCAGCATGATCATCTCGGGTGCGGTGGCCGGTCTGATCGGCATGCCCACGCTGCTCAACGAGAGCCACCAGTACGACAACAGCTTCCCCACCGGTATCGGCTTCACCGGTATCGCCATCGCGCTGCTCGGCCGCAACAACCCGGTCGGCATCGCGCTCGGTGCCCTGCTCTGGGGCTTCCTGGAGCGCACCACCAACCACCTCGAGTTCGAGGGCTACGACAAGGAGATCCTCGGCGTCATCCAGGGCGTCATCGTCCTGTGCGTCGTGATCGCCTACGAGGTCGTGCGGCGCTACGGCCTCAAGCGCCAGCAGCAGAAGGTCGGCGCCGAACTCGCCGCGCAGGCCGCCGCTCCGACGAAGAAGCAGGAGGTGGCGTGATGACTGCCACGATGACCGACGCGCCGCCGCCCGCGGCGCCCAAGGCGGCGGGCGCGTCCCAGCGCTCGGGGCGTTCCCTCGGCCAGATCCTCATGATCGTCGCCGGCGCCCTGCTGCTCGTGGCGGCCGTCCGCATGATCACCGGCTCCGACCAGCTCGACTCGGCCGGACAGGTCTCCGCCGCGCTCGGCCTGGCCGTGCCGATCGGCCTCGCCGGCCTCGCCGGCCTGTGGTCCGAGCGGGCCGGCGTGGTCAACATCGGCCTCGAGGGCATGATGATCCTCGGCACCTTCGGCGCCGGCTGGATCGGCTGGCAGTCCAGCCCCTGGCTCGGACTGTTGTGCGGCATCGGCTTCGGTGTCCTCGGCGGCCTCGTGCACGCCGTCGCCACGGTCACCTTCGGCGTCGACCACATCGTCTCCGGTGTCGCCGTCAACCTGCTCGCGCTCGGTGCCACCCAGTACCTCGCCAAGCTGTTCTTCGCCGAGGGCAAGGCCGCCGACGCGGGCGGCAACCCCAAGCAGTCCCCGCCCGCGGACTCGCTGCCCGACGTCACCATCCCCGGTCTCTCGGACGGCCTCGCGTCGGTCGAGAAGCACCACTGGTTCCTCGTCTCCGACCTCGCCGGCATCATCGGCGGTCTGATCACCAACCTGTCGGTGGTGACGATCCTCGCCGTGCTGCTGTTCGTCGGCAGCTGGTGGCTGCTGTGGCGCACCCCGTTCGGACTGCGGCTGCGCTCCTGCGGCGAGAACCCGGTCGCCGCGGAGTCGCTGGGCGTCAACGTCTACCGGTACAAGTACGCGGCCGTGGCCGTCTCCGGCGGCCTCGCCGGGCTCGGCGGCGCGTTCCTCGCGCTGGTCACCTCCCACACCTACCTGGAGGGCCAGACCGGAGGCCGCGGCTACATCGGTCTCGCCGCCATGATCTTCGGCAACTGGCGTCCCGGCGGCCTCGCGATGGGCGCGGGCCTGTTCGGCTACTCCGACGCGCTCCAGCTGCGCAACGGCGGCGTGACCGTCCACGCCCTGCTCCTGCTGCTGGTCGTCCTGCTCGCGCTGCTGGCCGGCTGGAAGCTGTACAAGAAGGCCGTGGTACAGGGTGTGGTCAGCGCCGTGACGGCCGCGCTGGTCCTGGTCTGGTACCTGCTCACCGACGAGGTCCCGAGCGACTTCGTGGGCGCCACCCCGTACGTCGTCACCCTGCTGGTGCTGTCGCTGTCCGCGCAGCGCCTGCGGATGCCGAAGGCGGACGGCATGCGGTACCGGAAGGGCCAGGGCAAGTGACGGGGGACGCCGCGGGCTTCGACTGGGAGGCGCTGCGGGCCGAGGCGAGGGAGGCCATGGCCCACGCCTACGCCCCCTACTCGGGCTACCCGGTCGGCGTGGCGGCCCTGGTCGACGACGGCCGTGTCGTCACCGGCTGCAACGTCGAGAACGCCTCCTACGGCCTCTCGCTGTGCGCGGAGTGCGGCCTGGTCTCGCAGCTCCAGCGCACCGGGGGCGGCCGGCTGACGCACTTCACCTGTGTGGACGGCGAGGGCACCCTCCTGGTGCCCTGCGGCCGCTGCCGCCAGCTGCTCCACGAGTTCGGCGGCCCGGACCTGCTGCTGGACACCCCCGAGGGCGTCCTGCCGCTCTCCGAGATGCTGCCCCAGGCCTTCGGCCCGGGCCACCTCACCAAGTAACGCCGTACGGCCCCCCTGACCGCATCCGCGCAGGGGGGCCGTGCACTTCGCACCTCCCGGAAGGAAGCCATCAGCCATGGCCATGGACGCCATCTCCGTCATCCGCACCAAGCGGGACCGCGGTGAGCTGACCGACGAGCAGATCGACTGGGTCATCGACGCGTACACCCGCGGCGAGGTCGCCGACTACCAGATGGCCGCGCTCAACATGGCCATCCTGCTCAACGGCATGAACCGCACCGAGATCGCCCGCTGGACCGCGGCCATGATCGCCTCCGGCGAGCGCATGGACTTCTCCTCGCTGTCGCGCCCGACGGCCGACAAGCACTCCACCGGCGGCGTCGGCGACAAGATCACCCTGCCGCTGGCCCCGCTCGTCGCCGCGTGCGGAGCCGCCGTCCCGCAGCTCTCCGGCCGCGGCCTCGGCCACACCGGCGGCACCCTGGACAAGCTGGAGTCGATCCCCGGCTGGCGCGCGCTGCTGTCCAACGAGGAGATGCTGCACGTCCTCGACACCACCGGCGCGGTGATCTGCGCGGCCGGTGACGGCCTGGCCCCCGCGGACAAGAAGCTGTACGCCCTGCGGGACGTGACCGGCACGGTGGAGGCCATCCCGCTGATCGCCTCCTCGATCATGTCGAAGAAGATCGCCGAGGGCACCGGTTCCCTGGTGCTGGACGTGAAGGTCGGCTCGGGCGCCTTCATGAAGACCATCGAGGACGCCCGTGAGCTGGCCTCCACCATGGTCGGCCTCGGCACGGACCACGGCGTGAAGACGGTCGCGCTGCTCACCGACATGTCCACCCCTCTCGGCCTCACCGCGGGCAACGCCCTGGAGGTCCGCGAGTCGGTCGAGGTGCTGGCCGGCGGCGGCCCCGCCGACGTCGTCGAGCTGACGGTCGCCCTGGCCCGCGAGATGCTCGACGCGGCCGGCATCAAGGACGCGGACCCCGCGAAGGCGCTGGCCGACGGCTCCGCGATGGACGTGTGGCGCCGGATGATCGCGGCCCAGGGCGGCGACCCGGACGCCGAGCTGCCCACCTCCAGGGAGCAGCACGTCGTCAAGGCACCTGCCTCCGGTGTCCTGACCCGCCTCGACGCCTACGACATCGGCATCGCCGCGTGGCGCCTGGGCGCCGGCCGCGCCCGCAAGGAGGACCCGGTGCAGGCGGCGGCGGGCGTGGAGATGCACGCCAAGCCGGGCGACACGGTGACCGAGGGCCAGCCCCTCCTCACCCTGCACACGGACACCCCGGAGCGCTTCGACTACGCCCTCCAGGCGGTCACGGGCTCCTACGACATCGCGGCCACGGGCACCGGCTTCGAGCCCACCCCCGTGGTGCTGGAGCGCATCGCCTGACCTGCGCCCCGCGCCCGGGAGCCGCTGACCTGCGCCCCGCGCCGGGGGGCCGCTGACGACGCGGCCCGCTTCGGCCGAACGGGACCGGTGGACCACCACCGGTCCCGTTCGGCGTCCCGGGACCGGTGACCCACCGACGGGGACCGCCGTGCGAGCACTCACCGCCGGCCGACCACGTCATCCCAGCGCCGCCGCCACCCCCACCAGTACCGGGATCGACACCAGCGTCGACAGCAGGATCGACTCACGGGCCAGGGATTCGGCCACGCGGTAGCGGCTGGCGTAGGTGAAGAGGTTCTGGGCGCCCGGGAGGGCCGCGGTCACCACCACGTCCAGGAGTGTGGCGCCGCGCAGGCCGAAGACACCCCACCCCAGCAGCCATGCCACCAGAGGCTGGCCCAGTGACTTGAGCACGACGGACAGCAGGACCGGTCCGCTGTCCCGTCCCCGGCCGGGCGCCGGGCTGCCGTGCAGGGAGATGCCGAAGGCCAGCAGGGCAGCGGGGACGGACATGTTCCCGATCAGCCCGAGCGGGTTCAGAAGCGGCCCCGGCAGCTGCCGTCCCGCCGCCGACACCACGACCCCGGCCAGTGAGCCGACCGCCATCGGGTTGCGCAGCGGAGTCAGCAGTCGTCGTACCGCCGAACCCTCGCCGCCCGGCCCGGACAGGTCCAGCACCGTGAGCGCGACGGGCGTCACCAGCACGACCTGGAAGAGCAGCACCGGCGCCACCAGGGACGCGTCGCCGAGCACGTACGCGGCGATCGGGATGCCGAGGTTGCCCGAGTTGACGTACCCGGAGCACAGGGCGCCGATCGTCGTACGGCCCACCCCCCAGCCCCGCACCACGCCGACCGTCACGAAGGCCCCCGCCACGGCGGCCGTACTGAGCGCCGTCACCAGCAGGCGGGCGGAGAACAGCACCGACAGGTCGGCGCGTGCGAGGGTCGTGAAGAGCAGCGCCGGACCGGCCACGGTGAACGCCAGCCGGGTGAGCACCTCGCCGCCCTGCGCGCCGAGCGTCCCGCGCCGTCCGAGCACATAGCCCGCCCCGATGACCACCGCGATCACCGCGAACCCGCTCAGCACCCCCGCCACAGGGGCCACCCTCCGCCGGGCAGGGGTGAGCGGTCAATGTGATCTCCGGCGATGAGTTCCGCCCGGCCCGCCGGTCTACCCGCACGTGGATGCCAAGACGCCCGCCGTGCTCGTGCTGCCCGGCCCCGTCCGCCGTGACGAGGTGGCCGGGCTGTGCGCCGATCTCAGGGCCCTGCTGGAGCCCGGCCGGCCCGGGGTGGTCGTGTGTGACGTGGGCGGTCTCGGCCCCCCGGGGCTGGCCGTCGTCGACCTGCTCGCCCGGCTGGAACTCACCGCCCGCCGGGCCGGCGGGCGGATACGGCTGCGGGACCCCGATCCCGCGCTACACGCCCTTCTCGACCTCGTCGGCCTCCGCTTCCAGGTGGAGGGGCAGGTCGAAGAGGGGGAACCACCGCTGGGTGTCGAGGAAGCAGTGGAAACCGGTGATCCGGCCCTCTGAGATCTCCAGCACCTGCACCGCCCACGGGCTGAACCCGCCGTTGTCCGGGTCCGGCTTGTAGTGCGCGAACCCCGGCAGTCCGTTGGCCCGGACCGGGAGCAGGCGGGAACCGGCGCAGGAGGCGCCGATGGTGGTCATGAAGCCGGTGATGTCGGCGGTGCCGCGCAGCCACAGGTCGAACGGCGGCATCGTCATGATGGCGTCCTCGTGCAGCAGTGCCGTCAGCGCCGTCATGTCGTAGCCCTCGAACGCCTTCACGTAGCGCTCCAGGAGTTTGCGCTGCTCCTCGTCCAGCGGGTCGGACACCGCTGCCTCGGTCCCCGCGTCCGCGTGCTCCGCCAGCGTGGCCCGGGCCCGCTGCAGCGCGCTGTTCACCGAGGCCACCGAGGTGCCCAGCAGCTCGGCCACCTCGCTCGCCCGCCAGGCCAGCACCTCGCGCAGGATCAGCACCGCCCGCTGCTTGGGCGGCAGCTGCTGGAGGGCCGCCATGAAGGCGAGCCGGATCGACTCCTTCGCGACGGCCGCCTCCGCCGGGTCCTGCACCGTCGGCAGCACGCGCGCGTCCGGCATCGGCTCCAGCCAGGTGTTGTCCGGGCGCGGGGAGAGCGCCGCCCGGGCGAGCGGGGTCGCCTCGGACAGATCCATGGGCCGCGCCCGTTTGTTGCCCGCCGTCAGCATGTCCAGGCACACGTTCGTCGCGATCCGGTAGAGCCACGAGCGCACCGAGGAACGGCCCTCGAACTTGTCGTAGCCGCGCCAGGCCCGCACCAGGGTGTCCTGGACCGCGTCCTCGGCCTCGAAGGAGGAGCCGAGCATGCGATAGCAGTACCCCGTCAGCTCGGTCCGGTGCTTCTCCAGTACGACGTCGAGGTCTGCCGTCGCCGTTCCGTTGCCCATCGTCCACCCACCCCTGTGGCCGTCCCTGTGGCGCGCCTTCGCGCCCCGGCACTTGGGAAGCTACCGCAGCCCACTGACAATGGCCCCCGGAGTGGGAGAACGGCCGGTTCGCAGTGGTTGCTCCGGGCCGGTGAGGGGCGTGCGCCGACTCAGTGGGCGCCCACCGGCCGCCGGCGGGCCGCCACCCGGGCGGCCCGGGTTCCGAGGGCGGTGATGGTGACGACACCGAGGACCGCGAGGAGGCCGACCGCGACCGTGCCGGTCCAGCCGTCCGCGTGGAAGGCCAGCGCACCGACGGTGCTGCCCGCGCTGGAGCCGATGTAGTACGCCGACTGGTACAGCGCCGAGGCCTGGGCGCGGCCGTGGGTGGCCGTCTTGCTGACCGCCGAGGAGGCGACCGCGTGCCCGGCGAAGAAGCCCGCGGTGATCAGCACGAGGCCGAGCAGGACCAGCGGGAGGGCGGCGGTCAGGGACAGCAGCAGGCCGGCCGCCGTCGTACCGCCCGCCAGGTACAGCGCGCCCCGGCGGCCCAGCCGGCCCACCAGCCGGCCCGCGGTGGAGGCCGAGACCGTCCCCACCAGGTAGACCAGGAAGATCGAGCCCACGATGCCCTGCGGCAGCCCGAACGGCTCCGCCGTCAGCCGGTAGCCGATCACGGTGTACACACCGCCGAACACCGTCATGAACAGCGCGCCGATCGCGTACAGGCGGCGCAGCAGCGGGTCCGAGAGGTGGTCGCGGACCGTGCCGAGCAGCACGCGCGGACGCAGCGAGCCCGCCGTGAAGTGCTTCGGCGCCGGCAGGAGCAGCCGGAAGGCCACCGCGCAGGCGACGGCGAGCGCGCCGATCACGCCGACCGAGACCCGCCAGCCCCACTCCTGGGCGACCCAGCCGGTGATCACCCGGCCGCTCATCCCGCCGACGCTGTTGCCCGCCACGAACAGCCCGATCGCCGTGACCAGTGCCTTCGGCCGTACCTCTTCGGCCAGGTAGGCCGTCGCCGAGGCCGGCAGACCGGCCAGCGCCGCGCCCTGGACCCCGCGCAGCACCACCAGCGCGCCGATCGACGGCGCGAACGGCACCAGCATGCCGACCGTGACGGCGACGGCCAGCGAGGCCGTCATCACGGTACGGCGGCCGTAGCGCTCCGACAGGGCGCTCATGGGCAGGACGAACAGGGCCAGTCCGCCGGTCGCCGCCGCCACGGTCCAGCTCGCCTCGCTCGCCGCGACGCCGAACTCACCGGAGATCAGCGGCAGCAGGGCCTGGGTGGAGTAGAGGAGGGCGAAGGTCGCGACCCCGGCGAGGAACAGGGCGAAGCTCATCCGGCGGTAGCCGGGGCCGCCCGGGCTCAGCCGGGAGTCGGAGTCAGAAGAGTCCGGAGAGGCGGGAGAGGGGGAGGCGGCGGGGCGAGCGGCGTCCACGCTGGTGGACGCCCCGGTACTGGCGGGAGACATGCTTCGACCGTAGGTACCACGGCTCTCATCCGTCCAATGCATGAATTTGCGATAATCGTTCCCATGGCGCATCAGCAGAGGTCACAGGGGCGACTGTCACCATCCGGTGACACAGAAGACATGGCGCTGTCGCTGGCGCCCCGCCTCGCCTACTTCGCCGGCGTGGCCCGTACCGAACACGTCACCCGCGCCGCGCACGAGATGAACGTCCCCCAGTCCACGCTGTCCCGGGCGATGGCCCGCCTGGAGCAGGACCTGGGCGTCGACCTGTTCGCCCGGCACGGCCGGACCGTCTCCCTCACCACCGCGGGCCGCACCTTCCTCGCCTCCGTCGAGCGGGCCCTCGCCGAGGTCGAGCGCGCCGCGGAGGAGGTCCGCGCGGACGCCGACCCGGCCACCGGCAAGGTCGCCTTCGGGTTCCTGCACACCATGGGCGCCGAAACCGTACCCGGCCTCCTGCACGCCTTCCGCGCCGATCACCCGCGCGTCCGCTTCAGCCTGGTCCAGAACTACGGCGAGGCGATGCTGGAGCGGCTCCGCACCGGTGAGCTGGACCTGTGCCTCACCTCGCCGGTCCCCGACGCGCCCGACCTGGTGGCCCGTCGGCTGGACGAGCAGAAGCTCCGCCTGGTCGTCCCCGCCGACCACCGGCTGGCCGCCCGCCGCCGCGTCCGGCTGGCCGAGGCGGCGGACGAAACGTTCGTCACCCTGGAACCCGGCTACGGCCTGCGCCGCATCTTCGACTCGCTGTGCCGCGAGGCCGGTTTCCGTCCGCGCGTCGCCTTCGAGGGCGAGGAGGCGGAGACGCTGAGGGGCCTGGTCGCGGCCGGGCTGGGGGTGGCCCTCCTGCCGCCGCCGACGGTGCCGCGGCCCGGTGTGGTGGAACTGGCGGTCACGGCCCCCCGGGCGGTCCGCGAGATCGGCGTCGCCTGGCTCGCCGACCGCCCGGACACCCCGCCGGTGGCCGCGTTCAAGAAGTTCCTGCTGTCCAGGCGGGGCAACCTGCTTCCGTCCTGACCGGTGGCCTGCCCCCCGCCCCTCCCTACCGCTTCAACTTCAACGACCGGCCGAACCCCGCGGCCAGCGGCATCCGGAGGCCGATCGGCGGCGGTGCGGCCAGCGCGTCCTCCACCGGCCGGGACACCGGACAGCCGAACAGCGCGCCCATCACGAAGTCCGCCGACAGGCTGAGCACTTCCCCCCGGTGCCCGTGCAGTCCGTGTCCGTCGGAGTGCACCTCGAACCGGCACACCTCCCGGTTGGCCTTCTTCGCGCGCGCCGCGAAGCGGAACGACAGCTCTGGATCGGTCCGTTCGTCGTTCGTGCCGTGCGCGATCAGCACCCGCCGCCCGACCAGCTGCTTGACCGGCTCCGCGGGCGCGGCGACGTCTTCCTCCGGCAGCCAGGGAGCCAGCGCCACCACGGAGTTGACGGCTTCATGGCCACCCGCCCGCAGTGCCGCGCGCCCGCCCATGTCCACACCGGCCAGGCACACGGGAACGTCCCCGTAGCGCCGGACGACCTCGTCGGCGGCCCACTCGGCGTCCGCCGCGAGGTGCGCCGCGCTGCCGTTCCAGCCGCGGTAGCGGTAGCGGACGCAATGGACGGCCAGCCCCTCGGGGCGGCCCGCGCGGGCGAGCACCCGGCCCAGGGAGCGGATCAGGGCCGTCGCCCGGAAGGGGGACGGCCGGCGGGCGGAGACCTCCTCCCCGCCGGGGAGCAGCAGCACCGCTCCGCTCACCGACGTCGGCCCGGGGCCGACTGCCTTTCCCAGTCCGGCCGTTCGGACCGGTGTCGATTGCTGTCCCATGACAGAACAGTGTCAGAAGCCGGGGTGTACGAAACCCGTCCCGGGGGTCACCGTTCCGCATCGGCGGAAAACCGCCGGAAAAGAGCCGCCGCGCGCACCGGTCGCTCTACGCGCGTAGGAGTTAGAGTGCGGAAATGACGAGCCAGACTGCACCCATGGCGGCCGTCCCGGCGTCCGTGCCGGCACACGTCCCGACGCCGGACCAGATCCGCCGGGCGGCCAAGGTACTGCTGCACGATCATCTCGACGGCGGGCTCCGCCCGGGGACCGTCGTCGAACTCGCCCGGGAGACCGGGTACACCGATCTTCCCGACACCGACCCGGACAAGCTCGGTCTCTGGTTCCGGGAGGCCGCCGACTCCGGCTCGCTGGAGCGGTATCTGGAGACCTTCCGGCACACCGTAGGCGTGATGCAGACCCGCGAGGCCCTGATCCGGGTGGCCCGGGAGTGCGCCGAGGACCTCGCCGAGGACGGGGTCGTCTACGCCGAGGTGCGGTACGCGCCCGAGCAGCACCTCGAAGCGGGGCTGACCCTGGAAGAGGTGGTCGAGGCCGTCAACGAGGGGTTCCGGCAGGGGGAGCGGCTGGCCCGGGAGAACGGCCACCGGATCCGGGTCGGCGCCCTGCTGACCGCCATGCGGCACGCCGCCCGCTCACTGGAGATCGCCGAACTCGCCAACCGCCACCGGGACGTCGGCGTGGTCGGCTTCGACATCGCCGGTGCCGAGGCCGGCTACCCGCCCACCCGCCACCTCGACGCCTTCGAGTACCTGAAGCGGGAGAACAACCACTTCACCATCCACGCCGGCGAAGCCTTCGGGCTGCCCTCCATCTGGCAGGCGCTCCAGTGGTGCGGGGCCGACCGGCTCGGCCACGGGGTGCGGATCATCGACGACATCGAGGTCCGCGACGACGGCTCGGTCCGGCTCGGCCGGCTCGCCTCCTACGTGCGGGACAAACGGATCCCGCTGGAACTGTGCCCCAGCTCCAACCTGCAGACGGGCGCCGCGCCCTCCTACGCCGAGCATCCGATCGGACTGCTGCGCCGGCTGCACTTCCGCGCCACGGTGAACACCGACAACCGGCTGATGTCCCACACCAGCATGAGCCGGGAATTCGAGCACCTCGTCGACGCATTCGGTTATACGCTCGACGATCTGCAGTGGTTCTCCGTCAATGCGATGAAATCAGCGTTCATTCCTTTCGATGAACGACTCGCGATGATCAATGACGTGATCAAGCCCGGCTATGCCGAACTGAAATCCGAATGGCTGTTCCGGCAGACCGCGTCCACCAGCGGTTCCGGCGGTCCGGAGGTCTAGTCACCGTGCTCCTGCCGGTACGGAAAGCGGACGTGCTTTCACAAGGCGTCCGCATTTCGGTGTTTGCGGGGGGTGGTCCGGGATGTTTACGGTCGTGGACCGCTCAGATCGTTTGTGATCACCCGTCTCCGCTCGCAAGGACGCATTCACCATGAAGCAGTCTGCTGCCAAGACCCTGGGCGTCGCCGCCCTCGGTGCCGCCATCGCCGCCGTCGGCGCGGGCGCGGCCAACGCCGCCCCGGCCGTCCCGGACGCCGGGCAGGCCCTGGACCTCGTCACCAGGACGCTGCCGGCCGAGAACGTCGGCAAGGCGCTGCCGGGTGCCACCGAGGCGCTCACCCAGGGGCAGGGTGCCCTGGGCGCCGGGGTGGCCGCCGCCCAGCCCGCCGTGCAGAAGGTCCTCGCCGAGGGTCCGACCGCGCCGGCCGCCGCGCTGCTCGGCGGACTGCCGCTGCAGAACACGGGACTGCCCACGCACGGGGTGCCGGTGAACGGGATCCCGCTCGGCTGACACCGCGGGCCGCCGGCCGTACGACGCCGTCGGGGCGCACCGGACACCGTCCGGGAGCGCCCCGGCGGCGTGCGCGCGCCCGCGCACCCCTCGGGGTTCGCCGGTCGCCGCGGGCTGCCGTGCCCCGCTCACCAGGCGGTACGGGCCCTGTCCGCCTTGTCCTCGGACGGCAGCAGCAGCCACAGCGCTATGTAGACCAGGAACTGGGGGCCCGGCAGCAGGCAGGAGACCAGGAAGATCACCCGCATCGTCGTGGCCGAGGTGCCGAAGCGCCGGGCGAGTGCGGCGCAGACCCCGCCGATCATCCGGCCGTGGGTGGGGCGGGCAAGGGCGGTCATGTCGGATCCTCCGTGGTCGTCGGCTCGATCGAGAGCCGGTGGCGGGCTCCCGGTCGGGACCCCTCAACTGTTGTCCACGGTACGGAGACGAACGGGACGAAGCATCGCTCTACGGGGCGATACCGACCCTGGGAATCGTCGGGGTACGCCCCTGAGACAGCTCCTCCTGGACGGTGACCACCTGCCCGGCCGCACCGGGCTCCCGCGCCTGCTGCCCGCGCAGCCAGGCCCGGCCCGCCGGCACGAAGGCCAGGTGGGCCAGGACGACCCCCGCGGTGTTCAGCAGCACCGAGTCGACGTCCACGACCCGGCCCGGCACACCGGTCTGCAGCAGGGCGATGCCGAGGGAGAGCAGCGCGCCGGCCGCGGCCGTACGGATCAGCGAGGCGAGCGGGGAGACGGCGATCCTGCCGTGCGCCGCCGGGAGCAGTACGCCCAGCGGCGCGAGCAGCGCGAGCCCCTCGCAGAGGGGTCTGGCGGCACCCGGCCAGCCCAGCGCCAGATCGGACCGGATACCGGCCAGCGGGCGCAGATTCGGGGGCATCACCCAGGGGACGTCCAGGGGACGCAGCATCAGCCAGGCGACCACGGCGAGGTGCGCGACGAGGAGGACACCTCCTGTCACCCGGATGCGGATCGCGGCGCTGCCGCCGATGGAGCCTTGACGCTGCACGCCCCCGTAGACGACAGGGCGGGCGCGATTGGTTCCGCAGTGGAAACGTTTTGGCGGACCCGCACCGTCACGCGCTCCCCGCGGCGGCTCCACCGGCCCGCCG
>NZ_WWJT01000385.1 GCF_009865385.1 Streptomyces sp. SID486 | reverse complement strand
CTGATCCATCTGCGGCACGACCTGCCGCACTCGGTGCTGGGGCTGCTGTTCGGTGTCGACCGTTCCACCGTCACCCGGGCGATCGGAGAGGTGCGCACGCTCCTGGCGGAGCGGGGGTGCGCGGTTCCCGACCGTCCCGGCCTGCGGCTTCGGACGCTGACGGATGTATTTGCCTATGCCCAGGCCGAAGGTGTCGAGCTGCGTTTGGACGCCACCGAGATCCAGGT
>NZ_WWJT01000039.1 GCF_009865385.1 Streptomyces sp. SID486 | reverse complement strand
GGGGGCGGGGTTCCGGCAGGTGCCGGTGCGCCGGGCCGGGTTCTGGTAGGGGCCCGTGCGCCGGGGCCGAGGCGCGGCAGAGGCCCCCTGACCGGGGCGCCGGTTCCGTAAAGGTCCCGCGAAGGTGTCGGGGAGCCGGAGCATCGGTCACGCGTTCGTCGTCACTTCCTCGTGGGACCTCCCTCTCATCCGGCGCCGCGAGCGGGACCCGTGCCTTTAGACTCCCTCGCGTGACACGTCGCGGGCCGGTTGGCAATATGGCCCGAGCGGTCGGCAAGGTGCGGTAACAGGGAGGAAGGCGTCTCGTGAGCAGCAGGCCATCCCGAGGCGCTGCTCGCCTCGCAGCCATACTCGACGCTCTGCCGGACGCGTTGGTCCTGGTCAACGCCAACGGAACCGTCGTCAACGCCAACACCATCGCGCTGGAGGCGTTCGAGGCACCGGGCACCGCGCTCGTCGGGCGCGGGCTGCTCGATCTGCTGCCGCAGTTCGACTCCCGCCTCATCCCCGGTTCCATGCGGCGGCCCGACCACATGGACCCGCGGGGCCGCACCAAGCCGACCCGGATGGTGGCGCGGCGGACCGACGGCAGCGAGTTCCCGGTCGAGGTCACCAGCGCGAACCTGGAGAACGGCCAGCAGGCGTACGACGGTTACGGCTACACCGGTGACGAGCTGCTGATGATCGTGGTCCGGGACCTGTCCGGGACCGTCGACACCGAGGCCGAGCTGGCCCGCTCGCAACGGCAGACCGAGATGATCCTGCGGGCGGCGTCGGAAGGCGTCGTGGGCACCGACACCGACGGCCGCATCGTGCTCGTCAACCCGGCCGCCGCCCAGATACTGGGTCACCGGGCGGGCGAGCTGGGCGGCAAGGAGCTGCACACGCTGGTGCTGCACTCGCGTGCCGACGGATCGCCGTTCCCGTACGAGGAGTCGCCGCTCGCCGACACCCTGCGCTCCGGGCGCAAGCACCGGGTGCGCGGGCAGGTCCTGTGGTCCAAGGGCGACCAGAAGGTCCCGGTCGACCTGACCACCGCGCCGGTGCGGGACGGGGACCAGCTCGTCGGCGCCGTGATGACCTTCACCGACCGGCGGCCCTTCGACTCCCTGACCGAGGAGAAGGACGCGCTGGAGAAGGCGCACGCCGAGGAGCTGGAGCGGCTCTCCGAGGAACACGCCTCCGATCTGACCGCACTGCGCCAGCGGCATGTCGCCGAGGTCGAGGAACTCCGCGAGACGCACGCGGAGGAGCTGGCCGCGGGCGAGGAGCGGTACGCCGCGCTCGCCGAGCGGGAGAAGGACCGGTACGAGGCCCTCGCCGGGCGGCACGAGCAGCTGCTGACCCTGCTCGGACAGTCGCTGCGCGGCCCGCTGGACGAGCTGCGGCGCGAGCTGTCCGCACTGGCGGCGGACGACGCCGGGCAGCTGTGGCCCGAGGCGAACCAGGTCCTGCACCATCTCTCGGCGGGCTACGCGCGCATCACCACCCTCATCGACAACGTCCTCGGCTACCAGCGGCTGGACGCGGGCACCGAGGACATCACCCGGACGAAGGTGATGCTGGACGCCGTCGTGGCCGCCGGTGTGGACGGGGCCGTCGAGCTCATCGGGCCGGGCCGCGTGCAGTTCGCCGTGCACGCGCCGCCCATCGAGGCCGAGGTGGACCCGCAGCGGCTCGCCGTCGCGCTCGCCCACCTCGTGGCGGACGTCGCCGGGGTCGACGCGACGGGCAACACGCCCGTGTCGGCGGGCGGTTACCTGGACAACACGGTCGTGGTCGCCGCCGCCCAGCGCGGTGAGGTCGCCCGGATCGAGGTACGCGGCCCGTACGCCGGGGGAGACCCGGTGCACGAGCCGATCGTGCGCGGAATCGTGCGCGCCCACGGGGGAGTGCTGCAGACGCACGAGGTACCGGGCATGAGCGGCAGCGCCTACGTCCTCGAAGTGCCGCTCGGCGGCGGGGCCGGCGCGGTCGCCGCGCGGGCCCTGGGCGCCGGTGCGGTGCCCGCGGACGACACCGGGGCG
>NZ_WWJT01000384.1 GCF_009865385.1 Streptomyces sp. SID486 | reverse complement strand
TAGGTCGCCAGCAGCGCCTGCGCCTCGATCGGGTCACCAAGGGTCGTACCCGTACCGTGCGCCTCGACCACGTCCACCTCGGCTGCCGGAACCCCGGCGTTCGCCAATGCCGCCCGGATCACCCGCTGCTGGGACGGGCCGTTCGGCGCCGTGAGGCCGTTGCTCGCGCCGTCCTGGTTCACGGCCGAGCCACGGACCACCGCCAGCACCTGGTGGCCGTTGCGGCGCGCGTCGGACAGCCGCTCCAACAGCAGCATGCCGACGCCCTCACCCCAGCCGGTGCCGTCGGCGGCCGCCGCGAACGGCTTGCAGCGGCCGTTCGTGGCGAGGCCGCGCTGACGGCTGAACTCCACGAAGGTCGCGGGGGTGGACATCACCGTCACACCACCGGCCAGGGCCAGTGAACACTCCCCCTGGCGCAGGGACTGCGCCGCGAGGTGCAGGGCCACGAGCGAGGACGAGCAGGCCGTGTCGATGGTGACCGCGGGGCCTTCGAGACCGAAGGTGTAGGCGATGCGTCCGGACGCGATGCTTCCGGAGCCGCCCGTCGCGAGGTATCCCTCGGCGCCTTCGGGGATGCTCTGCAGCTGGGAGCCGTAGTCGTGGTACATGAGACCGGCGAAGACGCCGGTCGTGCTGCCCCGCAGGGACACCGGGTCGATGCCGGCCCGCTCGAAGGTCTCCCAGGAGGTCTCCAGCAGCAGCCGCTGCTG
>NZ_WWJT01000383.1 GCF_009865385.1 Streptomyces sp. SID486 | reverse complement strand
GCCCGCACCTGGCGGCGGGGGTCGGCACCGGCGGCGGGGGCGCCCTTGCCGGGGAGCGCGACGCCGTAGAACCACTGCCGTACGAACTCCACCTCGGCGATGATCTGCGCGTCCGCGGGCGACTGGGCGCGCACCAGCGTGGCCACGCCCTGCGCGGCCAGCTCGGTGTCGCCCTGCCAGAGCAGGTACCGCAGGACGGTGGCGGTGTCCCGCATGCCCAGTCCGCCGGCCAGCGCCGTCTCGCGCAGCGGTTCCAGGTGGGGGCCGGCCGCCGCCGGGTTGGTGCGCCACTGGGCGCGCGCCAGGGCCGCCGACAGGGCGTGGCGTTCACGCTCGTCCGTGCAGTCGCGCAGGACCAGGCCGAGGCAGTCGGCGCAGCGCTCCACCTCGTCGGCGGCCAGCGCCTGTTCCGCGGCGGCGCGCAGGATCGCCGCGCCCCAGCGGGCCGGGACGAGGTCCGCGGCACAGAGGTGGTGCGCGACCTCTTCGGCGGGTGCCCCGGAGCGGTAGAGCATGTCGGCGATCCGGCCGTGCAGGTCCGTGCGCGCGGCGGTGTCCATGTCCTCCAGGACGGCCGCGGCGGCGGTCGGGTGCCGGAAGGCGTGACCGTCGAGCAGACCGGCGGAGTTGAGGATGTCGACGGCTTCCTGGGTGCCGACCGGTGTGGTGCCGGCCAGATCTCCGAGGGGCACGGCCGCGGCGAGGGGGCCGAGCGCGGCCAGGGCCCGGGCCACCCGGGCGTGGCCCGCGTCGCCGCGGTGCA
>NZ_WWJT01000382.1 GCF_009865385.1 Streptomyces sp. SID486 | reverse complement strand
CACGGACGGGGGACTGGCCGCGCTGCCCCCCGCCGACCGCGACCGCGTCCTGCTCGGCCTGGTCCGCACGGAGGTGGCGGCCGTGCTCGGCCACGACGGGCCGTCCGCCGTCCACCCCGGCCGGGCCTTCACCGACCTCGGCTTCGACTCACTGGCCGCCGTGGAGCTGCGCAACCGCCTGAACACCGCCACCGGGCTGCGGCTGCCCGCCACCCTCGTCTTCGACCACCCCACCTCCCGCGCCCTCGCCGGCCACATCCGCGACACGCTCTTCGGCACCGGCGGACAGCGGACGGCGGCCTCCGCCGCCCGCACCGCGGCCGACGACGACCCGATCGTCATCGTCGGCATGAGCTGCCGCTACCCCGGCGGCGTCCGCTCACCGGAAGACCTGTGGCGGCTCGTCGCCGACGGCGTCGACGCGGTCGGCGGCTTCCCGGAGGACCGCGGCTGGGACACCGGGAAGCTCTACGACCCGGAGCCGGGCACCCCCGGCCGCACCTACACCCGCGAGGGCGCCTTCCTGTACGACGCGGCCGAGTTCGACGCCGGCTTCTTCGGTATCGGCCCGCGCGAGGCCACCGCCATGGACCCGCAGCAGCGGCTCCTGCTGGAGGTGTCCTGGGAGGCGCTGGAGCGTTCCGCCATCGACCCGCACCGGCTGCGCGGCTCCCGCACCGGCGTCTTCGCGGGCGTCATGTACCACGACTACGGCACCTGGGCGGCCGACATCCCCGAGGACCTCGCCGCCTACCTCGGCAACGGCAGCCTCGGCAGTGTCGTCTCCGGCCGCGTCGCCTACGCCCTCGGCCTGGAGGGACCGGCCGTCACCGTCGACACCGCCTGCTCCTCCTCACTGGTCACCCTGCACCTGGCGGCCCAGGCACTGCGGCAGGGCGAGTGCGACCTCGCCCTGGTCGGCGGCGTCACCGTCATGTCGACACCGGACACCTTCGTGGACTTCGCCCGGCAGCGCGGGCTGGCCGCCGACGGCCGCTGCAAGTCCTTCGCCGCCGCCGCGGACGGCACCGGCTGGGGCGAGGGCGCCGGCATGCTCGTCGTCGAGCGCCTCTCCGACGCGCGCCGCAACGGCCACCGCGTGCTCGCGCTGCTGCGTGGCTCCGCCGTGAACTCCGACGGCGCCTCCAACGGCCTGACCGCACCCAACGGCCCCTCCCAGCAGCGGGTCATCCGGGCCGCGCTGGCCGCCGCCGGGCTCACCCCCGCCGACGTCGACGCCGTCGAGGCGCACGGCACGGGGACGACCCTGGGCGACCCGATCGAGGCACAGGCGCTGCT
>NZ_WWJT01000381.1 GCF_009865385.1 Streptomyces sp. SID486 | reverse complement strand
CCGGGCGCGCGGCGGTCGGTTCGGTGCGGGACTCGGACGGCAGGTCGGCCGGGCGCGCGGCCGTCGGTTCAGTGCGGGGCGCGCTGGCGGAGTGCTGCCCGCCAGGCGGGCAGCCGGTCCTCGGCGGCGGGTTCCGGGCGCCGGCCGCCGCCGGCGAAGAAGTCGGCCAGCGGCAGGATCGCGGCGCCGACCGTGACCGCGTCCGGGCCGAGTTTGCCGAGATCGATGTTCACCTTGTCGGCCGGATGGCGCAGTGCGTACGTCGCCGCGTGCCGCCGGACGGCCGGCAGGAAGCGTGTGCCGAGCTGGAGCCCGGCCCAGCCGCCGATCAGGATGCGCTCGGGCTGGAAGAGGTTGATCAGGTCGGACAGGCCGGCGCCGAGGTACTCGGCGGTCTCCTCCAGGACGGCCAGTGCGACCGGGTCGGGCGCGGTGCCCTCGGGCGGGTAGGCGGCGGCGAGCATCGCGGTGAGCGCGGTCTCCTCGTCGGTGTCCTCGGGCGGCCGGCCGCCCTCCTCGCGCCAGCGGGCGAGCAGCGACTCGGCACCGGCGTACGCCTCCAGGCAGCCGGGTGCTCCGCAGCGGCAGCGGCGCCCGCGCACCCGTACCGTCAGATGGCCCCACTCCACGGCCCGGCCGTGCTCCACCTCGGGGGTGACCAGGCAGGCGCCGACACCGGAGCCGAAGAGCACGACCACGGCGTTGCGGGCGCCGCGCCCGGCGCCGAACCACATCTCCGCCTGGCCGAGGGTCTTGGCGCCGTTGTCGATGAGGTACGGCACCGCGTCGGGGAGCCGGGAGGCGGAGCGGAGCAACTGCTCCAGCGGGACGGCGTCCCAGCCGATGGTCTGCCCGTGCACGACGGCACCCCGGTCCGGGGTGTGCTCGACGATGCCGGGCACGCCGACACCCACGCCGAGCAGCCGGTCGGGGGCGGCTCCCTGTGCGGTGAGGACCTCGGCGACGCCGTCGCGGATGTGGCCCGTGATCACCTCGACGTCGTAGCCCTGTGGGGTCAGGGGGCGCTCCACGCGGGCCAGTTCGGTCAGGGCCAGGTCGAACAGCTCCACGCGGACCCGGGTCTCGCCCACGTCGACGCCGATCATCTGGCCGCTGTCCGGGGCGACCCGCAGCAGGGTGCGGGGCCGGCCGCCGTCGGAGTCGACGCTGCCCGCCTCCTCGACCAGGCCGTCGGCGATCAGGTCCGCGACCACGTTGCTGACCGAGCCGGAGCTCAGTCCGGTGGCCGGCCCCAGCTCGAACCGGCTGAGCGGGCCGTCGAAGTAGAGCCGCTGGAGCACCGCCGTGCGGTTGCCTCGTCTCAGGTCGCGTACCGTGCGCCCGTTCCGCCCCGCCATGTGGCTCCCTTCACGAACCGGTCCCGACCTGCAACATACCCCTTCGGGCAGTGGGGGCGCGAGATTTCCACACACCTTAGTTCACGCTATGAGCTAAGACCAGGACGCGAGACGCCACCCCGCACGGCCCACCGGCAGAGACGCCACCCCGCACGGCCCACCGGCAGAGACGCCACCCCGCACGGCCCACCGGCACGATCGGCTCCCACGGTTCCCACCGGCACGGCCGGTTCCCACCGAGGACGGCCGGATCCCACCGAGACGGTCGCCCCCGGCACAGCCGGAAACCACCTGCACGGCCCGGTCCGACCAGCACGGCCCGATCCCGCCGGCACGGTTGGACCCCGCCCCGGCGCGGTCGCGAGCGGATCCGACGCGGAGGGGGTACGGAGGGGCGCCGGCCGCAGCCGATCCCGGTGGGCGCGGGCGATCCGCCATCGCCGTCCCGGGATCGCGCCCACTGCAACGCGTCACCCACCGTGCCCCTCCCCGCGGCTAGCCCGCCGCGTACACGTCCTCCACGTAGCGCCCGTCCGCCACGAGCGTTTCGAGCCACCGCCGGGCCGCCGTCGCGTCGGCGCCGGGGGTGCGGTCCTGGTACAGGGTACGGAACGCCGCCCGGACGCCGGGTGCCATGCGGGCGCCGTCACCGCAGACGTACACCCGGGCCCCGGCCGTGAGCAGCCGCCACACCTCGTCGGCCTCGGCGGCGATGCGGTGCTGGACGAAGGAGGCGCCGTTCACGGGGGCGGCGCTGAAGGCCGGGCGCAGGGACACGGCACCGGCCCGCTCGGCGGACCGCAGCTCCTCGGCGTGCAGATAGTCGGCGTCGGGGGCGTCGCAGCCGAAGTAGAGCAGCGCGGGCGGGAGTTCGGCCCCCCGGGCGCGGGCGGCGGTGCGGTCGGCCACGACCCCGCGGAACGGCGCGAGTCCGGTGCCGGCGGCGACCATCACGACCGGTGCCGAGCCCTCTACGCGGAAGGCGTCACGGCAGGGCTGCACCCGGGCGTACACGGTGTCACCGGCGGCCAGGGAGGCGAGGTGGCCGGAGCCGGTGCCCCGGTAGCGGCCCCTGCCGGACCGGGCGGGCGCGTCGAGCACCGACACCATGAGGTCCGCGTGGTGCGGGGCGACGGCCGGACTGGAGGAGACGGAGTAGGAGCGGGGACGCAGCGGGGTCAGCAGGTCCAGCAGGAGCGGCCAGTCCAGGGCGCCGCGCAGCGCGGGGTGGTCCTCGGCCAGCTCCACCAGGGTGCGGGGGTCGTCGTCGGCCAGGCCGGCGAGGGCGGCGCGCTCGGGCGGGCAGGGGTCGGCCTCGGCGAGGAGGGCCAGCTGCCGCGCCGTCGGCCGTTCCTGCAACTCGACGTGGTGGGTCAGCAGCCGGCGTACCGTCAGGGGCCGGTCGACGGCGAGACCGTCGCGGCGCGGCCGCGCGGCCCGGATGTCCAGGACGGCGTCGGCGTCGAGGCCGAACGCGGCGACGGCGCGGTCCACCAGCTCCGGGGCGTTGACGGGGAGCACGGCCAGGTGGTCGGCGGTGCGGTAGCCGACGCCTTCGGGCAGGGCGACGCGCAGGAACCGCTTGGTGCGCGGGTGTCCCGGTGCGGTGAGGTCGTACGCCTCGGTGACCTTCATCGGGACCAGGCCGTGCCGTTCGGCGAGGGCGTCCAGCGGGCCCCCGGTCAGGGTGCGCACCGTGTAGGCGTGGACGGGCTCGTCGGGTGTGCCGTGCCCGGCGTCGGGGTCGCCGTACTGCTGGAGCAGCGCGGTGCGCAGCCGGGACGTGAACTCCCTGACCACACCGGCGAGGTCGCCGGAGGCGTCGGCGGCGGCGCGGTCGGTGAGCCGGGTGGCGCCGAGTTCGGCGAGGCGGGCGTCCACGCGGGTGGGCACCTGCTGGTAGGTGGCGGCCCAGTTGCGGTCGCCGACGCCGAGCACCGCGTAGGTCACGCCGGTCAGGTCGGGGGTGCCGTCGAGCCAGGCGGTGAAGGCGGCGGCGTCGTCGGTGGGGCGGCCGTTGTAGGAGGCGGCGGTGATGACGACGGGCCGGTCGGTGGGCAGGCCGTCCGCGTAGGCGTCCAGGGCGGCGGTCTCGGTGGCGCAGCCCACGGCCGCGGCCTCGTCGGCGAGCTGGGCGGCGAACTCCCGGCAGGTGCCGTAGTTGCTGCCGTGCAGGAAGAGGGCGCGGGTGCCGGGGCGGACCCGGGCCGGGAGGGCGTCCGGGGCCGGCGTGCCCGCGGCCGGGGCGGGGGCGGTGCCGGGCAGGGGCGCGTGCACGCGGTCGGCGGGGGTGCGCGGGGTCAGGACGAGGGTGAGGCCCTCGGGCTTGAGCGTGAGGGTCTCCTTCACGCTGAGCCGGTAGCCGGCGTGGTCGTGCAGCCGGTAGCGGTGGACCAGCAGGGCGAGCAGCATGGTGGCTTCGTGCAGGGCGAACTGCCGTCCGATGCAGGCGCGTTCGCCGGTGCCGAACGGCTTGAACGCGTGCACCGGCCGGGCCGCCTCCGCCTCGGCGGTGAACCGCTCGGGGTCGAACAGCTCCGGATTGTCCCCCCAGACGGGCTGGCGGTGCAGCATCGGCGCGAGCACGGTGACGGCCTGGCCGGCGCGCAGCGGGATCCGGCCGCCGAGCAGGGTGTCCTCGCGGGCGTGCCGGCTGAACGCGGCGGCCGTCGGCCACAACCGCAGCGCCTCGTTGAGGACCTGGCGGGTGTAGGTGAGCCGGCCGATGTCGTCGTACGTCGGCTCCGGGTCGGGCGCGTCGCCCCACAGGGCGTCGGCCTCGCGCTGCACGAGCCGCAGCACGGCGGGGTGCTTGGCCAGGTGGTACAGGGCGAAGGACATCGCGCCCGAGGTTGTCTCGTGGCCGGCGATCAGGAAGGTGATGACCTGGTTGCGGATGTTCTGCGCGTCCAGCGTGGTGCCGTCGGCGGGGTGGGGGGCGCTGAGCATGAGTCCGAGCAGGTCGTCGGCGCCGCTCTGGTCGGTGCCGGTGCGGGCGGCGATGACGTCGTCCACGACCCGGGCCAGGTGGTCGGCGTCCCTCCGGAAGGCGGCGTCGGCGGCCGAGTGGTCCTGGCCGGGGGTGCGTGCCAGGCGGGTCATGCTCCACTCCAGGCAGCGGACCATCGACTCCACGAAGGGGTGCGGCTCCTCGCGTCCGAAGGAGCCGAAGTCGTAGCCGAACCCGGCGAGTCCGATGGTGTCGAGTGTCATGCGGGTCATGTCCTCGGGCACGTCGACGGGCAGCCCGGCGCGGGCCGCGCGGTCCCAGGAGTCGATGAGCCGCCGTGCGACCTTCAGCATGACGGGGTGGTAGGTGCGCATCGAGCCGAGGGCGAAGGCGGGCATCAGGATGTCGTGCGCCTTGGCCCAGTTGGGCTCGTCGTCGTAGGCCGTGAACAGGCCGTCGGCGGTGAACTCGCGTACGTTCTCCAGGGCGGGGCCGACGTGCTTGGCGAACCGCTCCTCGTCGGCGAGCTCGGCGACCAGGTCCGCGTCGGCGACGAACAACGCCTCCCGTCCGTGCAGCCGGCGCACCAGCACCGGACCGTGGGTCCGCATCAGCTTCATGACCTGCTGGATGGGGGTGCGGCCGGGGCCCGTGGCGGTGATGTCGACGACGGGGACGCCGGGCAGGGTGCCGGCCGGTTCGGGGTGCAGCGCGGTGGGGGGCATGACGCGACAACTGCCTTTCGCTGAAGCGGACGTACGGCTCCCAGCGTGCTCGACGGGTGGGCCGGAGCGGTGCCACGGCACTACACGATCGTGCAGTGGAAAGTGGGCGGTGGCTCTTGCGGACGCGCGTGACGGCCGCCTCCCCGCCGCCCTCCCCGCCGCCGGCCCGCGGCC
>NZ_WWJT01000380.1 GCF_009865385.1 Streptomyces sp. SID486 | reverse complement strand
ACACCGCCGCTGCGGCCACCGGAGGCGGCCGGAGCCCCGGCTCCCGGTCCGGGACCACGCCCGGGCGGGCCGCCGCCCTCACCTGGCCCCGCCGGACCGGTCCGCCTGTCCGGCCCGGCGTCGGGCGCCCCTCCCGCGTCCCCGTCCGGTCCCTCCGGAGCCGGCACCGGGTCGTAACCGCACAGCGCCTCCTCCGCCGCGCCGGCCGCGAGGCCGGTCAGCATCACCCGGCCGTCGTCGCAGACCAGCACCGTACGGACGGTGATGTTGCGGTGCACCCAGCCGTGGGCGTGCAGCACCCTCAGTGCCATGAGCACGTCGGAGGCGACCTCGGCCGCCCGGTACGGCGACAGCGGCCTCTCGGTGAGCAGGGCGGACAGCGGGCGCGCTGCCACCCGCTCGCTGACGATCCACAAAGACCCGCCCTCGGCGAACACGTCGAAGACCTGGTCCAGACGTGGGTGGTCGGGTATGCGGGCAGCCGCCTGCGCGGCCTCCACGGCGCGCCTGACCGCCGGATCGGCGGGCCTCCGGGTGGCCGCCGCGGCGCCCTCGGGTGCCCTGCGTGAGGTGCGCTCCCGTGCGGTGAACCCCTCGGGCAGCCCCTCGGCGTCGATCACCTCGGCCTCGACGACCTCCGGCAACGGCACCTGGCGGACGAGGACTTCCTGGCCGCTGTAGGTGTCGAAGGCGCGGGTCTCGGTGAATTCGTACTCGTCGGACGGTGGCAGTGGCAGGCGGTAGCGGTCGGCGAGCACCCGACCCGCGTAGTCGTCCACTTTGCCTCCCCCGGCCGCCCGGTTGGTCACATCCGATCGCCTCACGACCCGTTTCGCACACGCATGCGGCTGCGTACGGTCCGCGACCCTTCACGATACGTGCCGGAGGCAACCCGCATTGAGAGGATGACGGATTCTCACGGACCAAACCGGCGTGGGACGCCTACGACTTCGGGGTGAAGGACTCCGTCAACGTCTTCCAGGTGTCCTGGATCAGGCCGCCGCGCCAGCCGGCGTCCTTCGCGGTGTACATCAGCCCGTAACCGAGGTGACCGTTCACCACGAACCCGCGGTCGATCGTGTGGTACCGGGTGCCGTCCTCGGTGAAGGTGAACTCCCAGTCGGCGGTCTTCCAGTGCCGGTACTTCACTTCCCCGATACGGATCTTGTGGTACTGGGAGCGCCGCATGTACCGCTCCTGGTCCTGCCAGTCCGCCACCGGGTCGTCCTTGGGCGTGCTGGTCCAGCCGACGAGCAGCCGCTGCCCGTCGGGCCCGGTGTAGCGGTCGCCCGCGTCACCGGTGGTCTGGTACTTCCACCCCTTGGGCAGACCTATCGAGTAGCCCTGGGCGGCCTTGCGGGTCTTCTCGGCCGGCGCGCTCCCGCCGCCCTTCGAGCCGGAACCGCCGGACTTGCCGGAGTCGTCGGCCTCACCGGAGCCGTCGGCGGACGGGCTCGCGCCGGTGCCCGCGGTGGTGCCCGGCGCCGATCCGGTGGCGGCGGAGGCCGAACTCGCGCCGTCCGTCCGCTGCCCGCCGCCCTTGCCGCCGCCGGTGCCCTGGTCCTGCTTGGTGGAGGCACTGGAACTGGCCGCGGCCTTGGCCCCGCCGTCCTTGCCGTCGTCGCCGCCGAGGGCGAACGCCAGCACGGCCCCGAGCACGGCGAGCACGACGACCACGGCGATGATCACCAGCGTGCGCCTGGGCACCACGTCGGTCAGCGGCGCCCTCGGCACCGGCCGCGGCTGGAGGTCCAGGTCCGGCGGCGGCACCACGGGCCAGCCCGAAGCGGGCTTGTCCGTGCCGGTCTTCGGCGCGTTGGTGGCACCCGGCGCCGGCGCCCCGGGCCGCCCGGCGGGTCCGGCTCCCGGCCCGGCCACCGCACCCGGCCGCGCGCCACCGGCGGATCCGGGACGCGTCCCGCCCGTGGCCGCACTCCCGGAGACCGCCGTGCCGCCCGTGCCCCGCGCGGCCGGCTCGTTCCCGCTCTTCCCCCGCGCCGCCGCGGCGGCCGAGGCGGCCCCGGCCGCCTTGCGCACCGACCGCAGCGCGCCGCGCAGCTTCTCGCCGGCCTCCTCGCCCCGCTTGCCCTGCGGCTCGCCGGGCTGCACCGGCAGCGGGACCACCCGGGTGGCGTCCATCGGCTCGGGCTCGGGCGCCCTGATCACCGCGTTGAGCATGGCCCGGGCCCCGGCGTCGTCGAGCCGCTTGGCCGCGTCCTTGGTCAGCAGGCCGTAGATGACGTCGCGCAGCGGTCCCGCGTGCTTCGGCTCCTCCAGGGGCTCGGTCATCACCGCGGTGAGCGTGGCGATCGCCGATCCCTTGTCGTAGGGCGGGGATCCCTCGACCGCCGCGTACAGCAGGCCGCCGAGCGACCAGAGGTCGGCCGCCGGTCCCGGCTTGTGGCCGCGGGCCCGCTCCGGGGAGATGTAGGAGGGGGCGCCGACGAGCATGCCGGTGGAGGTGATGGACGGGTCGCCCTCGACCTGCGCGATGCCGAAGTCGGTGAGCACGACCCGGCCGTCCTCGGCGATGAGCACGTTGGACGGCTTCACGTCCCGGTGCAGGATGCCCTCGCGGTGCGCGGAGCGCAGCACGTCGAGAACGGCGAGGCCCACCTCGGCGGCGCGCTTCGGTGTCAGCAGGCCGTCCTCACGGATGACCTCCGCCAGGGACTTGCCCTCGACCAACTCCATGACGATCCAGGGCCGGTCGTCCTCGTCGACCACGTCGAAGACCGTCACCGCGCTGTTGTTGCGGATCCGGGCGATCGCCTTGGCCTCGCGCAGGGTGCGCGTGATCAGGCGCCGCTTCTCCTCCTCGTCGATGTTGGTCGGGAACCGCAGCTCCTTGACGGCGACCGTCCGGCCCAGGGTCTCGTCCTCGGCGCGCCAGACCGTGCCCATACCGCCCCGGCCGAGGACGTCTCCCAGCCGGTACCGCCCCGCGAGGAGACGCCGCTCGTTCTTGTCCTGACGAGTCTCCTGACGGGATGTGCCCGCCCGCTCCGCCTCCGACATGCGTCCCCTCATACAACCCGCCCTGACAGAGCCTCCATTGTCTCTCACCCCACAAGTGCCCGTCTCCCAGGGTGCCCCTGGGGAGAGCCCGCACTCCCCGTTCCGCGAGCCTTCTTGAAGCTGGCGCTCCCCTTACCGGGATGATGGGTCGTAAGAGGGGAGGATTCGGCACGCCGACGCTTCGGACAGTCCTGGCCATACCGGTTTCTCCGGCACCACCGGCCCCGGCCGCCCCCCGGCTCACATCCCCGGCCGCAGCCGCGGACGACTCCTCCCCCCGGCTCTCCGGCACCGGCCGCTTCCGTTCCGGCCGCGCCGCCGGGACCCCCGTCGCGGTGGCTCCCGCTCCGGCCGGCCGCACGGTGCCGGCCTCCCGGACGAGGGCGGACGCGAACGCCGCCCCCCGCCTCGAACCGCCCCCGCACACCGCCGGTTTCCGCACCCGCACCCGCACCCGCACCCGCACC
>NZ_WWJT01000379.1 GCF_009865385.1 Streptomyces sp. SID486 | reverse complement strand
GCTGGTGCTGGTGCTGGTGCTGGTGCTGGTGCTGTGCGTGCCGTCGCCGGAGTGACCTCAGGCGAGCCCGTCACTGTCCCCGCCGTCCCCGCCGTCCCCGCCGTCCCTGCCGTCCCTGCCGTCCCCGCCGTCCCTGCCGTCCCTGCCGTCCCTGCCGTCCCCGCCGTCCCTGCCGTCCCTGCCGTCCCTGCCGTCCTTGCCGTTCTTGCCGTCCCCGCCGTCCCTGCCCTCCTTGGCGTCTCTCCCACCCCTGTCATGTCTGTCGTACCCGCCGCCCCTGCTGCCCCGGTCGGCCGCGCGGGCCCCCTGTCCCGCCAGGCCCGCACCGAAGTGGGGTGAGCCCGGGTCACCTCGGCACGGGACACCACCTGCCGGGCCAGTTCCGCGGCCCGGCGGACCAGAGCCGGACCGTCCCAGTCCGGCGGCCAGCCGTGCCACAGCCGGAGCCGGCCCGCGACGAACACGGCGGTGAGCTGGTCCCGGTTGCCGCGCCGGACCAGCTCCCAGGGCAGGTCCCAGGACGGCTGCATCTCCGGCCCGCTGACATCCACGAGCAGGAAGTCGGCGGCATGGCCCACGGCGACCCGTCCGGTGAGCCGGCCGAGCCCGACCGCGTCCGCGCCGCCCGCGCCGGCCCGCTCCAGCCAGGTCCAGCCCGCTCCGCAGGACGAGTCGCCGCCGGCCAGACCGTAGGTGAGCCGCTGGGCGGACTCGGCCGCGTCCGCGAGCCGGAAGCCGTCGCCGCGGGTGCCGTCCGTGCCCAGACCGAACCTGATGCCACGCTCGGCGAACGCCGTGGCGGGAGCCACCGCGTTGCCCTTCCAGGCGCTGGCGACCGGGTTGTAGCTCACCGCCGTACCGGTGTCTGCGAGCAGCGTGATCTCGGCCGGGGTGAGCAGTGTCGCGTGCGCGGCCAGCAGTTGCGGGCCGAGCGCGCCCACCTGGTGCAGATACTCCAGGGGCCGCACGCCGTGGCGGACGAGGGAGCGTTCCACGGCGACCAGATGCTCGTTCACATGGATCTGGACGACGGCCCCCGCGGCGGTGGCCAGCCGTGCCGTGGCGGCCAGCGTCTGCCCGGTCGCGGCCTCCGGGACGGACACGGCGAGCGAGGGGTGGACCAGGTCGTCGTCGCCGTAGCGGGCCAGGTGCCGTTCGGCGGCGGCGAGCACGGCACGCGGGTCGGCGTCCTCACCGGTGCCGTCCGCCGCGTCGTTGCAGACGAGGCCCAGCACGCAGCGGATGCCCGCGTCGCGTGCCGCCGAGGCGAGCACGTCCGCGTCGACCGGGGCGCGGGTGCCGGACTCGGCGACCGTCGTGAAACCCCCGCGCAGTGACTCCAGTGCGGCCAGTTTGGCGGCGGTGTACGCCGACTCCTCGTCCAGCGCGCGCTCCAGCGGCACCCACACCCGACGGAAGATCTCCGAGGGCTCGCCGAAGGCGAGGGAACCGCCGAAGCTCTGCGTCAGATGGTGATGGGCGTCCACGAAGCCCGGCATCAGCACGTGTCCGGGCAGCGGCACGGGCGTCAGCCCGGGATGTGCGCGGACGACCCGTTCGGCCGGGCCGACATCGCGGAACACACCGTCCCGCACCACCACCGCGTGCCGGTCCAGCGGGCCGCCGGGGGCCAGCGTCACATCGGGGACCAGCAGCAGCGTGTCGTGGCGCAGCCGGTCCGGGGTCAGGTCGGTCATGGTTCTCCGTGGTTCGAGCGGTCGGTCGGGCTGACATCGGTGCGGGCCGGGGCTCACGCGCGGGCCGCCGTACCGGGCGCCTCGGCCGGTACGGCGGTCGCGGCGAGGCCGGTGACGGTCCGCCGGCCCAGGTGGTGGAAGAAGACGTTGAGGACGGCGGCGGTCAGAGCGCCCACGGCGACCCCGCTCTCCAGCAAGATCCGCACGCCGGACGGGAAACCGGCGTACACACCCGGCACCAGGACCGGCAGCAGTCCCAGTGCCAGCGCGACCGCGCACGTGAGCGCGGCCGTGTGGTCCTCCAGGGAGGCCCGCCCGAGCATCTGCACGCCCAGTACGGTGATCACCGCGAAGACGGCCATCGCTGCGCCGCCGACCACCGCCGAGGGCATGACGCTGATGGCCCGGGCGACGGGGGTGAGGAAGCCGAGGACCACGAGGACGGCACCGGCGGCGGCCGTGACGTACCGGCTGCGCACCCCGGTGACCCGGACGATGCCGATGTTCTCCCCGCTGGTGACCATCAACGGCAGCCCGAAGCAGCCGCCGATCAGCGAGGTGAGGGCGTCCCCGCGCACGGTGCGCGGGACGGCCGACCTGATGTCGATGTCCTTGCCCACCGCCTCGGCGTTGATGACGGTCTGCCCGGTCGCCTCCGCCATGGACGCCAGGCTGTACAGCATCAGCGGCAGGGCGGCGACGACGTCGAAGGCGGGAGTGCCGAACGGCAGCGGGTGCGGTACGCCCACCAGTTGCCCGGTGAGGAGGGCACCCGCGTGCACCTGGCCGGTGGCGGCGGCGAGCACCGTACCGGCGGCCAGACCGAGCAGCACGGCGAGCTGGCGCAGCACCCCGCGCAGCAGCCGGGTGAAGAGCACGATCAGACCGATCGTGGCGAAGGCGAGCCCCAGCCGGGCCGGGTCGCCGAAGCCGGGTGCCCCGGGCTGCCCGGTGACCAGCAGTGCGCCGACCTTCACCAGGTTGACGCCGACGATCACGATCATCGTGCCGATGACCAGGGGCGGGAAGAACCTCAGCAGCCGCGTGAACAGGGGCAGGACGAGGAAGGTGAACACGGCGGTGAGCAGTACGGCACCGGTGGCGGTCCGCAGGCCGTGCTGCTGGGCGATGGACATGAAGAGGATCAGGGGCGCGCCGCCGGGCAGCATGACGAACGGCAGCCGGGGGCCGAACTTCCACGGCCCGAGGGACTGGATCAGCGATCCGACGCCGGACAGCAGCAGGGCCGCCGAGAGCAGATCGACGGTGACGCCCGGGTTCAGCCGGAGGGTGGCGCTCATCAGGAAGATCGCGGAGATGGGCGTCGCCGCCATGACGAGGACGTGCTGGACGCCGAAGAGGAGGATCCGGCCGAGCGGCCGGGACTCGTCGACCGGGTGCACGGCACCGGGTACGGCCGGAGGCGGGGAGTCGGGGACGACGGCACCCGGGGCGGCGGGAGGCGGGGAGTCGGGGACGACGGGAGGCGGGGAGTCGGGGACGACGGGAGGCGGGGAGTCGGGGACGACGGGAGGCGGGGAGTCGGGGACGACGGGATGTTCGGGACTGGACACGCGCGGGCTCCGTTCGGCTCGCTCGGCTCAGGCTTCGACGATCCGGCCGTGGACGGCGGCCAAATCGATTTGGCCAATCGATTCGGCGGTCAGTATGGAGGCCATGCGGGGGTCCCGGTCAAGGGGTCGGACGCACTCGGCCCGCCGCACGTACATGGCGCGCGACGGGCCGGCCGACCGTGATCAGGCGGTTTTGCGGGCCACGCCGGCGTAGAAGCCGATCTCCTCGGACCGGGGTGGCGGCGGGGCGTCCGGACGCCAGAACGGCACCTGAGCCAGGCCCGGTTCGACGAGTTCGAAGCCGTCGAAGAACCGTTCCACCTCGGCGTGGCCGCGCAGGTTCAGCGAGGCCGTCGCCTTGGCGTAGACGGCCTGGGCGGCGCTGCGGTCGGCGAAGTCGCCCGTGGCGTGTGAGAGCACCAGGTAGCTGCCCTCGGGCAGCGCGTCGCGCAGTGTGCCCACGACCTCGGCGGGCCGGTCCGCGTCGGCGAGGAAGTGCAGGACGGCGACGAGGAGCAGGGCGACCGGCCGGCCGAAGTCGATGAGCCGGCGGACGTCGGGGTGGTCCAGGACGGAGCCCGGGTCGCGCAGGTCGCCGAGGACGATGCGGGTCGTGCCGGAGCGGCTCAGCAGGGCGTTGCCGTGCGCGGCGACGATCGGGTCGTTGTCGACGTAGGCCACGCGGACGTCCGGTGCGAGTGCCTGGGCGACCTCGTGCACGTTGGGCGACGTGGGCAGCCCGGTGCCGATGTCCAGGATCTGGCGGACGCCGTCGGCCACGACGTACCGCACGGCGCGCCGCAGGAAGGCGCGGTTCGCCCGGACGCCGATCCGCGCCTCGGGTGCCGCCGCGGCGAGCTCGTCGCCGGCCCGCTGGTCCACCGCGTAGTGGTCCTTGCCGCCCAAGAGGTAGTCGTAGATCCGCGCGGGGTGCGGTCTGCTGGTGTCGATGTCCACGGCTTCGACGCCGTCCTTGGTCACGCTGCGCTCCTCTCCGCGGCCGCCGTGGCCGCGGTCCGTACCGGCCGGGCCCAGCCTCGCACATCAACTCGGCCGCGGGGCCGACGATTTCGGGTGGGGTGCCGGTTCGTGTG
>NZ_WWJT01000378.1 GCF_009865385.1 Streptomyces sp. SID486 | reverse complement strand
GGCCGCTGAGGGGCCGGCGAGGCGCGCGGGCTGCGGGCGCCCGCCCGGCCCCTACCCGCCCGACCCGCCCCGGCTCCCGCTCAGGAGCCGACGATGCGGCGCACGTTGTCGACCGAGCCGCAGCCGGCCTTCAGCCGGCGCTCGCGCTCCCGCAGGAACGCCGCGCCCAGCTCCGCGCGCCGCTCGGCCGTCACGTTCTCGCGCGCGCCGTTGAGGATGGTGCGCTCCTCCTCGTCGGCGTGGTGGGTGATGGCCTTGACCAGTTCCTCCAGCTTCGCGTCCCACTCCTCGGAGCCGACCTCCTCGACCTCCAGGAGGTCCAGCAGGGCCTTGTTGCCCTCGTCGTGCTCGTGCTCGCCGTGCTCGACCTCCTCGTCGTCGATGTCCTTGTACCGCTTGAGGGCGGGATAGACCTCGGACTCCTCGGCCAGCGCGTGTGCGACCAGCAGGTCGGCGAACTCCTCCAGCGCGGCCGCGCGGTCGGCTTCGACGCTGCGCATCCGGCGGAAGAGCTCCTCCATGCGCCGGTGGTCCCGGAGGATGAGCTCGACGACGTCCTGTGTCTGGGTCATGGGGCAGTCCACTTTCGCGCGAACGGATGGGTGACCACCGCTTACCCCCGCCCGTCACGTTGATGGCCCTGCGGCCCCGCCGTCACCCCGCCCCTGCGGCCCGGTCCCCCCGCGCGCTGTACCTTCGTCCTCACGCGGATGAGGAGAGTGAACGTGAGCAAGTTCGTGCGGCCGGCGGCCGAGGGTGCCGACCCCTTCGGGACGGCCCGTCTGCGGCGCGGTGTCCTCGACGCCTGGGCGACCAGCCCCGCCCGGTTCCGGGAGGACGCCAACGCCGAGGAGGACCTCGTCCTGGGCGGCTACCGGGACCGGCTCGTCGTCGAGCTGGCCCAGAACGCCGCCGATGCCGCCGCGCGCGCCGGGGCGCCCGGGCGGCTGCGGCTCACCCTCCGCGACGGGGTGCTCGTGGCCGCGAACACCGGCGCCCCGCTGGACGCGACCGGTGTGGAGTCGCTGTCCACGCTCCGGGCCTCCGCGAAGCGGGACACGGCGGCCACCCAGGGTGCCGTCGGGCGGTTCGGGGTCGGTTTCGCCGCCGTGCTCTCGGTGACCGACGAGCCGGCGGTCGTGGGCCGGCACGGCGGCGTGCGCTGGTCCCTCGCCGAGGCCCGGGAGCTGGCCGCCGGCACCGCCCGGCACAGCCCGGGACTGGGGGACGAGGTGCGGCGCCGGGACGGCCATGTGCCCCTGCTGCGACTGCCGTTCGCCGCCGAGGGCACCGCTCCGGAGCCCTACGACACCGCCGTCATCCTGCCCCTGCGGGACGCCGCCGCCGCCGATCTCGCCGAGCGGCTGCTGGCCGCTGTGGACGACGCCCTGCTGCTGGCCCTGCCGGGGCTGGAGGAGGTCGTCGTGGAGGTCGGCGACGAGACGCCGCGCACGCTCCGCCGCCGTACCGACGGCCCCTTCACGGTGGTGGAGGACTCAAGGGACGGCACCACGAACTGGCGTTCCGTCTCCGCGCACGGACCGCTCACCCCCGACCTGCTCGTGGACCGGCCGGTGGAGGAGCGGCTGCGCCCCCACTGGTCGGTGACCTGGGCGGTGCCCGTCGACGCCTACGGCGCCCCGGTCCGGCTGCGGACGAGTGCCGTCCTGCACGCGCCGACCCCGAGCGACGAGCCGTTGGGCGTACCCGCGCTGCTCATCGCCTCCTTCCCGCTGGACACCACCCGCCGGCACGCGGCCCCGGGCCCCCTCACCGACTTCCTGGTGCAGCGCGCGGCCGACGCCTACGCCGAACTGCTCGCCGGATGGCGGCCGGTGGGGGCGGGCATCATCGACCTGGTCCCCGGGCCGCTCGGCAGGGGGGAGCTGGACGGGGCGCTGCGCCAGGCCGTGCTGGAGCGGCTGCCGCGGGCCGCGTTCCTGCCGCCGGCGGTCGAGGCCGCGGACGACGACGAGCTGCCGGAGGCGCTGCGGCCCCGGGACGCCGAGATCGTGGAGGGCGCCGGCGCCGACACCGTGCGGGTGCTGGCCGAGGTGCTGCCGACCCTGCTCCCGGCGGGGCTGGAGCGGCGCGTGGAGCTGCGCACCCTCGGCGTCGCCCGGCTGCCGCTCGCCGACGCCGTCGACCGGCTGGCCGGGCTGGAGAAGGAGCCGGGGTGGTGGTGGCGGCTCTACGACAGTCTCGCCGGGGTCGACCCCGAGCGGCTGTCCGGGCTCCCCGTGCCGCTCGCGGGGGGCGGTTCCCAGACTTTCGGCTCCGGTGGCGGCCGGACCACCATCGGGCCCCGGCAGGTGCTGCTGCCCACCGCGGACGCGGCCCGCATCGACACGGACGTCCTGGGCCGGATCGGGCTGAAGGTCGCCCACCCGGAGGCCGCGCACCCGCTGCTGGAGAAGCTGGGCGCGCTGCCCGCGACGCCGCGGGCGGTGCTGACCACTCCGCAGGTGCGGGCGGCCGTGGCGGGCTCCCTGGAGGAGGACGGCGGCCCCGTCTGGGAGGAGGACGCGCCGGACGCCGAGGAGCTGGCCGAGACCGTGCTCGCCCTGGTCCGGGACGCGGGACTGGAACCGGGGGAGGAGCCCTGGCTGGGCGCTCTCGCGCTGCCCGACGAGGACGGGGAACTGGCGCCCGCCGGTGAACTGGTCTTTCCCGGCAGTGCCTTCGCCCGGGTGATCCGCGAGGGCGAGCTGGCCACCGTGGACGAGGACCTGGCCGAGAAGTGGGGCGAGCAGCCGCTCGCCGCGTGCGGGGTGCTCGCCGACTTCGCGCTGGTGCGGGCCACCGACGTGGTCCTGGACCCGGACGAGCTCGAGCCCCGCGAGGGCGACTACGCCGAGCCGGACGACGCGGGACTGCTGGACGCCGTGGACGTGTGGTGCGAGGACATCCTCGACCGGTTCCCGGACAGCCCGGTGCCGCCCGTAGCCACCGAGCTGGTCGCCGTGCGCGACCTGGACCTGGTGGACGACGACCACTGGCCCGAGGCGCTGTCCCTGCTGGCCCGTCCGCCGCTGCGGGACGCGCTGACCCAGCCCGTGCGCGTGCTGCTGCCGGACGGCACCCATGAGGTCGTACGGCCGTACACGGCGTGGTGGCTGCGCGGGCACCCGGTGCTCGACGGGCGGCGCCCGGCCGGACTGCTGGCGGCCGGCGGGGACCCGCGCCTGCGCGGGCTGTACGACGAGGCCGACGCCACCGGGTTCGCGGACGAGCAGGTGCTGCGGGCGCTCGGTGTACGCACCTCCGTGGACGCGCTGCTGGACGAGCCCGGCGGCGCCGCCGAGCTGCTGGACCGGCTCGCCGACCCGGAGCGGACGGTCTCGGCCGGCCAACTCCACGCTCTGTACGGCGCGTTGGCGGAGCTGGATCCGGAGCGGGTGACCCTGCCGGAGGAGCTGCGGGCCGTCGTTGACGGGCGGGTGGAGGTGGTCCAGGCCGGTGCGGCCGTCGTGGTCGACTCGCCGGACCTGCTGCCGTTCACCTCGGGCGTGCCGCTGCTGCCGGTCCGGCCCGCGCGCGCGGCCGAGCTGGCCGAGCTGTTCCAGGTGCGCCGGCTGAGCGAGTCCGTCACCGGCGAGGTGCACTCCGAGGGGGCCGAGCACGACGTGCCGGAGCCGGTGCGGGTGCTGCTCGGGCCGCGGACGCCGGAGACGTACGTCGAGCACGAGGAACTGGTCGTGGACGGCGTGGAGATCGACTGGCGGCTGACCGGCGACGGCGTCCTGCACGCGGCCACCCTGGAGGGGGTCGCGGCGGGGCTGGCGTGGGCGGCGGGACAGTGGCCGAGGCGGTTCGAGGTGGCCGCGCTGCTGGAGGATCCCTCCCGCACCGAGGAACTGGCCCGGGACCGCTGGTTCGACTGACGCGCGGCCGGCCGGCACGAGCGGTGCCCGCGGGCGTGCGCCACGGGCG
>NZ_WWJT01000377.1 GCF_009865385.1 Streptomyces sp. SID486 | reverse complement strand
GGGCCGCGGCGGCCGGGCCGCGGCCGGAGGAGTCCTGCCGGCCGACGTGGCGACCGGCACGCCGCCGGCGGAACCGGTGCGCTGCCGGCGGAACAGGTGCGCCGCCGGCGGAACAGGTGGGCGGCTCATCGCACCTCGTGGGCTCACAGCTCCTTCAGCCGGTTCACGATCTCCTGGAGCAGTTCGGGCGCGGCGGTTCCCGCGACCGCCGCGGGGCGGGGCGGGTCGATACGGATCAGTCCCGCGTCGGCCAGGTCGCCGAGCAGCACTCGTACGACGGTCAACGGCAGATCGGCGTCCGCGGCCAGCTCGACGACGGGGCGGGGGCCGCGCCGGATCAGGTCGAGCAGCGCGGCGGGGGCGTGGGGCAGATCGGGCGCCACCGCCCTGGCGGGGGCCGGGAGCGGCGTGGGGGCGACCGGCACATCCGGAACGACCGCGAGTTCCGGAGGGACCGCCTTGTGCGGGGCCGTCGGCTCGTCCGGAGCGACCGCCTCGTGCGGGGCCGTCGGCTCGTTCGGGGCCGTCGGCTCGTCCGGAGCGACCGCCTTGTGCGGGGCCGTCGGCTCGACCGGGTCCGTCGGCTCCCGTGGGGCCACTGCGGTGACTCGGGACATCAGGTCGATGGCGTGCCGGGCCGGGGGGCGGGTGCGGCCCCGGGTCACGGTGTAGGGGCGCACCAACGACCCGGTCTCGTCCTCGTACCAGTGCTCGTCCCTCACCGTGGGATCACGAGTGGGTCCGGGCCGCGGCGTCCAGGTGGGTGCCGAGACGGCGGACCAGGAGCGCCATCTCGTGGGCGAGCTGGCCGACGTCGGTGCCGGCCTCGCTGAGCACGGCGAGCCGGCTGCCGTGACCGGCCGGGGTGATGAAGAGGTACGCCTCGTCCAGCATCACCATCGTCTGGCGCACCTCGCCCGCGCCGAACCGCTCCCCCACGGAACCGGCGAGGCCGTGGAAGCCGGAGCAGACGGCGGCCAGATGTTCGATGTCCCGTCGGCGCATACCGTCCGAGCTGCTCAGCGGCAGGCCGTCGGCGGTCAGCAGCACGGCCTGGCGGACGTGCTCGGTGCGGGCCACGAGGTCGTCCAGCAGCCAGCCGAGATCCGTACCCGGAGCGCCGGCGGGCGCTGCGGGCTGCTGCGCGGTCTGCTCGTCACCGTTCGTCATCGGTGTCCGTCCCTTCGTCGGCGGGGCTGTTCGCGGGGCCGGTGCTCGCGGCACGGCCGGCACGGGGGGCGGGCAGGCCCTTGCGGCCACGGTCGAGGCCGCGCTGGAAGGCGCCGAAGATCGCGCGTATCTCCTCGGCGTCGACCTCACGCCCGGGATCGTCCGCCGCCGGCTCGTCCCGCAGTTCCGCGGCGAGCGACGCCTGCCGGGTTCGGATGGGCAGGGCGGGAGCGGGCATCGCCTCGGGTGCGGCGTCGGAGGCCGAGCGCGGCACGGGACCGGAGGCGGAGGCCGACCGCGGCATCAGGCCGGAGGCAGAGGTAGAGGCGGAGGCGGAGGCCGACCGCGGAACCGGGCCGGAGGCAGAGGCAGAGGTGGAGGCCGACCGCGGCTCCGGCTCTGGAACCGGAATCTGCTCTGGAACCGGATTCTGCTCCGGCACCGGAATCGGCACAGGCTCCGGCTCCGGCTCCGGCTGCCGCTGCGCCAGCACGCCCTCCGGGAGGCGGACCACCGCCGTCGTCCCCCCGTACGGGGAGTCCTTGAGGCTGACCTCGATACCGTGGCGGGCGGCGAGACGGCCGACGACGTACAGGCCGAGCCGGTCGTGCCGGGTGGGGTCGAAGGCGTCCGGGTCGGTGAGGGTGCGGCGGGCTTCCGCGCGCGCCTCGGCGTCGAGACCGAGCCCGCGGTCGTCGATCTCCACCACGAACCCGTCGCCGACGCGCCCGCTGCGCAGCGTGACCTGGGTGTGCGGCGGTGAGAACACCGCGGCGTTCTCCAGCAGTTCGGCGATCAGATGGACGACGTCGGCGACCGCCTCCGCCGCCACCCCGACCTCCGGCATCGGCGGCACGACGACACGCCCGTAGTCCTCGATCTCACCGACGGCGGAGGCGACGACGTCCGCCACCGGCACGGGCCGGCGCCAGCGGCGGCCGGGTGCGGCGCCGGAGAGGATGATCAGGCTCTCGGCGTGCCGGCGCATGCGCGTGGTCAGATGATCGATGCGGAACAGCTCGCGCAGCACGTCCGGGTCGTCGGTGCGCCGCTCCAGCGTGTCGACGAGCTTCAGCTGCCGGTGCACCAGCGCCTGGTTGCGTCGCGCGATGGTGAGCAGCACCGCGAACTGCCCCCGGCGCAGTGTGGCCTGCCGGACGGCGGCCTCCACGGCGGCCAGCCGGGCGGTGTTGAAGGACCGGCCGACCTGCCCGATCTCGTCGTCACGGACCTCGTCGGTGGCGAGCGGCGGCGCCTCGGTGACCGCGTCCACGTCCTCGCCCGCGCTCAACCGCCGCATCACGTCGGGCAGCTGGCGCTGCGCCAGCAGGTCGGCGGCGTCCCGCAGCGTCTCCAGCCGGCGTGAGACGCGCCGGGCGCCCCGGACGGCGAACCACAGGGACAGCCCCACGGCGGCCAGTCCGACGGCGCCCTCGACGGCCGCCTTGGTGAGTTCCCGGTAGGCGAAGCCGCGGCCACGGGCCGCCGAGTTCTCCGCGGCGCGGCTGCACAGCCGCATGTACCGCTTGACGGCCCGGTCGGTGGTCGACCGCCAGGTGTCCGCCGCGACGGCCCGGCCGGCCCCGTCGGCACCGGCCCGCAGCAGCGCGTCCTCGCCCCGCTCCAGCGAGCGGTGCGTCTCGTCGCGCCGGAACTGCTCGAACAGGGCGCGCGAGTCGGCGGGCAGGTCGGGCACGTAGGTCCGCTCGAAGACGCGCCGGTCCTCGATCGTCGCGGTGAGGGCGTCGTACTGCCGGTCGGTCAGGGTGCCGGCCGCCCGCGCCCCGGCGACCAGGGCGTCCTCGCGGGAGACGAACTCGCGTACCCGGACCAGCTCGACGACGACCTGGGCCTCGCGGGCGAGCTGGCCGGCCTGGAGGGCGGTGAGCGTGGACTGGACGTCGAAGCCCGGCTCCACGAGCGCGCTGTACTCCGCCACGGCCCGGTCCCAGGAGATGTGCCGGGCCAGCACGAGCGAGCGCAGCCCCTCCAGCCGGTCCGTCGCACCGGCCATGGCGTCCAGGGCCTGTCGCTGCCGGGCGGTGAGCTGGTCCCGGTCGCCGCCGCGGACCGCCTGCCACATGGCGTCGACGGCCCGGTCGGTCCGGCGCTGCTGGCCGAGCAGGTTCCCGGCGGCGGCCGGGTCGGGGCGGGCGCCGAGGTAGGCGGCGGACATGCGGCGCTCGATCTGGATCTGTCCGATCGCCGTGTCCACGGGGGTGCCGAACTCCTCGTAGACCCCCTGGAGCCGGACGAGCGCGCGCAGCTCGGCGGTGACGGAGACCATGGCGAAGCTCCACAGGGCCATCAGGGCGAGGGCCGGGGCGAGCGCGAGCGCCACGATCCGGGTCCGGACGGTGGTGGGACGGCCGAGGGGCCAGCGCATGGGTACCTGCCGGTGTTACCTGTCGGTAAGAGTGCGGGCCAACATACGGGACGGTCACCCCGCACCGCAATGGTGACCTGCGGTAACCCTGAGTTCCAGCTCAACCACCCTCAGTCCGGGCGCGACCAGGCCGCACAGCCCCCTGCCGTGACCCCGGCCAGGCTCTGCGCGACCAGGCCGCACAGCCCCCTGCCACGACCCCGGCCAGGCTCTGCGCGACCAGGCCGCACAGCCCCCTGCCACGACCCCGGCCGGGCTCTCCCGTACGGTCCGGCCGGGGGCCGCCCCGACCGGGGCGGGGGACGGTACACCGATCGGCAGCGGTCCGCCGGCGCTCAGGGCCGCGGAGCAGCGCCCGGGCCCGGAGTCCGTGCCCTACCCCGGCGCCCCGGAGGAGAAGCGGCGCAGCAGCGGGGACAGCACCAGGACCGACTTGGTCCGCTCCACGAACGGCTCCCCCGCGATCCGCTCCAGCACCCGCTCGAAGTGGCGCATGTCGGAGGCGAAGACCTGGGCGATCGCGTCCGCGTCGCCGGTGACGGTCGACGCGGCCACGACCTCCTGGTAGCGCTCCAGACCCCGCTGGATGGTCTCCGGTGAGGTGTTGCTGCGGCAGTAGATCTCGATGTACCCCTCGGTCTCCCAGCCGAGGGCCGCGGGATCCACCCGGACGGTGAATCCGGTGATGGCTCCGGTGGCCCGCAGCCGGTCCACGCGCCGCTTCACCGCGGGCGCGGACAGGCCGATCGTCTGCCCGATGTCCGCGTAGGAGCGGCGGGCGTCCTCGGCGAGGGCGTGCACGATGCGTTCGTCGAGATCGTTCAGCACAGGGGGTGGTTCACTTCTTCGGTTCGGTCACTTCTCTGCCGTCACCGCGAGGTCCTCGTCGGTCGCGAGACGGGAACGGCGATAGCCGTACACGAAGTAGAACACGAGGCCCACGGCCATCCAGACACCGAACACGGTCCAGGTCACGGCGGACAGGCTGGCCATCATCCAGGCGCAGCAGATGAAGCCCAGCGCGGGCAGCACCCAGCCCAGCGGGACGCGGAAGGTGCGCTTCATCCCGGGCCGGGTCCGGCGCAGCACCACGACGGCGACATTGACCAGCGCGAAGGCGAACAGCGTGCCGATGCTGGTGGCGTCCGCCAGCTGGCCGAGCGGGATCGCGGCGGCGAGGACGCCGCAGAACACGGAGACGATCACCGTGTTGGCGCGCGGGGCGCCGGTCTTCGGGTGGACCTTGGCGAAGATCTTGGGCACCAGTCCGTCGCGGGACATCGCGAAGAGGATGCGGGTCTGGCCGTAGAGCACGGTGAGGACGACGCTGGCGATCGCGATGACGGCGCAGAACGCCAGCAGGGTGCCCCAGAAGCTCTGCCCGGTGACGTCCTTCATGATCTGGGCGAGGGCGGCCTCGGAGTCGTCGAACTGGCGCCACGGCTTGGCACCGACGGCGACGGCGGCGACCAGCACGTACAGGGCCGTCACGATGACCAGGGACAGCATGATCGCGCGGGGCAGGTCACGCTGGGCGTCCTTGGCCTCCTCACCGGCGGTGGAGGCGGCGTCGAAGCCGATGTAGGAGAAGAACAGGGTGGCGCCGGCCGCGCTGACCCCCGCCATGCCGAGCGGCATGAAGTGGTCGTAGTTGCCGGACTTGAAGCCCATGAACCCGATGGCGCAGAACAGCACCAGCGCGGCGATCTTCACGCACACCATGATCGTGTTGGCCCGCGCGGACTCCTTGGCGCCGCCGAGCAGGAACGTCATCGCGAGCAGGACGACGACCAGGGCCGGCAGGTTGAAGACACCGCCGTCGACGCCGGGCGGGTTGGCCAGGGCGTCCGGGATGGTCACGCCGATGGTGCCGTCCAGCAGCTCGTTCAGGTACTCGCCCCAGCCGACGGCCACGGCGGCGACGGAGACGCCGTACTCGAGGAGCAGACACCAGCCGCAGACCCAGGCGATCAGCTCACCCATCGTTGCGTATGCGTACGAGTACGAGGAACCCGCGACCGGGATGGTGCCGGCCAGCTCGGCGTAGGACAGCGCCGAGAAGAGCGCGGTGAGGCCGGCGATCACGAAGGAGAGGGTGACGGCCGGGCCCGCCTTGGGGACGGCCTCGCCGAGGACGACGAAGATACCGGTGCCGAGGGTGGCGCCGATGCTGATCATGGTGAGCTGCCACAGCCCGAGGGAGCGCCGCAGCTGCCCTCCTTCGCCCTGGCCGCCCTCCGCGACCAGCCGTTCCACGGGCTTGCGACGCATGAGGCGCACGGCCACGCCCGGGGACGCTGGGGCGGCCGGAATCTCGTTCTGCGGGGGTGCGCCATGGTCGAGCACGCGTGGCTCCTTATCGCTGCCGGTCGGTTGCGTGGCCGGGCCGGCGGCGACGCCGGCCCGCGCGGCTGGGGACCGAAGGGCCTGCGAAGGCAGGAACCCGCCGAGCGGAGTCCCCGCCACACCACGTACTAGCGCAGCACCCTACGAGGCGGACCTTCACGGGCGTAATGCAGCAACCTTGCGTGTCCCCGCATGATCATTGCGTTCATCGCGGACGAATGACAGATCGTTGCGCCCGGGCTGCCGACCGTTGCACCGCGGCCCGCCGGGGCGGGTCCGGGAACGCCGACGGCCCCCGGGTCTCCCGGCGGGCGGGAGCGAAACGGGGGCCGTACGGACGAGGTGTGCCGGTCAGCTCCAGCTGGCGTGCAGGGGCTTGCCCTCGGCGTAGCCGGCCGCGCTCTGGATGCCGACGATCGCCTTCTCGGCGAACTCCTCCAGGGAGCCGGCACCGGCGTAGGTGCAGGAGGAGCGGACGCCCGCGATGATCGAGTCGACCAGGTCCTCGACGCCCGGGCGGGCCGGGTCGAGGAACATGCGGGAGGTGGAGATGCCCTCCTCGAACAGCGCCTTGCGGGCGCGGTCGTACGAGGACTCCTCCGACGTGCGGTTGGCCACCGCACGCGCGGACGCCATGCCGAAGGACTCCTTGTAGGCGCGGCCGCCCGCGTCGTGGTGGAGGTCGCCCGGCGACTCGTAGGTCCCGGCGAACCAGGAGCCGACCATCACGTTGGACGCACCGGCCGCGAGGGCCATCGCCACGTCGCGCGGGTGCCGGACGCCACCGTCGGCCCACACGTGCTTGCCGTACTTCTTCGCCTCGGCGGCGCACTCCAGGACGGCGGAGAACTGCGGCCGGCCCACACCGGTCATCATGCGGGTGGTGCACATGGCGCCGGGGCCGACACCGACCTTGATGATGTCCGCGCCGGCGTCGACGAGGTCCTTGACGCCCTCGGCGGAGACGATGTTGCCCGCGGCGATCGGCACCTGCGGGTCGAGGGCGCGCACCAGCCGGATGGCGTTGATCATCGACTCCTGGTGGCCGTGCGCGGTGTCGATGACGAGCGTGTCCACGCCCGCGTCGAGCAGCTGCTTGGCCTTGCCCGCCACGTCGCCGTTGATGCCGACGGCGGCGGCGATCCGCAGCCTGCCCTGCGCGTCGACGGCCGGGGTGTACAGCGTGGCACGCAGGGCGCCCTTGCGGGTCAGGATGCCGGCGAGCCTGCCGTCCTTGTCGACGGCCGGGGCGTAGCGGCGGTTGTGCTGGTCGAGGGTGTTGAACGCCTCGCGCGGGTCGATGTCGGCGTCCAGCAGGAGCAGGTCCTTGGACATGACCACTTCGAGCTGGGTGAAGCGGTCGACACCGGAGAGGTCGGCGTCGGTGACGACACCGACGGGCCGCTGTTCGTCGTCCACGACGACACCGGCGTTGTGCGCCCGCTTGGGCAGCAGTGCCAGAGCGTCGGCGACGGTCTGGTGCGGGGCCAGCACGATCGGGGTGTCCAGCACCAGATGGCGGCTCTTCACCCAGGAGACCACGTCGGTGACGACGTCGATCGGGATGTCCTGCGGGATGACCACGAGGCCGCCGCGGCGGGCCATCGTCTCGGCCATCCGGCGGCCGGCGATGGCGGTCATGTTGGCGACGACGAGCGGGATGGTGGTGCCCGTGCCGTCCGGCGAGCTGAGGTCCACGCCCTGACGCGAGCCCACCGCGGAGCGGCTCGGCACCATGAACACGTCGTCGTACGTCAGGTCGTACGGGGGCTGGAGGTCATTGAGGAAACGCACGTGCCGCACATCCCAGTCGATCAGAGGTGACCCCCGGACAGGTGTGCCAGGGGGAAAGAGCACGTACTTCATTCTCCCATGTCGTGGCCGGTGCCGTGCCCTGACAGAACCTCCAGGGTGGCAGTCGATCACCTAGGAGGTTCCTCCAAGGGCGAGGACCACGGTGAGGGAGGGGGTGCGGTCCACCGCCTCCGCGAAGACCTCCTCGGCGGTCCGCCACTCCTCCGGCCGCGCTTCGGCGTACGGCCGCCAGCCGCGTACGACGATCAGCAGTCCCCGCTCCACGGCTGCCTCCGGCCAGACCGTGTGGTCGGCGAGGGAGTCGGCCAGCGCGTCCCAGTTCCGGCCGAACCAGTCGGGCAGCGACAGGGCCCGGGAGACCCGGTCCATCAGGCCCGCTCTGCCCGTGACGCCGTCCAGGTCGAGGGTGACCGGGTACCGGCCGCCCAGGTCTTCCGTCATCTCAGCACCGCCCGGAACGATTCGTAGTGATCATCGGTGTAGTAGATCTCGCCGCCCTGCCCGGTGACGATGCGCCGGGCCCCGCGGTCGCGTGCTCCCGGTGTCGGCACGGTGTACTCGTGGTAGTAGCCGCGCCGGTGTCCGGGCAGGTGCCCCTCGAAGTTGCCGAAGACGACCCCGTCCTTGGCATAGGGATAGGGGCCGCCCCGGTCGATGAGGGTGAGCGTCCGGCGGGCCTCGGCGGGCAACCGGGACGCCGGGACGGTGTCCGTGCCCCGGGCCCACGCCGGGGTGGACATGCCCGGGGCGGTGGTGCCGCCCGGGGCGGACGAGCAGCCCGACAGCAGGACGGTGAGACAGACCAGCAGTCCCGCGAGAGCGCGGGGGACGAGCCGTGGCAGCATGCGCCGATGCTGCCACGGCCGTCCCGTCGCCACGGCGGCGCGACCCGCGGTCAGACCCCGTCCGGGTCCGCGCGGCTGAGCGCCGGCTTCGGCGTCGGGCCCGCCGTCATCAGGTAGTCGGCGGCCGAGGTGTCCGTGACCAGGCTGGTGACCAGCCCGGAGCGCAGCACCGCGTCGATCGCGGACGCCTTGCGCTGGCCGCCGGCGATGGCCACGACCTCCGGGACACGGCGCAGCTGGTCGGCCTTGACCGTGATGCAGCGCTCCCCGAGGTCCCGGCCGATCCGGCGCCCGTCGGCGTCGAAGAGGTGGGCCGACATCTCGGCGGCGACCCCGAGCGAGGCGTAGTGCGCGCGCTCCTCGTCGCTGAGCATGTCGTGCACGGTCGAGATGCCCGGCTCCCACGAGCCGATGGAGACACAGGCGACCGTGACCTTGTCGAAGTACTCGAAGGCCCGGGCGAGCCCGGTCTGGTTGCGCAGGGCCGCGGCGGTGGCCGCGTCCGGCAGCAGCATCGGCGCGTAGATGGGGTGCGCGTCACCGCCCGACACCTGGGCCGCCCGGCGCACCGCCTCCACCGAACCGCGCTCGGCGGTCCCGGCGTCGTACACGCCGGTCAGCTGCACCACCGTGCACGGCGGCAGCCGGTCCAGCGCCGCCGCCATGTGGATGGTGGACCGGCCCCAGGCCAGACCGAGCACGTCACCCTCGTCGACCAGCTCACCGAGCAGGTCGGCGGCCACCTCGCCGAGGTTCTCGGGGTCGGGCGTCTCCTCGGCCTCGGCCGGGGACTCGACCACGACGGCGTGCCGCAGGCCGTACCGGGCGCGGAGCGCGTCGGAGCGCTCGGCGTCCAGCTCGGCCGGCACACGGATCTCGATGCGTACGAGATCCCGTTCGAGGGCCGTCTCCAGGACCCGGGCCACCTTGAAGCGGCTGACGCCGAACTCCTCCGCGATCTGGATCTTGGACTTGCCCTCGAGGTAGAAGCGGCGGGCCATGGCCGCCGCCTGCACCAGCTCAGCGGGTCCCATCCGCATGGCTGACCGGCCCGCCGACATACCCGACACGGCGATCTCCTCACTGCTTGTTCACACTCTGGATTCGCCGTTCATCCTTGCAGATTCGGGGCGACTGATCCGCCCTGATGGGCGGCCTTCATTCAAGCGTTCACTTCGCCGTGGCTCAGTGGTCGCATGCCCAGGACGCCTGGGCGGTGGCCGCCTCCGCCTGCGTGCGCAGAGCGCGTACGGCCTCCGCGGGGTCCTGTGCCCCGTAGACGGCCGAGCCGGCCACGAACACGTCCGCTCCGGCGTCCGCGCACCGCTCGATCGTCGAGGCCGAGACACCGCCGTCCACCTGCAGCCACAGCTGAAGGCCGTGCTTGCCGATCAGCTCACGGGTGCGGCGGATCTTCGGCAGCATGATGTCCAGGAACGCCTGGCCGCCGAAGCCGGGCTCGACCGTCATGATCAGCAGCATGTCGAGTTCCGGGAGCAGGTCCTCGAACGGCTCGATCGGCGTGGCGGGCTTGAGCGCCATCGAGGCGCGGGCACCCTTCGCACGGATCTCGCGGGCGAGCCGCACCGGGGCGGCGGCGGCCTCCACGTGGAAGGTGACCGAAGACGCCCCCGCCTCCACGTACTGCGGCGCCCAGCGGTCGGGGTCCTCGATCATCAGGTGGCAGTCCAGCGGGGTGTCCGTCGCACGGGCCAGGGACTCCACGACCGGCACGCCGAGCGTGAGGTTCGGGACGAAGTGGTTGTCCATGACGTCGACGTGGAGCCAGTCGGCGCCTTGAACCGCCTTGGCCTCCTCCCCGAGACGGGCGAAGTCGGCGGACAGGATGCTGGGGTTGATCTGCACGGCCATGAGCCAAGCCTGCCATGCCGCCGCGCCGGGCTGTAGCGGCGGGCCCTTGACGTGGTGGTTCGGCTGCCGGCCGGTGGGAGGGATCGCGGAGGCGGCCGCTGTCCGCGGGCCGCCGGGGGGCGTCGCCGACGGGCCGCCGGGGGGCGTCGCCGACGGGTCGCCGGGGGCCGGCCGGCCGCGGGCC
>NZ_WWJT01000376.1 GCF_009865385.1 Streptomyces sp. SID486 | reverse complement strand
GGGTCCGTCTTGTCGAGCGGGGCGGGGTTCTTGCGGATGGCCGTCCACAGGTCGGTGAGCACGCGGCCCGGGCCGATCTCGACCAGGTCGGTGACGCCCTCGTCGAGCAGCCGGCTCATGCTCTCCCACCAGCGCACCGGGCCGGCGATCTGACGTACGAGCAACTCCCGTACGCCGCCGGGCGGGTAGGGGCGGGCGGTGACGTTCGACAGCACCGGGATCCGCGGTCCGGCGAAGGAGATCCCGGTGAGGAACTCACCGAAGTCGGCTGCCGCGGGCGCCATGTGGCGCGAGTGGAAGGGCGCGCCGACGCGCAGCGGCACGCACCGGACCCGGCCCGCCCCGCGTACGGCGTCGGCCGCCCCGCGCATCGCGTCGGCCGCGCGGCGCACGGCGTCGGCCGCGCGGCGCAGCGATTCCTGCGGGCCGGCGAGCACCACCTGCTCCGCGGAGTTGCGGTTGGCCAGGTCGACGTCGTCGATCCCGGCCTGTGCCAGTACGTCCGTGAGCCGGTCGGGCGGGAGGCCGAGGACGGCGAGCATGCCGCCGCCCCCGGCACGCGACATCAGCTCCCCGCGCCGCTGCACCATCCGCACGCCGGTGGCGAAGTCGAAGCAGCCGGCCGCGAACAGCGCGTCGTACTCGCCGAGGCTGTGCCCGGCCAGGACGTCCGGCGCGGGGTGCTCCTCGCTGTGTGCCAGCCAGCTGAGCGCGTTGACCACGAACAGGGCGGGCTGCACCGAACGGGTGTCCGTCAGTCCGGGCGCGGCGCCCGTCAGGCAGACCTCGCGGATCCCGTACCCCAGGATGGCGTCCGCCTGCCGGACCAGCTCCGGGTAGCGGTCGAGCACCTCGGCCCCCATCCCGGCCCGCTGCGCGCCCTGCCCGGGGAACACCCACACCACGGTCATCGGTTCGGCCTCCCTCCCCCGGTCCCCGGACCGCCGTTACCGGTCCTGCCGGGTGGCGTACAGACCCCAGTGGTGAGGGGTGAGCGCGGTCTCGGTGAGCGTGCCGTCGACGAACGTGCCGGGCCGGCCCTCGCAGGCGAGCGTCTCCCGCAGCCGGCCGTACACGGTGAGGTCCTTGAGGTGGATCAGCCAGTGCAGCCGGTCGGGGGCGCCGAACGCCTCGTCGAACACCGTCGCCGACGCCTCCCCGGCGAACTTCACGTTCACGTCGGCGGTCAGCTCGCGGGCCAGCTCGCGGGCCTCGGGGCGGAACCCGTGCCCGGTGCGCACCGAACGCAGCACCACGATCCCGGCGTTGGCGGTGTTCAGCGGCCCGGGAGTGCCGCCTTCCCAGGGCAGCAGGACGTTGGAGCGCACGCTGCCGTCGACGAAGAGTCGGTCCCAGGCGCCGCCGGAGTCGTCCTGCACCCGGTCCTTGGCGATCGACTCGCGGTAGGCGCGGTCCTGGTCGCCCATCTCCACGAGGTCGTAGTAGGTGTCCAGGGAGCGCAGGTGGATGAGGAAGTGGATGCGGTCCTCGTAGCCGAAGCTCTCCTCGTAGACGAAGGCTGTCGCGTTGCCGCCCTGCCGGGAGTTGACGTGCTTGGCGACCTCGCGGGCGAACATCCTGCCCTGGTCGCGGAATTCGGACCGCAGCTGTCCGACCTTCTGCACCACGACGCCGGCCGTGCCCGAGTGCAGCGGCTCGGTGGCGGGGTCCGCCTGGTGGGCTGCGGGCGGCACGATCCGGGCGCGCTGCTCGTCGGTCGTCGCTTCCATCGGATTCCCTCCTGGGGGTCAGTGCAGCGGGGTGAGGGCCACGTCGGACATCGTTCCGTCGAGGAAGAGGCCGGCCCAGGTGCCGCCGCCCTTCTCCGCGGGGATCCAGTCCCGGAAGTAGATCTCGCGCACCTCTTCGTCGCGGACGTGCAGCTCCATGAGCCGCATGTAGGTGTCGATGTCCTTGAGGTGGATCAGCCAGTGCAGCTGGTCCGCCTGCCCGAAGGCCTCCTCGTAGACGAAGACCGAGCACTCGCCCGGCAGGTTCTTGTTGATCGACTCGGCCACGACGCGCCCGAACTGGCGTGCCTCGGAGCGGAACTCCGAGGCCATCTGCCCCCGTCGGAGCATCACGATGCCGGCGTTGCCCGAGTGCAGGATGCTGTCGGGCGGCAGGCTCGTCTGCTCCCGTGCGGGCGGCAGCGCGGCGGCGCCCGTGCCGCGGTAGAGGGCGCTCTGCTTCTCCAGCCGGCCGTCCACCCTGGTGCCGTACATGCCCCAGAACTGCGGCATGAGCACGGTCTCCTGGACGCTGCCCGGGGTGAACAGACGGTTCCACTCGTCCGGGCCCTGGCCCTGCTTGGACTCGTCCGCGCGGCGCACCAGCTCGTAGTGGCTCCCCAGTGACTCCAGGTGGATCAGGAAGTGCAGCCGGTCCTTGGTGCCGAAGGTCTCCTCGTAGACGTAGACGCCGGCGGTCCCCGTCAGTTCCTCGCTCAGCCGCCGGGCCTCGGCGCGGGCGAAGGCCACGGCCTCGGCGCGCAATCCGGCGCGTATCTGTGCCACGCGTGCCACGACGACGCGCGCGTTCACGGTGTGGAGCTGCTCGTCGGCCGGAAGCGAGAGCTGCCGGTGGGCCGGCGGCAGGGACTGTGCGGTCATCGGGGCCCGCCTCCTGGGGGTCGTCCAGCTGGGTGCGTCAGGCCGGAACGCTAGGGGGCGAGGGCGCGGGGGGTCTGCTCAGTTTGGAGCAGACCCGGGCGGCCCCACGGGCGAGGCTGGTCCGGCGAGAGTCTGGAAGGCGGAGGCCATGCGGATACTGCTGCTCGGGGCCGAGGGCTTGCTCGGTGCCGGTTTCCGCGCCGTGGCGGACGCGGACCGGCAGGGCATGGAACTGACGGCCCTGGGGCGCCGGGACGTCGACGTCACCGACCGCGCACAGGTGTCGCGGGCGCTGCGGGACATCGCGCCGGACGCGTGCGTCAACGCGGCGGTGCTGATGCCGGCGGACCGGTGCGACCGGGAGCCGGAGGAGGCGTACGCCGTCAACGCGCTCGGCGCCCGCTGGGTCAGCCGGGCCTGTGCCGAGACCGGCGCGGTGCCCGTCTACGTCAGTTCGGACTTCGTCTTCGACGGCAGGGGTGAACGCGGCTACCTGCCCGACGACCTGCCGAGCCCGCTGCAGACGTACGGCGTCACCAAGCTGGCCGGTGAGCAGGAGACCCGGCTGGCCAGCCCGCGGCGGCACCTCGTCGTACGGACCGCCGCCCTCTTCGGCCCGCCGCCGGACCGTCCGGACCGGCGCGCCTGCTTCGTCGACCGCATCGCCGAGGCCGCCCGGCGCACCGGCGAGGTGCGCATCGTGGACGACGTCGTCATGTCCCCCACGTACACCGTGGACTTCGCCGCCGCCGTCCTCGACCTGCTGCGGCACGGCGCGGCGAGCGGCCGCTACCACCTGGTCAACCAGGGCAGCGCGTCCTGGTACCGGCTGGGCAGGAGGGCCCTGGAGCGGCTCGGCGTCCCGGCGCGGGTCGTGCCCGTGCGGCATCCGGTGACCACCTCCGCGCCCCGCCCCCGCCACACTCCGCTCAGCGGCGAACTGCCCCCGTTCGTCCGGCGGATACGCCGCCCCTGGCAGGTGGCGCTCGACGAATACCTGGGAGTGAGCAGTGCCCGCTGAGCTGTACCTCGATCTGATGAAGCGGATCCTGACCAACGTCATCTACCAGGACCCGCCGCAGGCCGTGGACTGGCATCCCGGCCGCGAGTACGACCAGGAACGGCGCAGCGCCGGCCTGGACTGGCCGTCCGTCGCGCACACGATGGTCGGCCTGGAACGGCTGGACAACCTGCAGTCCTGCGTGGAGCGGGTGATCGCCGACGGGGTGCCCGGCGACCTGATCGAGACCGGTGTGTGGCGCGGCGGCGTGACCATCTTCATGCGCGCCCTGCTGGCCGCGTACGGGGAGAAGGACCGCACCGTGTGGGTGGCCGACTCCTTCGAGGGCATCCCGGACTCGTCCGCGGGGCACCCCCGGGACCGGGAGATCGCCCTGGACCGGTTCAACGACGTGCTGGCGGTCCCGCAGGCCGAGGTCGAGGAGAACTTCCGGCGGTACGGCCTGCTGGACGATCAGGTGCGCTTCCTGGCCGGCTGGTTCGACGCAACCCTGCCGCGCGCGCCGATCGAGCGGCTGGCCGTGCTCCGGCTCGACGGCGACCTGTACGGGTCCACGAGGGACGCACTCGTCAACCTGTACCCGAAGCTGTCCGCGGGCGGCTTCGTGATCATCGACGACTATCGCATTTCCGCGTGCCGGCAGGCGGTGCACGACTACCGTGAGGCACAGGACATCACCGACGAGATCGTCCCGATCGATGCCTGGGGCGTCTACTGGCGACGGACGTCCTGACCGACCGGTGTGTCCGGCCCGGTGCCGGCGCGCCGTCCCCCACCGAGGGAAGGACCCTTCATGACCACGACCGCCAAGGGCACGCTGGACGTCACCGACTGGATGGAGACGTCCATCGCCGAGGCCGAGGGGCAGAGCAAGCAGGCCGCCGCGCAGTCCGAGGCCGCGTTCAGCGGCGATCTCCAGGGCCGCGGGCGGTGCGACTGGCTGCTGGTCTACCCCGGGGAGGGGCCGGCCCGTTTCGTCGGGACACAGCGTTTCGAGGGCGAACTGTCGGGCCGCAAGGGCTCGTTCGTGCTGCTGCTGCGGGGGACGTTCGACGCCACCGGCGCGCACGTCACCTGGGAGGTCGCCCCCGGCTCCGGGTCGGGTGAGCTGGTCGGCCTCGGCGGCACGGGCGGCTACGAGAACGCCGACTACACCCTGGAGTTCAGTCTGGAGTGAGGCCGTCGGCGCGGACAGCGGGAGGGCGCCCCGGGTACGGGGCGCCCTCCCGCTGTCCGCGCCGGGGCGGCCGGGGGGTGTACCGGTCACGTGCCGGGCGGGGCGAGCAGGACGGGCAGGGCGGCCAGTGAGCGCATCACGCGGGTGGGCCGCCAGCGCAGCTCTTCCGGGGCGCAGGCCAGCGTGGGCTCCGGGTGGCGGGCCAGCAGCTCCCCGAAGGCGGTCTCGCCGATGAGCCGGGCGAGGGGCACGCCGACGCAGCGGTGGATGCCGTGGCCGAACGCCAGGTGCGGATTGGGCGAGCGGGTGATGTCGAGCCGGTCGGGGTCGGCGAAGCGCCGCTCGTCCCGGTCGGCGGAGCTCATGACGACAGAGACGATGCCGCCCCGGGGGACCACGGTGCCGTCCACCTCGATGTCCTCGCGGGCGATGCGCAGGGTGGACAGGGCCACCGGGCCGTCGTAACGGAGGAACTCGTCGACCGCCGTCGGCAGCAGCTTCGGTTCGCCCGCCAGCAGGGCGAGCTGCCCGGGGTGGCGCAGCAGTGCCAGCATCCCGTTCGCGACCATGCTCACGGTCGGTTCCTGCCCGGTGTTGAGCAGGAAGATGAGCAGCGCCGTCATCTCGTCGTCGGTGAGCGGTCCGCCGTCCTCCTGGGCCAGCAGCAGGGCGGTGAGCACATCCGGCTCGGCGGGCACGTCGGCCCGCTTGCGCAGCTCCGCACGCCTGCGGGCGACGAGGCCGGCGAAGAAGTCGCGCATGTGGCCGTACGCCTCGGCACGGCTCATGGGGGCGGCCGCGCCGGGCACGGCCAGCCCTGCGGAGGCCCAGGCGTGGTACTCGTCGAAGTTCCCGGTCGGCACGCCGAGGATCTCGCCGATGACACGGACCGCGAGCGGGAGGGCGTAGTCGGCGATCAGGTCCACGGTGGCGTGCGGGTCGAGTCCGTCGAGGAGTTCACGGACCGTGCGCACCACCGTCGGGCGCAGCGTGGCGGCCCGTCCGGCGCTGAAGCTGCGCTGGACCATGGCCCGCAGCCGCGTGTGGTCCGGCGGGTCGGTGTTGAGCAGGTGGAACATGTGCCGGTCGGTGTGCGGGTCGCCGGTGACGTATCCGGCGGCGGCCAGCTCGTCCCAGGCGGCCCGGGGGTCCTTGGTGAGGCGGGGGTCGGCGAGCATGCGCCGCCCGTGCTCGTATCCCGGAAAGGTCCACCGGCACAGGCCGGTGGGCTCCCGGACGGCGTGCACCTCGCCCTTCGCCCTGAGGTCCGCGTACAGCGGGTAGGGGTCCGGGGCGGAGCCGTCGGGCAGCGGGACGGGCTTGTCGGGTGTCGTGGTCACCGGTTCTCCCAGGGCATCTGCTGGTGGTGCGCGAAGCCGGCGATGCGGGCCCGCACGGCGGGTGAGGACATCAGCCGGGCGAATTCGGCGACGGCCGCCTGCTCGTGGTGTTCCGCCGGCTGCCGCAGCTGCTCGAAGTAGCGCTTGGCGTCGGCGACCACACTCGTGTCGATCTTGGTGAGCCGGGAGGCGAGCCGGCGCAGGGCGGGCCGGGCGTCGTCCGTGACCTCGTCCACCAGGTGGATGCCGGCGGCCCGTTCGGCGGTGACCGGCAGGGTGCTCAGGGTCATGGCGTACGCGGGCTGGAAGCCGGTGCGGCGGATCAGGAACGGCAGCACGCAGCAGGGCAGCAGGCCCCACAGGGCCTCGGGCAGGGCGAAGCTGCTGCGCGTGCTCGCGAACACGAAGTCGCTGGCCGCGGCGATTCCGACGCCGCCGCCGGTGACGCGGCCGTCGACCACGCTCACCACCACGCGGGGAAGCGTCGTCAGCCGTTCCAGCAGCCGGTAGAAGACCTGGCCGCCGCGGGCCGCGAGGCCGTCGTCGGCGCGGTCGCTGTCGGCGGCGTCGCCGAGGTCCATGCCCGAGCAGAAGACCGGACCGCTGCTCTCGACGACGACGAGCCGCACCGCGGGATCCCGCTCGGCCTCGTCGAGGGCGGCGTGCAGCTCCCGCATCAGTGCGTCGTTGATGCCGTTGTCGCGGTCGGGGCGGTCGATGACGACGTGGAGCGTCTCGCGCCGCCGCTCCACGCGCAGGGTCCGTCCGGTTGACAGATCCACATCAGCTCCATCGGTAACGGCGGTGGAAGTCGACCACTTTGTCGAGCACCAGCAGCCCCCGGCCGGCGAATCGGTTCTCGTACACCTCCGCGTAGGGGGTGACGTCGTAGGCGTGGTCCCGGACGCCGCTCATGCGTTCGACGCCGAGGTCGCTGATCAGCTCGTACTGCTGCATGGTGAGCGGCTGGCGGTCGGCGATGGCGGCGGCGATCCCGCGGCCGGCCAGCTGCCGGCCGCCCTCCGGCGAGACGACGCCGCTGTAGAACTCCGAGGCGCAGCCGGAGCCGTACGAGAACATGCCGACCCTCTTGGGGGCGTCGAGCCGGACGTGGTCGATCATCGAGCACAGCGCCAGGTAGAGGGCCGCCGAGTAGACGTTGCCGACCTGGGTGGCGTAGCGCAGGCAGGGTTCGACCCGTTCCGCGAAGTCGTGGTCGATCTCGCGGGGGCCGGCGGGGGCCTGGGCGCGCCGCAGCCTGCGGTAGGCGCCCTTGACCATGCCGGCGAACGGCGTGTGGAAGACCAGCTGGTCGAAGGTGGTCGTCAGGTCGGCGGACGGCACGCGCTCCCGGTAGGCGGCGAAGCTGTGCACCACGCACTCCATGTAGGCCATCAGCGACAGGTCGGAGTCGCCGGCCTCCAGGTCGGGGCGTGGCCTGAGGGTGTCCATCACCTCGAAGCTGTGGTAGCCGTTGGCGCCCGGGTCGAGCGCGAGGACGGCGGGGGCGCCGCCGACGAGCATCGCCACGGCGCCGGCCCCCTGCGAGGGCTCCCAGTAGGTGTCGCGGGCCACGACGCTGGAGGCGTCGGCGGCGATGACCAGCGCCTTGGCGCCGGGTACCGGGCTGGTGGCGATGATGCCGGCCGCGGTCTGCAGCGCGGCCGTGCCGCCGTAGCAGGCGTGCTTCACCTCGAAGGACCGGCAGCGTCTGCCGAGCCCGAGGTAGTGCTGCACGTAGGTGCTGATCGGCTTGCCGAAGTCCAGACCGGACTCGGTGCCCACGACGATCAGCTCGATCCGGTCCCGCTCCTGCGGAGTCAGCTCGTCGACGAGGGGTCTGGCGGCGTTCACCGCGTTGGTGACCGGGTCCTCGCAGGGCAGGTTGACGGACTTGCGCTCCATCATGAGGTTGCCTCTGCGGCGGTCGTCCAGGCCGCGGGCCTCGAAGAGCTGCGGTACGCCGAGCGACGCCTGCCCGACATAGGCGTTGACGGCCTCGATGCCCACGGCCATGGCGGTCAGTCCGCCGGGGTGTACGGCACCAGGACGGTGTCCTGGATGCTGCCGGGCACGAACAGGTCGGCCCAGCCGCCGCCACCGTACTGGTCGGGGACGCGCTTCTTGCCCTGCAGTTCCTGGTAGGCCGGGTCACCGGCCAGTGACTCGATCTTCTCGTAGGCGTCGAGGGAGCGCAGGTGGACGAGCCAGTGCAGGGTGTCCTGCCGGCCGAAGATCTCCTCGTAGAGGAAGGCGGTCACCTCGCCCGGCAGCCTGGTGTTGACGTACTCCGACCATTCCACGCCGTAGTAACGCGCCTGGTCGCGCAGGGCGTAGCGGGCCTTCGCGGAGCGCAGGACGACCGCGCCCGCGCTGGCCGTGGTCAGCTGCACCGACTCGGGCTGGCTGGTCTGGTACACGGCCGGGTCGGTGAACATCTCGGACGGGTCGACCGCACCCTCGGGCGGGTGTCCCACGCCGTGCTGGGGGCACAGGATGCGTTCCGAGAAGGTGCCCGGCAGGAACATGCGCTCCCAGTTGCCGCCGCCCTTGCCGGGCAGCCGGTCGAGGGTGGAGATGTCCTGGTAGTCGCGGTCGTGGTCGACCATCGTGAGCAGCCGCTGGTAGTCGTGCGGGGACTTCAGGTGCACGAACCAGTGCAGCTTGTCCTTGGCGCCCAGGACCTCCTTGTAGAGGTAGGCGCCCATCACGTCGCCCTGGGCGTTGTTCAGGTAGCGCACCAGGTCGGCCCCGAACTCGCCGCCCTCGGCGGCGAAGCCGTACTCCAGCTGGCCGGTGCGGTGCACGGTGAACCCGGAGTTGGCCGAGTGGAGGGAGGGGGTGCGTGCCTCGTCAGGTGTGTCGGTCGTGTCGGTCACGTCGTGGCTCCTCGCTGAGCGGATACCGGCGGCGGCGGTGCCGTCCGCGGTGCGGCGTCGGGCCCGTCGGCGAGGGCCCAGCGGATCAGTTCGTCGGCCACCCGGGCGGGCGGGGGAAGGGCCGCCATCTCCGCGCGGACCTCTCGCGCGGCAGCACCGAGGGCGGGGTCGCCGAGCGTCTCGCCGAGGGCGCCGGTCAGCTCGGCGCGGTCCTCGACGACGACTCCGCAGCCGCGCCGCCGGACCGCCTCGGCGTTGATGAAGTGGTCGGACATGTGCGGCAGCACCAGTTGCGGCACCCCGGCGTCCAGTGCCGTGAGGGTGGTGGACGAACCGCCGTGGTGCACGAGCGCGTCGCAGCTCTCCAGCAGGGCTCGCAGCGGCACGTAGCCGCAGCCGCGGACGTTGTCCGGCAGTGGGCCGTGCTCCGCCAGCCGGGCGTGCTCCGCGGTGAGCACGAACTCGGCGTCCACGGTCGCGGCGGCCTCGACGACCGGTGCGAACCCGCCGTGCCCCTGTTCGGGCAGGACCGTGCCCAGGGTCACGGCGATCCTGCGCCGCCCGGTCCGCGGCCCGAGCCAGTCGCCGACCAGCCCGCCGCCGTTGAACGGCACGTAGCGCATGGGGCGGCCGTAGGCGGGGCCGATTCCCATGCTGGGCGGGGAGACGTCGAGCGCGGTGGTGCGGCGCGGCGGCCGCACCCCGTGGCGTGCGTAGTCCTCGGCGAGGTAGGCGGCGAGGGCGTCGACGACCTGCGGACCCCGGGCGAAGCCGATGGGATGCTCCACGGCCGGCACCCCGAGCAGCGCGGCCACCAGCGGGCCGCCGCCCTGCATCGACTCGAACACCACGAGGTCGGGCTGCCAGCGGACGGCCGCCTCCACCAGTCCGTCGAGCGTTCCGGCGGACATCGGACCGAAGATGCGGGCGGCGAACGCCCAGCCGTTGCCGTCGCGTACGTCGCGGGCGCGGCGGCACTCCTCGATCTGGCGCTCGGCCATCCGCGCCGGGCTCAGGCCGAGCCGCTCGGCCTCGGCGCGGGTCCGCTCCCGCAGCCGGGCGCGCAGCGCTTCCATGCGGTCGGGCGACGCGATCCGGGCGACGTGCAGGCCCGCCCCCACCACGCCGGGCAGGTCGCCGGGCAGCCTGCCCGCCGTGGCGAACAGCACCTCGTGGCCGGCCGCGCGGAAGGCCCAGGTCAGCGGAACGGTGGCGAAGGTGTGCCCGTGTCCGGGCGAGGTGGTGACCAGGATCCGCACCGCGTCACGCCCACCAGTCCCGGACGCCGCCCTCGTCGCAGCCGAACTGGCGCCAGATCTTGCCGTCCCTGATGACGTACGAACCGACCGCGACGATCTCCTCGCCCTTGATGCGCATGGCGCTGCGCGTCATGATCTGGTCGTCGCTGTGCACGTACTCCAGCACCCCGAGGAACTCGGGCTGGAGGTCCTCGTACTTCTCCATCAGGTCGCTGATGGCCTCCTTGCCCTCCAGCACGCCCTGGAAGCGGAGCGACTTCACCTCCGGGTGGTAGATCTCCATGAGGCCCTGCTTGTCGTCGGCCATCATGCATTCGATCTGCCGGCGGAAGACGGGGTGCAGGGCGGAGAGGTCGGTCATGTGTGCCTCCTGAGCGACGGTGGTCTGCCCGGCGCGCCCGCCGCGGCAGGACCACTGTCGGATCCCCGGCCGGTGCCGTCTGCTCAATTCGGAGCAGCGCGGGCCCGGAGCGCCCGCCCATGCTCGCGTCATGACGACAGACGCCCGCGCCGCCGAAGCACCGCCGCACCGGCCGCCGCTGGACAACGACGCCGTCGAGCAGCTGATCCTGGCCGCCGGCGGCCGGTGCGAGTCCGTGCGGGAGGTGGTGGAGGACCTGGGGGCCGAGCGGGTCTGCGCCCTGCTCGCCGACGAGGTGGCCTTCCGCGCCGACATCCCGGTCATGGACCTGTTCGACTCGCCGCTGCTGCTGCGGTTCGACATCACCCACGGCGGTCTGCGGGCCGGCCATGTCGTCGAGGCGGTGCACGGGAAGCCGGTGCGCCTGTACCCCGGCAGCGACGACCGGGCCGCGATGGTCGTCGAGTACGACCTGCTGGACCTGGTCGACGACCTGTTCGGTCCGGCCCGGGACCGCAGGGCCGGACGGCGGCGGCTGGTGCCCGCGTTCGAGAAGGCCGCGCGGCTGCGCCCCGACCTGACGGTCCCGAACGTCACCCGGTCCGCCGGCCAGGCCGTCGCCGCGGTGCTCGCCGGCATCGACCGCCCCGGCGACCTCGGTGCCCTCGCCACCCGGTACTACTCGGACAAGTGGGGCAGCCTGCACTGGTTCACACCGCACTACGAGCACCACTTCGCCGATCTGCGGGACAAGCCGGTACGGGTCCTGGAGATCGGTGTCGGCGGCTACACGACGACGACGTTCGGGGGTGGCTCGCTGCGCATGTGGCGCCGCTTCTTCACCCGCGGTCTGATCTACGGGCTCGACCTGTTCGACAAGACGGTGGCCGACCAGCCCCGGGTCAAGACCCTGATCGGCAGTCAGGCGGACCCCGGCCTCCTGGCGGCGATCGCGGCGCGGCACGGCCCGTTCGACGTGATCATCGACGACGGAAGCCATGTCAACGCGCACGTCCTGACCTCGTTCCGTACCCTGCTGCCGCATCTCAGGCCCGGCGGCCGCTATGTGATCGAGGATCTGTGGACCGCGTACTCGCCGTCCTACGGCGGGGTCACCGGGCGGACCGCGGGGCCGGGAACCTCCGTCGGGCTGCTGAAGGAGCTGCTCGACGGGCTCCACCACGAGAACCACGGCGAGCCGGACGGCACCGGCGCCCAGGTGGTCGGCGTGCACGTCTACCACAACCTCGCGGTCGTCGAGAAGGGCCGCAACGAGGAGGGCGGCGTCCCGGCGTGGTGCAGCGAACCTCATCCCGGCCAGCGCACGACGGATGCCGACGCGGGGGAGGACGACCGTGCGGCCGGCTGACCCCCCGGCCCGGGAGCCGGCCCCGCCGGCGTGGGCCGTCGACCCCGTGGACGGCCCCGGGCGCATGGCCAGCTACGCCCAGGCCGTGCGGGTGCCCGCCGGGTCGGATCTGCTGTTCGTCAGCGGCCAGGCGCCGCAGGCCGCCGACGGGCACGTGCCCGGCACCTTCGACGAGCAGTGCCGACTGGCCTGGGACAACCTGATCGCGGTGCTCGCCGCCGCGGGCATGACGGTGCGCAACCTGGTGAAGGTCACGGTGATCCTGGCCGGCCCGCAACACCGCGAGTCCTGCTCACGGATACGGCGCGAGGTCCTCGGCGATCACCGTCCCGCCATGCTCTACACCTTCGCCGGCCTCTGGGCCGACTCCTGGCTGCTGGAGATCGAAGCCGTCGCGGCGGGCTGACCGTGTGCCGCCCCTCTCCCCCTCCGCCCTCTCACCCCGGCAGGAATCCGACATGACGAAGCCCGAGGCGTTCAACGTCCTTCGCGGCGAAGACGGCGGTGAGGACGGCGGCGAACTCGTCGTCGTCGCCGACTTCGCCGCGACCGGCAGGCAGGCCGCGACCTTCCACGATCTGGTCAAGCTGCTCGACACCACCCACACCGTCTGGGAGACCGCCCCGGTCCCCTGGGGCCAGGAAGCCGGCATGACCGGTGCCGACCAGGCCGAGCGCTGGCTCGACGGCATCCGGGGCAGCGGCCTGAAGGTCCGCGCCCTGCTGGGTTTCTGCGGCGGCGGCATCTACGCGGGCATCATGGCCGACCGGATCGCACAGTGGCAGGACAGACCCCGGCTGGTGCTGTTCGATCCCGGGTTCGCCGAGCGCCGCATGCTGACCGAACACGTGGAGGGGTTCTACCGCCGCCTCGCCAAGGCGTTCACCGAGGAGCAGCTGGCCGCCGGGCGGCGCCGGGTAGCCGAGGCTTCCGCCGCCCCCGGTGCGCTCGAACTCGCGGACCGGCTCGGTGCGTTGTTCCATGAGGAGCTGCGGCCCGCCATCGTGCGCGCGGGCTGGAGCGAGCGGGCCGCCGACGACGGCGCGGACCTCGTCAACGGCTATCTGCACTGGCTGGCCGGCGCCGTCGACCTCGATCCGCGCCCCGCCTGGCGCGCCGCCGACGTGCTCAACTCCGCCACCCCCGGCATCGGCCTGCACATCATCCCGGAAGGCGAACGCCCGGCCATGTTCGGCACCACCCGCTTCTTCGACGTACCGCACGGCGACCTGCTGCGCACCGCCGAGGTGGCCGAGGCCGCCGACGCGCTGCTGGCCGGGTCCGCGCGGCCGCGTGCGGACGCTCAAAAGTGACCAGACGTCCGCACCGCCGCACCCGGAGCATGACTGCTGCCCCGTGCGGCACGCCACGAGAGGAGACGCCGTGGACGACATCCCCCGGAAGGGGCCCGTCCCCCTGCTGCGCTCCCTGACCGACTTCCTCACGGGGCCCGAGATGGTGGCCGCGGTCCTGGCCTGCTGGCCGACGGTCGCGATGCCCACCGCCTCCCGCATCCAGGACACGACCCCAGACACGGCAACCGACACCGAAGAGGCGGACCATGAGTAATCGCGTCACCGGGGCCTTCACCTTCGACACCTGGGAGGGCGGCGACGTCCTCCGGTGGGACGAGGCGCAGGCCCAGCGCAGGAACGGCGCCAAGACCTTCACCGGCGAGATGACCGGCACCAGTGTGCTGGAGGCCATCATGTGCGGGGTCGAGGGCGGTCCGGCCGTCTACGTCGCGATCGAGAAACTCGACCTGGAGTTCCACGGCATGAAGGGGAGCTTCATGCTGGCGCACCGTTCGATGGCCCACGGGGACGACCACCGCAAGTCACTGGACATCGTGCCGGGTTCGGGCACCGGCGACTTCAAGGGGATCTCCGGCACCGCGGAGATCCTGCCGGGGCACGACTTCGTCGTGGACTACGACCTTGAGTCCTGAACCGGCGGCGGCGCCGCTCACCGTGCCCGACCTGCTGCGCCACCGGGCGCGGGTGCAGCCGGACGGCGTGGCCTTCGTCGTCGACGGAGCCACCGAACTCACTTACGAGGACTGGGAGAAGCGCTCCAACGCCCTCGCGCACCGGCTGCTGGCCGGCGGCGCCGGACGGGGCGAGCGGATCGGGCTGTACTTCGGCGGTATGGAGTGGATCGAGTACGCCGTCGCCTACTTCGCGGTGCTGAAGTCGGGCGCGACCGCCGTGCACCTCAACGCCGACCAGCCGGCCGCGGAGCTGGACCGGCGGATCTCGGTGGCGGCGGTGTCCCGGCTGGTCCACGCGCCGGACCGGACCGTGCCCGCGGGCTGGGCCGGCCCGGCACTGAGCGCGGACGCGCTCGACGGCGCCGACCGCACCCCTCCCCCGGTGGCGATCGCCCCGGAGGACCTCGCGGACGTGGTGTTCACCTCCGGCACCACCGGGCCGGCCAAGGCCTACACCATCCCGCACGGCAACGCCGTCTTCGGGCGCAGGCCCGACGCGATGGACGCCTTCGGCTCGGCCTCGTACCTGGTGACCACCCTGCAGCTCGCCACCGGCAGCAGTGCGAGCGCGCTGAACATCGCCACCATCTCCAAGGTCGTCACGGTGTTCGCCCCGCCGGACGACATCGATCGCGGCGGACAGCTCATCGAGAAGTACCGGGCCGGCATGGTCGCGATCACCCCCTGGATCGCCAACCAGATGGTGCTGGCCCGGCTGCACGAGACGTACGACCTGTCGTCCGTCGGGATGTTCGCCTGCGGCTCGGCGCCGCTGCCGCCCGCCCGGGCCCGGCAGCTGCTGGAGATGGTGCCCGGCGCCCGCATCACCAGTGCCTGCTCGCAGTCGGAGGCGAGCCCCGCGCTGTGCGTCAACGTCTTCGACCCCGAGCACCCGATGTCGGTCGGCCGGCCGACGCCGATCACCGAGCTGCGCGTGGTCGACGAGGAGGGCGCCGACCTGCCGACGGGCCGGGTCGGTGAGATATGGCTGCGCCACCCCGCCCCGAAGCGGCTCTACCTGGGACTGCCCGAGGTCAACGAGCGGATCACGGCCGACGGCTGGTACCGCACGGGGGACCTGGGGCACCTCGACGACGAAGGGCGGGTGCACTTCTTCGACCGCCGCGCCGACGCCGTGCCCACCGCCGGCGGACCCGTGTCCACGCCGGCCGTGGAGGCGGCCCTGTACGAGCACCCGGCGGTGCGCGAGGCCGCCGCCTTCGGCATCCCGGCGGGGGCGGCCGTCCAGCAGGTGGCGGCCGCGGTGGTGCTCGACCCCGCGCAGGACGGCACCGGTCTCGAAGAGCACCTGGCCGCACGGCTCGACCCCGGCCGGCGCCCGGTGCGCGTGGTCACCCTGGACGCGCTGCCGCGCAACGCGCAGAACAAGGTCCTCAAACGCGAGCTGCGCGAGCGCTTCGGCTGACCCGCCACCCACACGGGGGCTCTCGCCCGGGAGCCCCCTGTTCCCATCCGCCCTGAGGAGAACCCCCATGACTTCACCGACCCCGGTCGCCGCCGGGGGCGCCGATCCCCGCCGGTGGCGTGCGCTGGCCGTCCTGCTGACCGCCAGTCTCATCGACGTCATCGACGTCACGATCGTCAACATCACGATGCCGACCATCCGCAAGGACATCGACGCCTCCTACAGCGCGCTGCAGTGGGTCAGCGCCGGCTACGCCCTCACGTTCGCCGTGGGCCTGATCACCGGCGGCCGGCTCGGTGACATCTACGGCCGCAAGCGCGTCTTCCTCATCGGCATCGGCGGCTTCACCCTCGCCTCCACGCTGTGCGGCCTGGCCGGTGACCCCGGGCTCCTGATCGCGGCACGGGTGCTGCAGGGGGCCTGCGCGGCGCTGATGGTGCCCCAGGTGCTGTCCACCATCCATGTCACCTTCCCCATGGAGGAGCGGGGCAAGGTGTTCGGCCTGTTCGGCTCGGTGATCGGACTGGGCGCCGTGCTCGGACCGCTGGTGGGGGCGGTGCTGACCGAGGGCGACGTGTTCGGGCTGAGCTGGCGTGCGGTCTTCCTGCTGAACCTGCCGATCGGCCTGGCCGGGCTGCTCTTCGGCATGCGGCTGATCGGCGAGTCGAAGGCCCCGCAGGCCCTGCGCCTGGATCCGGTGGGCATCGTACTGGCCAGCGCCGCGCTGCTGATGCTGCTCGTGCCGCTCACGCGCGGCCACGAACTGGGCTGGCCCGCCTGGACTTTCGTGTTGATGGCCGCCAGCCTGGCGGTCTTCGCGGGGTTCGTGCTGTACGAGCGTGCCAAGAGCCGCCGTGACGGCTCCCCGCTGGTGGAGCTGTCACTGTTCCGGGTGCGCAGCTTCGCCGCCGGTATCGGCATCCAGCTGGCCGTCAGCATGGTCTGCGGCGTCTTCCTCATGGTGTGGACGCTCCACCTCCAGCTCGGGCTGGGCTACAGCCCGCTGAAGACGGGTCTGACCGGTACGCCCAACGCGATCGCGACCTCGGTCGCCGCGGCGGTCGCCATGCAGAAGCTGGCACCGTACGGCCGTAAGGTGCTGCAGGCCGGGGCCCTGATCATGGCCGGGGGAGCCGCGCTGTACGCACTGGAGGCACGGCACTACGGCGCGGGCATGGGCCCGTGGGCCATGGTGCTGCCGCTCGCGGTGATGGGCGCCGGCACCGGGCTCATGATCACGCCGCTGACCGGTGCGGTGCTCTCCCAGGTGCCGTTCCAGCACGCCGGCTCGGCCTCCGGGCTGATCAACACGACCAACCAGCTGGGCATCGCGCTGGGCCTCGGGCTGTCCTCGGTCACCTTCTTCGACGTCCTGGAAGGTGCCGGTCCCGGCACGGCGCCGGCGGCGGCGTTCACCGACGCGTTCGTCAACTCCCTGTGGTGGGTGGTCGGTGGCCTCGGCATCGCGTTCCTGCTGATGCTGGCCCTGCCGCGGCTTTCCCCGCCGCCGGCCGGCATGATGCCGGCCGCCGACGAGGGCGAGGCACCGGTGACGGCCTGAGCCGGCCGGACCACGCGGACGGCGAGGGACTCCGCTGCGGAGTCCCTCGCCGTCCGCGTGGCGCGGTGTCAGGGGTTCGTCGGCGACGGCGCCGAGGACACGGCCGGCGGCACGGCCCCCCGGCGGGGTGTCAGGGTGGGCGCGGCTTCCACCAGCGCCCGGGTCCACTCGTGCCGGGATTCCGTCAGGATCCGTGCGACCGGCCCCTGTTCGCACACCCGCCCGTCCGCGAGCACGAGGACCCGGTCGGCGATCCTGGCGAGGACGCCGAGGTCGTGGGTGATGAACACGAGGGCGAGGCCGAGACGGGCCCGCAGATCGTCCAGCAGGTCGAGCACCGCGGCCTGCACCCGGGTGTCCAGGCTGGCGGTGACCTCGTCGCACAGCAGGACGTCCGGGCGGGCCGCAAGGGCCCGGGCGATGGTCACCCGCTGGCGCTGGCCGCCGGAGAGCTGGCGCGGGTAGCGGGCGGCGACGGAGTCGTCGAGCCCGACCAGCGACAGCAGCCGGGGGACCTCATGCGCGACGGCCGCCCGGTCCATGCCCTGCAGCCGCCGCAGCGGGCGGGCGATCGCGGCCTGTACCGTGCGGCGCGGATTGAGGGAGAGGGACGCGTCCTGGGCGATGAGCTGGATCCTGCGCAGCTGTTCGCGGCTGCGGTCCTTCAGCAGTGCCGGCAGGGTCTCCCCCGCCAGTGACACGGTGCCCGCGTGCGGCCGGTGACGGCCGGTCACACAGCGGGCGAGGGTCGTCTTCCCGGCACCCGACAGCCCCAGCAGTGCCAGGCACTCGCCCGCGGCCACGTCGAAGGAGATCCCGTCGGCGATCACCGGCTGTCCGCCGTGCCCGGCGCGCAGGTCCCGCACGCTCAGCAGGGCGGCCCCCGTCCTCCCGGGCCCGGCCTCGTGGACCGGCTCGGCGGCGGCGGGCGCCGGCGTGCCCGGTGGCCCCTCCCCGCCGGCCGGGTTCTGCCGCACGGCGGACTTCGTGGCCGCGAGGGCCCGGTCGATCGTCGGGGCCGCGCGCAGCAGTTCGGCCGTGTACGCCGACTCCGGGTCCTCGAAGGCGCGGGACAGGGCCGTGTCCTCCACGATGCGGCCGTCCCGCATCACCGCCAGCCGGTCCGCGAGGTGTGCGGCGGCCGTCAGATCGTGCGTGATCAGCAGCAGCGTCAGACCGTGGTCGACGACGAGCCCGTCGATCTGGTCGAGGATCCTGCGCTGGACGAGGACGTCGAGACCGGTGGTCGGCTCGTCGAGGATCAGGACCGCGGGCCGCGGTGCCAGCGCCCGGGCCAGCGCGAGCCGTTGCTGCTGACCGCCGGAGAGCTGGTGCGGGAAGCGCCGCCGGAAGGCCCGGTCGGCGGGCAGCCCGACCCGTTCGAGGAGATGCCCGACCTCGTCGCCCTCGGCGCCCGCCACGGCGGTCTCGGCGATCTGCGCGCCCACGCGCAGGTGCGGGGTCAGATGCGCGGGTGGATCCTGCGGCAGATAGGAGACCGTCTTGCGGCGCACCGCCCGGGCGGCGGACCTGTCGAGCGCGAACATGTCGTGACCGGCGAGCCGCACCACCCCGCCGGCCGCGTGCAGTCCCCGGTGCACCGCGCCCAGCAGCGCGTGGGCGAGCGTGGTCTTGCCGGACCCGGACTCGCCGACGACGGCGACCCGTTCGCCCGCGGCGACAGCGAGGGAGACGGCGTCCAGCACCGCCCGGCCCGCCGCGTCCCGCACGGTCAGCTCCCGTACGTCGATCACGACGGTATCCGCGCGGTGAGCCGGTCCAGCAGCAGGTTGGCCGAGACGGTCAGGCAGGACAGGGCGACGGCCGGCAGGACGACGCCCCAGGGCGACAGGGTGATGCCCTCGATGTTCTCGTTGATCATGGCTCCCCAGTTCGGTTCACCGGGGCCGAATCCGAGGAATCCGGCCGAGGCGGTGATGAAGATGGCGATCGCGAAGCGGCTGCCCGCGTCCGCGAGGATGGGGCGGGCGATGTTCGGCAGGACCTCCCGGACGATGACGGTGAGCGGGCCGTCGCCGAGGGCCATGGCCTGCTCCACGTACCCCGTGCCCATCACGGTCAGGGTCGCCGCCCGGGCCACCTTGGAGACGAACGGCACCCCGGTGACCAGCACAGCGGCGAACAGCACGAGACCGGAGTAGCCCCAGCCCTGCAGCAGGACGAGCAGCGACAGGACCGGCGGGATCACCAGCAGGAGGTTGGCCGTTCGCGACAGCACGGCGTCCACGACCCCCTGGAAGCAGCCGGACACCAGGCCGACGGCGGTGCCCAGCACCATGGTGGCCAGCGTGCCGAGCAGCGGCAGCACGACCAGGTCCCGGCCGCCGCACAGGAACCGCACCCACACGTCCCGGCCGGCGCCGTCGGCGCCCATCGGCAGCCCCGGGGTCCGCACCGCGTACGGCACGGAGACCACCCGGGCCGGATCGTGTCCGGCGAACAGCGGCCCGGCCAGCGCCAGGAGGAGCACGGCCGCGAGCGGCAGCAACGACAGCCAGGCGGCGGCACGACGCGTCACGCGGCGCTCCTCAGCTTCGGAGTGGCCACGGCGGCGACCACGTCGGCCAGGGTCAGGCAGGTGACGGTCACGGTGGCCAGCAGCAGCCCCACGCCCTCCAGGACCGGCGTGTCGTGGTGCTGCACGGCGCCGATGAGCGTCTGGGACAGGCCCGGGTAGCTGAACACGCGCTCGACCACGGCGGTGCCGCCGAACAGCGCGGCCAGCAGCCAGGCGAACGCCTGCACGCACGGCGCCACGGTGCCCGGCAGCAGGTGCCGCAGGATCACCCGGCGTTCGGGGAGCCCGGCCAGCCGTGCCGCTTCCACGTACGGGGCGGCGTCGGCGTCCACGACCGCGGCGCGCACGATCCGGCTCGCCCAGGAGGCGGCGAACAGGGTGAGCGAGAGCACCGGCAGCACGAGGATCTCCGGGCGGTCCAGCGGTGTGCCGCCGAAGGGCACGAGGGAGACCGCGGGCAGCAGGCGCAGCCCGGTGCCCAGCAGCAGCACCAGCAGGACGGCGGTGACGAACTGCGGCACGGACACGATCGCTACGGCGGCCCCCGACAGCAGCCGGTCCAGCCGGCTGCCCGGCCGCAGTCCGGTCAGCAGTCCGAGGGCGAGGGCCAGCAGCACCGTGACGACGACCGTGAGGCCGACCAGCAGGGCCGTGTCGAGGAAGGGGGTGACCACCACGTCGACCACGGGCCTGCGGTCGTACAGGCTCCGGCCGAGATCGCCGCGCACCGCCCGCCCGGCCCACTCCAGGTACTGCCGGACGAGGGAGCGGTCGAGGCCGTACTCGGCCCGCACCCGGGCGACCTCGGCGGGTGTGGCGCCGGCGCCGAGCGAGGCGCTCGCCGCGTCCCCGGGCACCACCTGCGAACCGGCGAACAGCAGGGCCGAGGCACCGAGGAGGGTCCCCAGCGCCCCGGCCAGTCTGCGGCCCACCGCGGTCAGCGGCCTCATCCTGCCGTGGCGGCTGCGAACACCGGCATGGCGCCGATGCGGACGACGCTCTTCAGCGGGACGCGGGTCGCGTCGAGCTGGTCCTGGAAGGCCCAGACGATGTCACCGCCGTTGTCGTAGAAGTCGTGCTCGATCCTCTTGAACGCCTCGGCGCGCCGGGCGTCGTCGACGATCCGCTGTGCGGCCGCGAGCTGCCTGAAGTGGTCCGGGCCCGCGCCGGTGACGTTGAAGAAGGCCCCCTTCGAGGTGGTGGCGGCCAGGTGCAGCGGCGCCGGGCGGTTGGCGTAGTAGAAGGCCTGGAACGGCTGCTTCGTCAGGGACATGAGGTCGGCGTAGTAGGCGTCGGCGGGCACGTTCTGAAGGGTGAGCTTCACGCCGGCCGCCGCCAGCTGCTGGGCGAAGAGCCGGGAGGCGTCGGTCATGCCGGGGACGATCTCCGACGTCCGCAGGGTGAGCTTGGTGACGCCGGCCGCGCGCAGGAGCTTCCTGGCCTCGGCCACGTCGCGCTGCCGGGCGGGCAGGTCGGTGGCGTAGCCCGGCAGGCCCTCGCCGACCACGTCGTCGCCGACACGGCCGTTGCCGAGCAGGGCGGTGTCGACGAGCTGCTTGCGGTCGATCGCCAGCCGCAGGGCCTTGCGCACCTGCGGGTTGTCGAACGGTGCGATGGTCTGGTTCATCGAGAAGCTGAGCGCGTTGGCGCTGGCGAGGCCCGCCCGCTCGACGGTGACCGCCTTGTCGGCCTTCACCGCGGCCGCGCCGACGGCGCTGATGCCCACGGCGTAGTCGGCCTGCCCGCTCTTGACGGCGTTCAGCCGGGCGGCCGGATCGTCGATCCTGATCAGTTCGAGGTGCTTGACGGAGGGCTTGCCACCCCAGTACTTGTCGTTGGCGACCAGCCGGACGTTGCCGCCGTCGACGCCGTCGAGCTTGTACGGGCCGGAGCCGGCGTCCTTGCCGAAGTCCTTGGTCCCGGCCGGGAAGACGGGCGAGTAGGTGGAGAGCACCGCCTCACGGAAGTCACCGCGCGGCTGCTTCAGCGGCACCTGCAGCGTGTGGGCGTCCACGACCTTGATGTGGGCCAGGTCCACGTCGGTGAAGACGGACACGCGGTTGCTGGGCGGAGCACCGACGGTGCGCAGGCTGTAGGCCACGTCCGCGGCCGTCACGGGCCGCCCGTCGTGGAAGGTGGCTCCGTCGCGCAGCGTGATCGTCCACTTGGTCCCGTCGGCGTTCGGCGTCACGGAACGGGCGAGCTTGTAGGTGTACTTGTCGCCCTCCAGGCTCATCAGGCTGTCGTAGAGGTGGAACATCACCATCGAGCTCAGGCCGTTGCCGACGGCGCGGGGGTCGGTGCCGGTCGCCTTCGTCGGATCGCCCACGGCGATCTTCAGCGTGTCCACCGTCCGTGGTTTCGCCGCGGTCGTCCGCGCGTCGGGGTCGTCCGAGGAGCAGGCCGTGAGCATGCCACTGCCGACAGCCGCGGCCAGGACCAGGGCGCCGGTACCCCTCAGCAGGGACCGTCGGCGCAGCGTGGAAGTGGAAGCAGGCATAGGGGTGAGCTCCTGTCTGGACGTGGGGTGCGCGCTGTGTGCACAGGAGCGTCACATCCGCCGCTGACGAGGGCTGCTCAATACTGACCAGACCCGGCGGCATCCGGCCCGGAACTGTGGCGGTGAGTCAGAAAGCCACCGCCCGGACGCGTGAGAGAGGCCGGACCATGAACGTCACGGACACCATCAAGGACATCCTCGTCACCGACGTCTTCGTCGAGGTGCCGGTCGAGCGGATGAGGGACGACGAGAGCCTGCGCGACGTCTACGGGCTCGACTCGCTCGGGTTCGTCGAGTTGCGTGCGCAGTGTGAGAGCCGGTTCTCGCTGACGATTCCCGCCGACGACTTCACTCCGGAGCACTTCCACACCATCGCCGACGTGGCCGCCCTGGTGGAACGGCTCAAGAACTCCTCAGCGGCACGGTGACCGGTGGCCTCGCAAGCGGGCCCCGACGACATCTGTGTCACCGGCCTGGCCTGGTCGACGCCGCTCGGGGACACGGTGGAGGAGGTGTGGGGGCGGCTGCTCGCCGGGGAGAGCGGGCTGTGTGAGACACCGTCCGCCTTTCCGGTGCGTACGCCGCTCGCCGGGACGGTGCCGGGGTTGCCGCTCGACCTGCCCGCCGCCGGGCGGCAGCGCGCACTGACCGTCTCCGTCCTCGACGCGGCCTTCGCCTCCGCCGGCCTCGATCCCGCCGACGCGGCGGTACGGGTGGTGCTGGGCACGAGCTTCGGGCCGCTGCTGGACGAGCCGTTCACCGCCGCGGACGACTGGGCGCTGGACGCCACCCGGCGCGTCGGCCATCCGCACCGGCCCGTGGTGGTCGCGACGGCCTGCTCCGCGGGCGCCGACAGCGTTCTGGTCGCGGCCGCGCTGCTGCGCTCCGGGCAGGCGGACATCTGCGTGGCGGGCGGGGTGGACGTCCTGACGCCCGGCAAACGACTGGGGCACTCCGCACTCGGCACCCTCAGTCCCGACACGCTGCGCGCCTTCGACGTCCGGCACAGCGGCACCGTCCTCGGTGAGGGTGCGGCGCTGCTGGTCCTCGAACGCGGCACGGTTGCGCGGCGGCGCGGAGCACCGGTGCGGGCCGTACTGCGCGGGACCGGCTCGGCCAACGACGCGGCCGGCCTGACCACACCGGACCCGTCCGGGGACAGTGTGGTCCTCGCCGTACGCCGCTGTCTGGCGGACGCCGGCCGCACCGCCGAAGAGGTGGCGGTGGTCAACGCGCATGCCACGGGAACCCCGGTCAACGACGCGGTGGAGAGCGTCAGTCTGCGCCGGCTGTTCTCGGGAGCGGCCCACCCGCCCCTCGTGTTCGCGACGAAGGGAGCACTCGGGCACAGCCTGGGGGCCACCGGAGCGATCGAGGCGGTCTGCGTGATCCTGGCGCTGCGCGACGGCAAGGCGCCGCCCGTCGTCGGCCTGGCGGAGCCGCTGCCCGGCTTCGCGCTGCCGGCCGCCGTCGGCGGTACGCGGAGCTTCGACGGGGCTCTCGGCGCCAGTCTGACCATCGGGTTCGGCGGGTTCAACACCTGTCTGCTCTTCGAACGGGGGGCCGTATGAGCGCGTTCACCGTGACCGCGGTGGGGTCGGTCAGTTCCGGCCGTCCCGCCGAACTGGCGCACAACAGGCCCTCCTTCTTCGCCGACCCGGTCGCCTGGCTGGTCACGGCCGCGGTCGACCGGGCGCTGCGCGCCTCGGCCGACGACCTCACCGCCGCGCCGGACCGCGTCGGGGTCATCACCCTGAGCGGCACGTGCTCGGCGCTCACCATGACGGCTCTCGCCGACTCGGCGCGGCGGGGCCGGATCTCGCCGCTGCGTTTCGCGGGTGCCCATCCCGGGGTGCTGGCGGGCCTGACGTGCATCCGCCGGAAGTTCCGGGGGCCCACGCTGGCCCTGGCCATGGACCCGGTGCACGGACTCGATCCGGCGGCCGCCGTGACCGCGGCGTGGCTCGGCGGCGGACAGGCGTCGCACGTGCTGCTGGCGGTCCATCTCACGCGGGACGGCATCCACACGGCGCGCTGCGCGGTGGTCCGGCCCGCACCCCGCCCGGCGGACGGCCGGGCTGAACTGGACCAGTTGCTCGTCCCCGACCTAGGTGAGGGATCCCGTGCCGAGTGAGCCCGTGCCCGTCCGCCCCTCCGGTCTGCCGTTCGGCTGGGACGACGTGGTGTCCCTGCTGGACCGCAGCACCGACGCGTGCTCCTCGCCTCCCGGTCCCCCGTTCGCCGACGTCGCCGGGGACGTCTCCCGGCTGGGGCTGCGCCCCGGCACGCCGGTGATCCTCTCCCTGTCGAACAGCTGCCGGCTGCTGGAGCACTACTTCGCGGTGCTGCTGACCGGTGGTGTCCCGCTGACCGTGTCCCCCGCCACGCCCTCGGCCCGGATCGCGGAGCTGGCCCGGCGGACGGCGGCCGGGGCGGTGATCGGCACGCGGGCCGACCCCGCCCGGCTGGGGGCGTCCGGCCCCGCCCGCCCGGCCGGGGACGCCTCCGCCGTGCTGCTCGACACGGACGGTGCCGCAGCGGGCCCGCCGTACCGCTCCGGCAGTGCGCTGCTGCTGACGTCGGGGACCTCGGGGATGTTCAGCGTCTGTCTGCACCGGGTGGACTCCCTGCTGCGCAACGCCTCCCGGCACGCGGCGGCGGTGGGCCTGCGGGCCGACGACACGGTGCTGGTCAGCCTGCCGCTGTTCTACTCGTACGCCGTCGTCGCCCAGGCCTTGGCCGCCCTGGTCACCGGCGCCCGTCTGGTGATCTCCGGGCCGCCCTTCTCGCCCGCCGAGTACCCCCGGCTGCTCTCCCGGCACGGCATCAGCAGCTCGTCGATCACCCCGACCATCGCCCGGCTGCTGCTGCATCGCGGCGAACGGCTCCCGCGGGGGCTGCGCATGCTGACGGTGGGCGGCGACCGGCTGGCGCCCCGCCATGTGGCCGGGCTGCGCGCCGCCCTGCCGGAGACCGAGCTGTACCTCACCTACGGGCTGACCGAGGCCGGACCACGCGTGGCGACCCTGGCCGCGCACCGGGAGCCGGAGCACCGTTTCGACTCCGTCGGGCTGCCCGTGCCGGGTGTCGGGGTGTCCCTGCGGGACGTCGCCGGGGGCGTGGGTGAACTGCTCGTGCACACCGACACCGCGCTGGTCGCCAAGGTCGGCGGTCCCTCGGGCGGGCGCTGTCTCGTCGGTCCGGGCGTGGTGGCCACCGGCGACCGCTTCCGGATCGGCGAGGACGGCTACCTCCGTTTCCAGGGACGGTTGTCCGACTTCGTGGTGGTACGCGGCGAGAAGGTGTCGCTCGCGGCGGTACGCGAACACGTGCAGGCGCTGCCGGGCGTGGCCGGCTGCGCGACCTCGGTCGGTACGGACCCGGACGGCTCGGCCCACTACACGCTGACGGTCCGGCTGGACCCGGCCGTCACCGGCGGGCCGGCCGACGCCGAACTGCTCCGGCGGTCCGTCCTGTCCTTCCTCCTGCCCGCCGAACGGCCCAGGGAACTGAGGATCGAGACGGCCGACCCGGCGCTCTTCCGCAAGTAGAACGCGGCCTGCGCGGCCAGCGGGCCCGTCCCGCGCGGGGAGCGGCTGCTTGCGCCGCCAGCGGGCCCGTCCCGCAACAGGAGCGGCGGCTTCCACGGCCGGCGGGCCCGTCCGCAACGGGAGCGGCGGCTTACGCGGTCAGCGGGCCCGTCCCGCACAGGGATCGGCGGCCGGCGAGGGCACGTCCCGCAAGGAGAAGGGCGGCCTGCGTGGTCAGCGGGGATGCGGCGACGGGGCCTCGGCACCGAGGAGGCCCCGTCGTGGTGCGTGCCGGCTCAGCTCGGCCGCTCGGCCAGGGTCAGCCGTATCGGCTGGCCGATCCGGTACGTCCCGTCAGCCGAGCGGAAGCCTTCCAGGTGGCGGGCTGCCGCGGTCAGCACCTCGGGGTGCCGGCGCTCCGGGATGCGTTCCCACGTCGCCCGCTGGCCGTGCGACCAGGACCAGGCGCGCCACTGTGCGAGGTCGCGGAAGACGACGTCCAGAGTGAAGGTCGTGCTCCGTACGGCGTCGTAACCGGCCGCCCGGACCAGCCGCTCCACTCCCTCGTCGGTGTCGAACGGGCTCGCCGCCCGGAACGGGGACGCCGGCAGGAAGTCCTGGAAGACCTCGTCCAGCCAGCCCGAGGCGTGATCCTGGAACGTGGACAGGCCCAGCCGTCCGCCGGGCACGAGCAGTTCCCGCCAGGCCCGCAGCGCGGCCAGCGGACCCGGCAGGAAGAAGATCACGAAGGAGGCCGCCGCCACGTCGTAGGCACCGTGGGGCAGTTCGGGGGCGGCGGCGTCCATGAGGGCCACGTCGGTCTGTTCCAGACCCCGTGCGCGCGCCTCGGCGCGGGTCGCCTCGACCATCCCGGCCGCCAGGTCGATCCCGGTGGCCCGGCCGCCCGGACCCACCGCCTCGGCCAGGGCGAACAAGGCGGCCCCGCGCCCGCAGCCCAGATCGAGCGCCCGCTCCCCCGGGCGTGGCCGCAGTTCCCCGACCAGCCGTTCGGCGATCGGTGTGAACCACGGCACGCCGACGGAGTCGTACACGTCCGACACCCGGTCGAACACCGCCGCTGTCCGCGCGCGCCGTTCGGACGCTCGTGCCACGCCCATGCGTACCCCCTCGTCACGGCCGCCCGTCGAGCGTGCTGCGCACGGCCAGCGGCTCCAGTCGGACAATGACCCGGGTCATGGGTGCGAGGGCCCGGTAGGGCTCCCCGCGGTACCGGTGCGACAGACGGTCCAGATGGGCTCCGGCGCCTTCCGTGGTGGTCCCCGCCAACCGGGTCTCGGCGTGGACCACGCGGTACATGTCGTGCGGGTCGATCAGCAGCAGGGTGGCCCGGCGCGCGCGTTCGAGATGGCCGAGCCAGTGCGTCCCGCGCCGGCTGTTGAGCCAGAAGAGGCCGTCCCGGAACTCGAACCAGGCCGGGGTCAACTTCACCTGTCCGTTCCCGCGCAGGGAACCGACCACGATGGGCAGGGGCTCGGCCAGGAACGCCGCCGTCGCTTCGCTGATCACTGGGCCGGTCCCTCCCACGGACTGCGCGACGCGTGGCGCGCTTTCGCGCATGCTCCCCCGCGCGGGGGGCGCGGTCTGTGCAAGATTGAGCACCGCGGGGCTCCGCACGGAACCCATGATGAACACACCGCACGGAGCGATGAAGGGGAGTTGGTCCGATGCCTCGGTACGCCGTCCTGCTCAAGGGGATCAACGTCGGCGGCAAGAAGAAGATCGCGATGGCGGAACTGCGCGACCTGCTGGTCGAGTTGGGTTACGACGACGCCCGGACCTATCTGCAGAGCGGGAACGCGGTGCTCACCAGTTCCGACGCCCCGGACGCGGTCACGGGCCGCATCGAGGGCGGCATCCGGGAGCACTTCGGCAAGGAGGTGCGCTGTCTGATCCGCACCGGTGAGGAGCTGCGGGCCGTGATCGACGCGCATCCGCTGGCCGACGTCGCGGTGAAGCCCTCGTGGATGTTCGCCCTGTTCCTGTCGGCGCCCCTGGACCCCGGCCGGGTGGCCGCTCACGATCCGCGGAGCCTGGCACCGGACGAGGTCCGCCTGGGCAGTGGGGTGGTCTACCACTGGTGTCCGCAGGGCCCATTGGAGGCCCCGGACGTGAGCGCGTTCCTGGAGCGCCGGCACGCGGTCACGGTGACCGGCCGCAACTGGAACACGCTGGTCAAGCTGGCGGAGATGACCGCCTGACCCGGCGTCACACCGCCGACCGCGGCGGGTTTCCTCGCCACACCGCGGATCGGGCCCGGCAGCGTCGCCTCCCTGTCGACGGCGCCCGGCAGCATCCCCACACCACCGAGCGCGGCCGGCGCCGCTCCCGTCCGCGGCGGCCGGCCCGGAGCGCCCGGGTCAGGTGACGCCGCCGCGTTCGCCGTCCTCGGCCGACAGCAGCGCGTCGGCCTCCCGCAGTTCCTCCTCGGCCGTCTTCTCCACCCGGGTCATGGCCCGGCGCAGCAGAAGCGGCGCGGTCACGGAGGTGAGGACGGCGATCAGCACCACGACGGTGTAGGTCGCCGTCGTCAGCACGCCCAGGCGCAGGCCCACACCGGCGACCACGATCTCGACCGCGCCCCGGGCATTCAGCCCCGCTCCGATGGCCACGCCCTCCCACCGGCTCAGCCCGCTCAGCCGGGCCCCGAGCGAGGCACCGGCCAGCTTGCCCGCCATGGCGAGGACCAGCAGCACCGCACCGGTAAGCGCGACGCCGGGGTCGCGCAGCGCGGTGAGGTCGGCACGCAGCCCGGCGCAGGCCAGGAAGAGCGGTGCCAGGACGGCGAGGGTCACTTCGCGAAGGGCCGTCAGCCGGCGCGGGTCGACCGCGGAGGCGATCAGGAGACCGGCGACGAAGGCACCGAACACGGACTCCAGTTCCAGCGCCTGTGCCGCGGCGCCGCTGAGCAGGATGACGATGACGGCGAGGGCGGACACCGGCCCGCTGTCGCCGGACCGGTCGAGGCGCCGGAACAGACGGCGGACAAGCGGGCGGGCGACGACGGCGACCGCCACGAATCCGGTCAGGCGGGCGGCCGCGAGAGCGGTGTCGCCGAGGCCGAAGGAACCGGCGGCCATCGAGGACACCAGGGAGAGCAGGAACCAGGCGGCCGCGTCCTCGACGGCGGCACAGGCCATGATCAGCTGCCCGACGTCCCGGTGGAGCAGGTTCATGTCGGAGAGGGACTTGGCGACGACGGGGATGGCGCTGACGCTGAGAGCGACGCCGAGGAAGAGGGCGAACGTCGCGCGGTGCGACCCGCCGCCCAGCAGCGACACCGGTACCAGGCAGCCGGCGGTCACCCCCAGTGCGAACGGGACCAGCAGGCCCAGGGATCCGACGCTGACCAGTACACCGCGCCGTCGGCGGATCAGCCGGGGGTCCAGATGCGCCCCGGCCACCCCGACGAGCAGCAGGACGGCGAACTGGCTGAGGGCGTCGAGCAGATGGGCCTGGTCCGCGCGCGCGGGCAGCAGCCACGCGGCCACACCGGGGGCCGTCGCCCCGAGGACCGCGGGCCCGAGCAGGACACCGGTCGCCAACTCACCCACCACGGCGGGCAGTCCGCACCAAACGGCCAGCCGACCCAGGCAGAACGCCAGGGCCAGCAGCACCCCGGCCTGGAGCAGGAACAGCATCATCTGATGGGGCGGCGGCGGGGGCACCGCCCGGAACGCCAGGATCGACATGGTCAGGCCACCATCGCCGGTCCGGCCAGTGACCTCGTGGACCGGTCGCCGTCGGCCATGAAGTCCAGCAGCCGCGGCTCGTGCAGCGCCAGGTAGCAGTCGCCGGATCTGCTGACCAGGCCCGCCTCACGGAAGCGCTTGAGGAAGTAGCCGACCCGCGACCGGGTGGTGCCCACCATCGCGGCCAGCTCCTCCTGGGTGATCCGCTCCTCGATGCGCAACTGGCCCTTGCCGCGCCGCCCCAGCTTCCGGCCCAGATGCAGCAGCACCGCGGCCAGCCGGTACTCGCTGTCCTCCGTCACGAAACCGGCGATGAGCTGCTGCTGTTCGAAGAGCCGGCCCGCCATGTAGTGCACGAACTGCTCCCGCAGTCCGACGTCCGACATCGCCGCGAGCACCTTGGCCGCGGACATGCGCCGCAGCACGACGGGGGTCATCGCCGTCACGGCCTCGGCCCGTCCGTCCCGGACCAGACACAGCTCGCCGAACACGTCACCCGCGGTGTAGATGTCCAGCAGGCACTCCTTGCCCTCCCGGGACGGCACGATCGCCTTCACGAGGCCGTGTTCGAGCAGATAGATGCTCCGGTCGCGGTCGAGACAGCCGTAGACGGGCTCGCGGCGGGCGACTTCGATGGTCGAGGCAGCCAGGGCGTCGGAACGTATGAGGCGGGCCAGGGTCTCGCCGAGCCCCGCTGACTGCATGGTAATCAACGACAGCACTCCCCCGTGGCAGATTTGACTTCGCTTTCTTCGACGATCCGCGCTGTCACACAACGGAGACTGGTCTTCAAGGTCGTCCTCCCCCTACGTCAACTACTGGCTGTCCGGATTTTCGGAGCGGGTGAGATGCCGAGGGTACGAATATCCGGGAAACCGTCGTCGCGACCAGAAAAGCGGAGACCGCGCAGTGCCTTTCCGTGGGCTTCCGGTCAGGTGCGGTGACCTCCGCCGGGAAGTGTGCACCGCCACCGACCGGGCGGACCACTCTTTCGGGTGCGGATTTTGGTGCCATGGCGCGAAGCTGCCAGGCCGGAACTCACTGTGCTCTATTCCGCGCCCGCGAAGTGCTCAGGAGTGAGCAGACGGTGCCCGAGTGGCCCCGCGAGAGTGGGGCGCCCCGTCGGTCCGAGAGGTGTTGATCAGGGAGTGGTCATGCGAGCTATTCTTCTGGCCGGCGGTGTGGGGTCCCGACTGTGGCCGGCCACCCGAGCGGTGTCCAAGCAGCTCATCCCGGTCTTCGACAAGCCCATGATCTATTACCCGCTGTCCACCCTGCTGCTCGCCGGCATCCGGGAGATCCTTGTCGTCACCACTCCCGAGGACCAGGATTCGTTCCAGCGGCTGCTCGGCGACGGTGCCCAGCTGGGCGTGCGCCTGGAGTACGCGGTCCAGCCCTACCCAGGCGGCCTCGCCGAGGCATTCGTCATCGGTGCGGAATTCATCGGCGACGGCCCGGTCACTCTGATCCTCGGGGACAACATCTTCCAGGGAGTCGAACTCGACGAAACCCTGGAGAAGTGCCGCACCTCACACGGCGCACATGTCTTCGCCCGGGCCGTGGAAGACCCCTCGGCCTACGGAGTGGTGGAGTTCGACGAGTCGGGGAACGCCAGGTCCCTCACCGAGAAACCGTCCGCCCCCGCCTCCAAATACGCGATTCCCGGACTCTATTTCTACGACAACAACGTCGTCGACATCAGCAGACGCCTGAAACCGAGTGCCCGGGGCGAACTGGAGATCACCGATGTGAACGCCGTCTACCTGGACCGGGGGGAACTGCACGTCTCCCTCATGGGCCGCGGGACGGCCTGGCTGGACACCGGGACCTTCGAATCCCTGGCCCGGGCCTCGGAGTTCGTGCGGGTCGTCGAGGAACGGCAGGGAGTCAAGCTCGGCTGCGTGGAGGAAGCCGCCTGGCGGGCGGGGTTCATCGACGACGTCCAACTGCTCACCCTCGCCGAGCCGCTCGTGATGAGCGGCTACGGCCGCTATCTGATCGAGCTGGTGGAGGAGGCACGCTGCGGGGCGCCGCACTCCCCGGCGTCCCTGGGCGGGCGCAGCGTTCACGACAAGGTGCAGATGAGCGCATGACGACCACCGCCGAACGCACGTCCACCGGGATCCTCGTCACCGGCGGGGCCGGCTTCGTCGGCTCCACCTATGTGCGCACACTGCTGCGTACGGCGTCCGCCGACCACACGGTCACGGTGCTGGACAAACTGACGTATGCCGGATCGCTCGCCAACCTCGCCTCGGTGCACGACGATCCGCGCCTGTCCTTCGTGCGCGGGGACATCTGCGACGCCGGTCTGGTGGACCGCCTGATGGCCGGCCAGGACCAGGTGGTGCACTTCGCCGCGGAGTCGCACGTGGACCGCTCCATCACCGACGGCGGCGCGTTCGCCCGCACCAACGTGCTGGGCACGCAGACCCTGCTGGACGCGGCGGTCCGGCACCGGGTCGGCACCTTCGTCCACGTCTCCACGGACGAGGTCTACGGGTCGATAGCCGAGGGAGCCTCGGACGAGGACCGCCTGCTCGCCCCGTCGTCCGCCTACTCGGCGGCCAAGGCCGGCTCGGACCTGCTGGCGCTCGCCCACCACCGCACACACGGCCTCGACGTGCGCATCACCCGGTGCTCCAACAACTACGGACCGCACCAGTTCCCGGAGAAGATCATCCCGCTCTTCATCACCCGTCTGCTGGGCGGGCGTCCGGTCCCGCTCTACGGCGAGGGCCTCAACCGGCGTGACTGGCTGCACGTGGAGGACCACTGCCACGGCATCGAGCTGGTGCGCACCCGTGGGCGGGCGGGACGGGTGTACAACATCGGCGGCGGCGTCGAGCTGACGAACAGGGAGCTGACCGCGCGGCTGCTAGCGGCGTGCGGAGCGGGCTGGGACCGGGTGGATTACGTCGCCGACCGCAAGGGACACGACTTCCGGTACTGCGTCGACTGGACCCGGGCCCGCGACGAACTCGGCTACCGGCCGCGCCACGACTTCGAGCGCGGACTGGCCGCGACGGTCGCCTGGTACCGGGACAACCGGGCGTGGTGGGAGCCCTTGAAGGCGCGGTGCCATGCGTGACGTGAAGGGGCCGTGCCACGCGGGATGTGAAGGGGCGGCGCCATGCGGGACGGGAAGAGGCAGTGCCATGCGTGACGTGAAGGGGCGGTGCCATGCGTGACGTTGAGGGGCGGTGCCATGCGTGAACTGTCCGTTTCCGGGGCCTGGGTGCACACACCGCAGGTCCATTCCGACGGGCGCGGCACCCTGCACGAGGCATTCCGGGCGGAAGCCGTCACCGCCGCCACCGGACACCCGCCCTCCGTGGCCCAGGCCAACGTGTGCACGACGCACCGCGGCGCGATCCGCGGGGTGCACTACGCCGACGTACCACCCGGCCAGGCGAAGTACGTCTCCTGCCTGCGGGGTGCGGTCCTCGACGTGATCGTCGACCTGCGCGTCGGCTCGCCGTCCTTCGGGCGGTGGGACGCGGTCGAACTGAGCGAGGAGAACCACCGGTCCGTCTATCTCGCCGAGGGACTCGGACACGCCCTGATGGGACTGACCTCGTCCTCGGCCGTCATGTACCTCTGTTCCCACCCCTACACACCCGCGAACGAACACGGGATCCACCCCCTGGACCCCGCCCTCGCCCTCCCCTGGCCGACGGACGTCCCCGCCCTGCTGTCCGACCGGGACGCCCAGGCCCCGACACTGGCCGAGGCGACACGGCTGGGCCTGCTGCCACGCTACGACGCGTGCCGGTGACGCCGGAGCCAGGGCTCCGGCTGCGCCGACGCCGTGGCGCCGTCCGGTCGGCCGCGCCGCGACGAGGTGCCCGAGGTCACCGTCTTCTCCTCACCGGACAAGCCGCGGCGCGGCCGACCGGACGGCGCGTGATCGTCCTCAACGACCCGGATCCGTCGTCCTCAACGACCCGGATCCGTCGTCCTCAACGACCAGGATCTTCGGACGCGCGGCCCTTCCTCCCGTCCAGGGCGGGTGCCGTGCCCGCGACGAACGGTCCGGGCAGCCGGCGGGCCGCCGCCCACAGGCACACCCCCAGCCAGCCGGCGGCGAACAGCCACCCGCCGACGACGTCGGTGAACCAGTGCACCCCGAGGTAGATCCGGGTCAGCCCGACGAGCGCGCCCCAGCATCCGATGACAAGCCGCAGCCCTGTCGCCCAGCGCGGGGCCCGCAGGGTCACGGCGACGATCAGCAGCCCGGCCGTGAGGGCTCCGGTGGTGGTGTGCCCCGAGGGGAAGGCCCAGCCGGAAGCGTGCGTGGCCCAGTCGGACATCGGTGGCCGGGTGCGCCGGACCAGTTCCATCACGCCGTAGCGCAGGGCCTGTCCCGCGGCGAGGCAGCCGACGGAGGCGGTGGCGGCGAGCAGCCGGTGCCGGGCCGTCCGACCCGCCACCAGGCCGGCGAGCACGGCGAGCGCGTAGGGGATCACCCCGGTACCCGTGGCCGTCACGCCGCGCGCCAGGGTCACGACCGCGGGAGGGCGGTGGCCGGCCGACCAGACGAGGAGGCCGGGGTCCAGCCGGAGCGCGCCGCCCGTACCGGTGGTGACGGCCGCGGCCAGCACCGCGAACGCGCCCCACGCGCCGAGACCGACGGTCCCGGCGATGTCGGCGACCTCACGGCGGTTCATGCGGCCAGCAGCAGGGCGCCCAGGCGGCGGCCCGTGAGCCGTCGCGCCACGGTTTCCGACCGGTGGCGCAGGACGAGCATCGCGGTCACCGCCACCAGGGCGCCGACCACCGCGCCGGCCATGACGTCGTGCGGGTAGTGTGCGCCCACCCACACCCTGGAGGCGCCCATCGCGGCCGCGGCCACGACCGCGACGGCACCCAGCCGGCGCGAGACGAACACCAGGGCCACGGCGGCGGCGACCGCGAGTGCCGTGTGATTGCTGGGGAAGGACCAGTCACCGGGTGCCGGACACGCTTCCAGCGTCCGCGCGTGCAGGCTCTGGCACGGCCGGTCCTCGCGCACGACCAGTTTCACCGCCATGTCCACGCCGTACGCGACGATCACGACGACCGGCACCGCCAGCGCCGTCACCGCGTCCGCCGCCCCGGTCCGGCGGGCCCGCCACCAGCCGGCGACCATGAGGACGGCGAACAACGCCAGTCCGTACGTCGACCAGAGCGACACCGTGTCGTCCAGCCAGCCGGGTGCGCGCTGTGCCTCGCCCACCACGTCCGCGTACAGGGATCCGTCTATGGAGGAACCGTCGAAGGCCATGATCACTGCTGTGCTCCCTTCGCCCTGGCGTCTCGCCGGCTGCGCAGAACCTCGGCCAGGAGGGGGGTCAGGGAGACGAGGACGACGAGGGCGACCAGCGGGAGGAGGTAGCGGTCGACATCAGGGATCGAGGAGCCCAGCGCGTACCCCGCGAAGGTGACGCCCAGGCTCCAGACGAGGCCGCCGGCCACTTGCCAGAGGGTGAAGGTCCGTACGGGCACCTCCAGCGCTCCCGCCAGCGGGTTGAGAACCGTGCGCACCACGGGGATGAACCGGGCCAGCACGATCGCCTTCGCGTACCCGTAGCGCTCCAGGAGTTCCTCCGCCCGTTTCGCCCCCTCGTGCAGCCGTCGCGAACGGCTTCGGGCGAGCAGCGCACCGCCGGCCCGCCGACCGATCAGGTAGCCGCACTGCGCCCCGGTCAGGGCGCCGACGGCCGCCGCGGCGAGCAGGGGCGCGAGCGACAGGTGTACCGCTCTGTCCGCCGTGTCCGTGCAGAGCAGGCCGGCGGTGAACAGCAGGGAATCGCCCGGCAGGAAGAACCCGACGAGCAGACCTGTCTCGGCGAACAGCACCACGCCGACGCCCAGCGCGCCGAAAGCGGTCAGCAACGACCGGGCGTCGAGCACGTTCACGGCGAGTTGCGAAGCCAGGTGCATGGGTGCGGTCATTCGGTCGGGACCCTTCCTGCGGACGACCTGGAGCGAGGGGGGCGGCACCTCTGAAGCGAGGGCAGCCCCCTCGTAGGACTACACACGAGTAGACCGTCTACTGAACTGTAGACGATCGACGGCGCGGGTGCGTTCCCGACCGAGCAGCGCGCACGGGGAAGGGTGCCGTGACCGTCGGCGGTGATCTCGCGGTCGAGTGCCGGTGAGCGATGCGCCTCCGCGCCGGGAAGTGAGGTGGGCGGACAGGAAGGCGGTGACGGCGTTCAGCGCACCGCGCGGGCCGCGGCCGCGGGCACGCCGCAGACCGGGGTGGCGACGAGGACGAAGTCGGCGAACAGCACGACGGCTGTCTCCCAGTCGGCGGCTCGGTGCCGGTACGTGCGAGCCCAGGCCGGACCAAGGACACGGACCCCGGCGACCTTGGATCCGGTGTTCTCGACGTCAGACGTCACATACCGCCCCTACCGCAGAGCCGTCGACCTCAGAGACGTCGACCTCAGGTCCGTCGACCTCAGGTCCGTCGGCCTCAGGTCCGTCGGCCTCAGGTCCGTCGACCTCAGGTCCGTCGGCCTCAGGTCCGTCGACTTCAGAGCCGTCACCCGGACGGAACCTCCCCCTGGGCCACCTCTACACCGCGGTGCAGCAGGACAGCACCGGAGAAGGAGGACGCCGCGGCGACCGAGCACGTCAGCCCCATGGCCAGCAGCACGGGAGCGACGCGCCGCACCGGCGCCTGGAGGAGAAGGGCCCTGACCCTCGCCGGGACGGGACCGGTCACCACACCGGGGGCGACGACGGGCAACGGTCCCGGCCCCGGCCCCCGGGTGGCGGCCAGCGCCGCTCGCCCGACGGCGCGGGCAGCGAGCTTCCGGTCACCGGTGGCGCGCGCCGCGGCCTCGTCGGCGGCTCGTTCCGCCGCAAAGGACACTTGGGGTACGACGGCAGCCAGCGCCGGATGACACCAGCCGGCGAGCTGCACCGCGGCGAGGAAGAGGTGGTGCCGCCCCGCGAGGTGCGCCCGCTCGTGAGCCAGGAGGATCTCCCGCTCGGGCGCGTCCAGAGCGCGCAGCATCCCGGTGGTCACCACGATGCGGGCCCGGCCTCGCAGGCCACCGGGCAGCGCGTAGGCGTCAGGGCGCGGGTCGTCGACGACGCACAGCCCTCCGGCGTGCGGCAGGTGGGCGACGTCGCCACGGACGGCGCCCAGCCGCCGCAGTTCCGACCGGATGCGCCGGGCGAGAGTGCCGCACGTGACCACGAAGGTGCCGGCCGCCACCGCGGAAACTCCCAGCACCAGCACTCGTGGACCCGCCCGGAGCGGTTCGACGAGGTGCGCGACGGCGGCGAGCGCGGGAACGGCCAGGGCCACAGGCAGGAGCAGGGCACCCAGGCACGCCAGGACGCCGATGGCCAGCGCGACAGCGGAGACGGTGATCGCCCGCAACGCGGCCACGGGGTGCACCCGGGTCACCGCACGCCGGGCGAGCGGCGGCAGGAACCAGGGCAGCGCCAGAGGCAGGAGCAGCAGGGCGATCATCGGCCGTTCTCCTCCAGCAGACGCCGGAGCTCGGCCTCGTCCGTCACGCTGAGCCCTTCGACGAAGCGGGCCAGGACCGTGCTGCGGTCGGCGTCCTGATCGAGCTCCCGGTGCATGCGCCGAGCCGTCAGCCCGTGCGAGTCCTCCACCGGGAAGTAGAGATAACCGCGTCCACCCGGCCGGCGTCCGACCACGCCCTTCTCGTACAGGCGGACGAGCAGGGTCGCCACGGTCGTACGGGCCAGCGGCTGCGGCAACGCCGCCCTGACCTGGGCGGCGGACTGCGGCTGACCTGCCGCCCACAGCGCCGTCAGGACGCTGGACTCCAGCTCGCCCGCGGGCCGACGCTCGCTCGGGCCGTCCGTCATGAATCCCTCTCCCCACCGAGATCGTCTACAACGAGGTAGACCCATCTTCTCCCGTGGACACAGCGTAGGCACACTGCGCCGAGTGACGTCGCCGCCCGCGGGCACAGCGTGCTCTCCCTCCTGCCAGGGCCGCCTGCGGACGACGGAGCGTATTCACGTGTCCCGGAGCGTATTCACGTGTCCCGGAGCGTATTCACGTGCCCCGGGCGGTGGAGCGGGTGAACGGCCTCCGCGGATGCCGGACCCGTGGTGACCGCACCCCGGTTCGTCAGGACCGGCAGGACGGCCGGACGCTGAGCAGCTCGGTCCGCAGCACGGGCGTGCCGTCGACAGGCGCCGGGTCCGACGGAGTCGGCTCGATCCCGCCGGCGGCGATCTTGTCGAGCGTCTTCAGGCCCGCGGCACCGACCGTACCGAACACCGTGTAATTCGGTCGCAGCGCGGAGTCGCCGTAGACGACGAAGAACTGCGAACCGTTCGTGTCCGGCCCGGCGTTGGCCATCGCCAGCAGACCGCGCCCGTAAAGCCGACGGACACCGGTCGGATCGCTCGGTGCCGGCGGCAGGTCCACCGGCAGCTCGTCCTTGTACTCGTATCCCGGCCCACCCTCGCCGGTGCCGGTCGGGTCGCCGCACTGCAGGACCTTCAGCGTCGGATACGCCGTGAGCCGATGGCACACCGTACGGTCGTAGAACCGGTGCCGCGCCAGGTGCACGAAGCTCTGGACCGTGCACGGCGCCTTCGCCCGGTCAAGACGCAGCGGGAGCGGACCCTGGCTGGTCGGGACAGCCACACCGACCGTGCCGTGACCAGGGGTGTGTCGCGGGTCGGGCGGCAGGGGAACCGGCCGCGCCGCCGGCTCGCTCGGTGTCTGGGTGTACTGGCAAGGACCGTGCGTGGTGCGCGGCGGGGCGTCGGAAGCGGTGGCGGTGGTGCCACCGGATACGACCAACACTGCTGCCGCCGATGCGGTCACGAGAGCTCGGTTCATCCTGCGCACCCTCCAGAAGATCGTCAGATTTCGGAGCGGTCGCAGTCTAAGGTGCGGCCCGCCGGGCGCATACCCGTCCGCAGGCCACATCCGCCCCAGCGTCCGGGGCCGCCCGCAGGCCACATCCGCCCCAAGCCTCGGGCCCCTCCGCAGGCCACATCAGCTCCCAGCCTCCAGGCCCGTCCGCAGGCCACATCCGCTCCCGGCCTCCGGGCCCGTCCGCAGGCCGGTTCGTCCGGATCCGGCGCAGCACCGGCCGGCCGATCAGGGCCCACCCGGTGCACGACGGATGCTCCCGGAACCCGGTCGAGCGCCTGGCCTGAATCCCAGGCAGCAGTTGGGCGGTTGCCCGTGAACCGCGCGTCACGGACAGCACTCGTTTCGACCACCTTCGAGCCCCTGAACCGCCCTTACGTAAGCCGGCATGGTGCCCACACGCATAGCCGACCACCAAACTGTGTTGCCTCGCCACATGTGCCCCTGACCTGCCACTTTCTACGGTGTGCCGACACCCACCCGTCCCCACCGCACACGAGGAAGTGGCGCACATGGCCTCCGGAACCACCGCTCCCCCACCCCCCGCCAGCCTCCCCAGAATCGTCGCCGCCAGCCTCATCGGGACCACGATCGAGTGGTACGACTTCTTCCTCTACGGCTCCGCCGCCGCGCTGGTGTTCAACAAGCTGTTCTTCCCCGGCTCCGACCCGCTCGTCGGCACGCTGCTGTCGTTCCTGACCTACGCCGTCGGGTTCGCCGCCCGCCCGCTGGGGGCGCTCGTGTTCGGGCACTACGGTGACCGGCTGGGGCGGAAGAAGCTGCTGGTGCTGAGTCTCGTGCTGATGGGCGGAGCGACGTTCGCCATCGGGCTGCTGCCCACGCACGCCACCGTCGGGACCGCCGCCCCCGTGCTGCTCACCGCGCTGCGGCTGGTGCAGGGCTTCGCGCTCGGCGGCGAGTGGGGCGGCGCCGTGCTATTGGTGTCGGAGCACGGGGACGCGCGGCGACGCGGCTTCTGGGCCTCCTGGCCGCAGACAGGCGCGCCGGCCGGACAGTTGCTCGCGACCGGTGTGCTCTCGCTGCTCACCGCGGTCCTGTCGGACGACGCCTTCGGCGCCTGGGGATGGCGGATTCCGTTCCTGCTCTCCGGGGTGCTCGTGCTGGTCGGCCTGTGGATTCGTCTCTCTGTCGATGAATCGCCCGTGTTCAAGGAGGCGTTGGAGCGGGCCGAGACGCGGCAGGCCGACACGGCCGAGAAGCTGCCGATCGTCTCGGTGCTGCGCCACCACTGGCGGGACGTCCTCGTGGCGATGGGCGCCCGGATGGCGGAGAACATCAGCTACTACGTCATCACCGCCTTCATCCTCGTCTACGCGACCACCTCGGCCGGCGTCTCCAAGCAGACGGCGCTCAACGCCGTGCTCATCGGCTCCGCCGTGCACTTCGCCGTCATCCCCGCCTGGGGCGCGCTGTCCGACCGGGTCGGGCGACGGCCGGTGTACCTGCTGGGCGCGGCCGGCGTCGGGCTGTGGATGTTCCCCTTCTTCGCGCTCGTCGACACGGGCTCGTTCGGGTACCTGATCCTGGCCGTGACCGTCGGACTCGTACTGCACGGCGCCATGTACGCGCCGCAGGCCGCGTTCTTCGCCGAGATGTTCGCGACCCGGATGCGCTACTCAGGTGCCTCCATCGGCGCCCAGTTCGCCTCCGTGGCGGCCGGCGCCCCCGCACCGCTCATCGCCACCGCGCTGCTCTCGGACTACGACAGCTCCACCCCGATCGCGCTGTACGTGATCGCCGCCGCCGTGCTGACCCTGATCGCGGTGGCTGTCGCGCGGGAGACGCGGGACCGGGACCTCGCGCGGGTGGAAGGGGAGCCCGTGGAGTCCACCGAGGCGGCTCCGGCCACCGAGGCACGAACCGCCTGACCCGCACCGCCTGTCGCGCACCGCCTGTCCCGGCCCCCTGCCCCGGTCCGCCTGGGCCGCACCAGCCGGCCCGGACCGGTTGCCCCGGCCCCCTGCCCCGGTCCGCCTGAGCTGCACCAGCCGGCCCGGGCCGGCTGCCCGGTACCGGCTGGCCCGGACCGGCTGGCCCAGACCGGCTGGCCCAGACCGGCTACGGCCCCACGGGGCTTCGTCCCCGGCCCTGCGGACCACCTCCGGGAGGCCGTCCCGCGGCCCCGTGCGGGGCGGCCTGCGCCTGGGGCCGGTCAGCGGCCTCCCGGGGCCGCCAACCGGTGGAGTCTGAGCGCCAGCTGGATCTCCAGTGCCCGGGCGGGGGTCTGCCAGTCCGCGCCGAGGAGACGCCCCACGCGTTCCAGCCGCTGGGCCACCGTGTTGACGTGCACGTGCAGCATGTCCTTGGTGCGGGCCGGGCTCATCCCGCCCTCGAAGTACGCGTCGAGGGTCCGCACCAGTTCCGTGCCGCGGCGCTCGTCGTACGACACCACCGGGCCGATGGTCCGGCCGACGAAACCGGCGATGTCCCGTTCGCCCGCGAGCAGCAGGCCGAGGAAGCCGAAGTCCTCGGCCGCCGCGCCGTCGCCGGCCCGTCCCAGCAGGTGCAGCGCGTCCAGGCAGCGGCGGCCCTCGGCGTAGGCGCCGGCCACGGTCTCGGGGTGGGCGGCGAGGTCGGTGACGGGTGCGGACGCGCCGACCGTGACGGGCTGGTGGACGGCCGTACCCAGATGGCGGGCGGTGCGGCGGGCGATCTCCGTGGCGGTGCCGCCGCGCAGTGGCAGCAGCAGGACGGTGCCGCCGTCGCGGGCGGCGGCCAGACCGTGCCGGGTGGCCGCGAGGTGGGACGCGGCGGACCACAGCCGGCGGCGGGCCGCGGCCTCCTCGTCGGCGTCGGCGGCCGGTCCGTCGAGCCGGGCGGCGAGCACGACATGGGTGGCGTCCAGGTCGGCGTGCAGGCGGCTGGCGCGGTCGCGCAGCAGACGCGGGTCCCGGTCCCGCGCGTCCAGCAGGTCGTCCAGCAGCTCGCCGCGCACCCGCTGTTCGGCCTCGGCGGCGGAACGCCGGGCGAGCAGCAGCAGGGAGGTGACCATCGCCGCGCGCTCCAGGGTGCGCTGGTCGACCGGGTCCAGGCCGGGGTGGCCGCGCAGGACCAGGGCGCCGAGGAGTTCGCCTCCGGCGGCCACCGCGGCGATCCAGTCCCCGCCGTGCCGTACCGCGTGCCCCTCGGCGCGGGAGGCCTCCAGCGCCTCCGCCGGTGCCGCCACGGCCTCCGTGAACTCGACCGTGCCGTCGAGGACCTGGGAGACGGCCGCGGCCACGTCGTGGACCCCGCCGCCGCGCAGCACGAGTTCGGCGAGCCGGTCGTGGACCTCGGACGCCCGCTCGATGACGCCGCTGCGGTCCCGGATGATCTCGTTGGCACGCTCCAGTCGGGCCAGGGCCGACCGGGTCTCGGTGAGCAGGTTGGCGGTGTCGATGGCCGCCGCGGCGAGCGCGGCGAAGGAGCCGAGCAGCGCTATCTGCTCGCGTTCGAAGACTCTCGCCCGCCGGTCCGCCGCGAACAGGACGCCGATGACGTGCGGGCCGAGCGTCAGGGGGACGCCGAGGATGGCGACCAGGCCCTCGTCGCGTACACCGGCGTCGATGGTGCGCGTGTGCTGGAACCGGGCGTCCTGGAAGTAGTCGTCGGTGACGTAGGGCCGTGCCGTCTGGGCGACGAGCCCGCCGAGTCCCTCGCCCATGCCGAGGCGCAGCTGCTGGAAGCGGGCGGACACCGAGCCCTCCGTGACCCGCATGTAGGTGTCGCCGTGTGCGGGGTCGTTGAGGCTGAGGTAGGCGACGTCCGTGCCGAGCAGGGAGCGGGCGCGCTGCACGATGGCCTGCAGGACGGCGTCCAGGTCCCGGAGTCCGGCGAGGTCGTGCGCGGTCTCGAAGAGCGCCGACAGCTCCGCTTCGCGCCGTCGCCGCCCCTCCAGTTCGGCCCGTACGCGCAGGGCGAGCAGTCTGGCCTCTTCCAGCTCGGCGAGCCGGCCGGCCGGCTCGCCCTCGGCACGGGCGAGCAGGACGGGCCGGTCGTAGGCCTCCACGGAGGCGTCACGGGCCAGCAGGCCGAGGTAGGGTGCCTCGGCGCTGCCGGTGGGTGCCGACTGCGGGTGATCGCGGGACATGGTCACAGGATTCCGTATCGGGCGCCCGGCCCGGCAGACCTGTGGAAAACTCCCGGGTCCGGCGCTCCCGCGCTGGTCAGTGGGCCGTCCATCCGCCGTCCAGGACGAGCGAGGTGCCGGTGACGAAGGACGCCTGCGGGCTGCACAGGTAGGCCACCGCCTCGGCGACCTCCTCGGGCTCGATGAGCCGGCGCAGGGCGCTGTCCTTCAGCAGCACCTCGGACAGCACGCGCTCCTCGGGAATCCCGTGCGCCTGTGCCTGGTCGGCGATCTGCTTCTCGACCAGGGGGGTCCGCACATATGCCGGGTTCACGCAGTTGGAGGTGACCCCGTGGGCGGCGCCCTCCAGTGCGGCCGTCTTGGACAGTCCTTCGAGGCCGTGTTTGGCGGCCACATATGCGGACTTGAAGGCCGACGCTCGCAGACCATGGACGGAGGACACGTTCACGATCCGGCCCCACCCCTGGGCGTACATGTGCGGGAGGGCGCCGCGGATGAGCCGGAACGGTGCCTCCAGCATCACGGTGAGCACCGTGTGGAACACGTCGGGCGGAAACTCCTCTATCGGCCGGACGAGTTGCAGACCGGCGTTGTTGACCAGCACGTCGATGCCCTCGGCGGCGTGTTCGGCGGCGTCCAGGTCGGTGAGGTCAACGACCCGCGGCACGACGGTGCCGGCGGTGTCCCCGGCCCGCTCCGCCTGCCGGGCCAGCTCGGTCAGACCGGCCGCGTCCCGGTCGACGGCCCGCACTTCGGCCCC
>NZ_WWJT01000375.1 GCF_009865385.1 Streptomyces sp. SID486 | reverse complement strand
GGCCGCGCGCCCGGCAAGGCACGCACCGCGGCCGGCCGTGCGCGGAGCGAAGTCGCGGCGGCACAGGCCGGCGCCGCCCCGTGAGCGCTCACGGTGACGGCGTCGGTCCATGCCGTATGCGGTTGTCTTGGCCCGAGCCGTCTCCCCGAGTGGACGGCGCCGGGCTGCTTCGAGGGGCCGCGACCTAGCTCTCCGCCAGGATGTGCGAGAGCTCCTGATCCAGGTCGAAGTGCCGGTGTTCCGTGCCGGGTGGCACGGCGGCGTCTGTTCGCTTCAGGAAGGACTCCAGGGCCCGCGCCGGGGCCTCGAGCAGGGCCTCCCCCTCCGGGGAGCTGAGGGCGATGCACACGACGCCCTGGCCATGACTGCGGGATGGCCAGACGCGGACGTCGCCGGTGCCGGTGGGCCGATGCAGGCCCTCGGCGAGGAGGTCGCGGGCGAACACCCACTCGACGGTCTCCTCGGCTCCGGTGTGGAAGGTGGCGTGCACGGCGTAGGGGTCGGCCGTGTCGTACCGCAGGCCTGCGGGGACAGGCAGGGATGACTCGCTCGACACAACGAGGCGCAGGTGCAGCTCGCAGCTGACCGTGGTGTTCATAAGCGCCAGGGCCTTTCGCTCAGTGTGCGCTCGGGGATTCGCACGTCGGCGAAATCGACATGCCACCTACGGTGCCGTTGTAAACCCCTCTGAGGGTTTTGCGTGTGTTTACGTAACTCTTCCGGCCGAGAACTCGTACCGGATCTACGACCATTCCGGTGACCGGATTCACTCGGGTAGGGTTTGTCCGTATGAATACGGGGAGTGACGAAGCGGGCGAGGTCGCCGTGGCAGCGGACAAGGCGAGGGCGGACCGGCCCGAGGGCGGCCAGGAGGCCGGCCAGGAGGGCGGCCAGGAGGCTGGTCATGAGGCCGGGCGCGGGCTCGGCTCACGGGCGCCGGAGTTCATCAAGGCGCGCAGGCTCCTGCACCTGAGCTGGCAGGTCGGGGTCTTCGTGGTCGGCCTGGCGGTGGTTGCCGCGGGCATCGTCATGCTGCCCCTGCCCGGGCCCGGCTGGGTGGTGATCTTCGGCGGCATGGCGATCTGGGCGACCGAGTTCGTCTGGGCCCAGCTCGTGCTCCGGTGGACCAAACGCAAGGTCACCGAGGCGGCCCAGCGAGCCCTCGATCCCAGGGTGCGCCGCCGCAACATCACTCTGACCGTGATCGGACTGGTGATCATCGGCGTGCTCGTCGGCATCTACCTGTGGAAGTTCGGCGTCGTCATGCCCTGGAAGATCGAGGACCAGTGACGCCGGGCCGGGCCGGGCGGCGCCGGCCGCTCCCGGCCCTGGTCGGAAGCACCCCCTGACATGGGGTAATGTTCTTCCTGCGCCCGGGCGATTAGCTCAGTGGGAGAGCGCTTCGTTCACACCGAAGAGGTCACTGGTTCGAACCCAGTATCGCCCACCCGGACCGATGGCCCACCTGTCACCACAGGTGGGCCATCGGCGTCTGTCGGCCACCCCGTGCGGATCGCGGACAGCAGCGACTTCCGGCCGCACCGGCGGTTCCCGGCGAAGTACGGAGCGCGGGCGGCCGTCGGCATTCCGCGGATTTCCAAAGCCCCGTCACATTCTCTTGTAAATACGACAAGAACGGGATTCTTTCCGGTCTCCGGCCCCAGGAACGCCGTGGAACTGAGCCCCTATCACTTTCTCCGGGAGATGCCGGAGTTCGGTACGGACGGTGCCCGCGCGGTCCTGCCACACTCGGGGTATGGACTGGAATCACTACCGCTTTCGCAGCCGGTGGTCCCTGCCCGCCGCGCCCGCCGCCGTGTACGGAGCCCTGGAGCGGGCCGAGGACTACCCCCACTGGTGGCCCCAGGTCCGGTCGGTGACCCGGCTGGACGAGAGCACCGGCGTCCTCACCATCAGGTCCGTCCTCCCCTACGACATGACCTTCACCGCACGCCGGACCCGCCGCGACCCCGGCACCGGTGTCCTGGAGATCGCCATGACCGGGGACATCGAGGGCTGGGCGCGCTGGACGGTCACCGCGGAGGGTGCCGGGACCCTGGCCCGGTACGACCAGGAGGTCCGGGTGCGCAAGCCCCTCCTGAGGCGGCTCGCCGTGCCCGGCCGGCCGGTCTTCCGGGCCAACCACCGGCTGATGATGCGCTCAGGGCGGCGCGGCCTGCTGCGCCGGCTGCGGGCGGTTTGAACGAAGGCCGTGTGGGCCTGTATTGTTCAGTGCGTTCCCGGGCGATTAGCTCAGTGGGAGAGCGCTTCGTTCACACCGAAGAGGTCACTGGTTCGAACCCAGTATCGCCCACCGGGAAAGGCCGGTCCGCAGCAGCGGACCGGCCTTCTGCGTACGGCGGGGGTTCACGCCGCGGCCGACAGCTCCGGGCGCAGCGGCCAGTCCGTGCTCACCGTCTCCTCCGAGCCGCTGCGCGCGAACCACGCCTGCAGGCCGCGGGCCTGGGCCGCGTGCCAGTTCGCCTGGAGCGTGTGCAGCTCGGCGGGGGACAGGCGCTCCAGCCGGGTCGCGAACCGGCGGCCGAGAGCCCGTACGACATCCAGCGCCGCCAGCGCGTCCGCCGCCGCGTCATGGGCGCCGTCCAGCGTCACACCGTAGTGCGCGCACAGGTCGGTCAGGGTGCGGCGGCCCTTGCGGTACCGGTCCAGATGCTTGTCCAGCACCCGCGGGTCCAGCACCCGCAGCGGCACCGACTCGAACCAGCGGTCCAGCGTGGACGCCCGGTGCCGGCGCAACTCCCGGTCCAGCAGCGTCAGGTCGAACGGCGCGTTCATCACCACCAGCGGGCGGCCCAGCGCCGCGTGCTCGGCCAGCTGCTCGGCTATCTCGTACATCACCGGAGCGGGCCAGCGCCCGTTGTGCTGCAGGTGCTCCTCCGTCAGCCCGTGCACCGCCGTCGCCGCCTCCGGCACCGGGACGCCCGGGTTCACCAGCCACCGGGACACCCGGGGCCGGGTCCCCGGCGCGTCCTGGACGACGACGGCGGCCGACACGATCCGGTCGGTCTCGACGTCCACGCCCGTCGTCTCCGTGTCGAAGGCGGCCAGCGGCCCCTCGTACCAGGTCGTCATCCCAACCCAACTCCTCGCTCACCCATGGCAGATGACGTTCCGTCTTCTGCCCGTTTGGTGATACCCGGGCCGTTTGCGCCGTACGCCGGGCGGAGACAACAGGAGTACGGGTCTTTGCAGTTCAGCGGCCCGTGACGGGGAAGCTCATTGCCTGGAAGGCTGTTGGTCATGGCCATAGCGCAGCCCGAGCGGGGCGGGCTGCTGCCCGGCCGGCCGGGCACCCTCCGCGGCACGCTCGCCACCACCGCCTGCATGGAGACACTGCAGGTCGGCTATCTGCACGCGGTCGCCGCCGCGGCCGGCTGTTCGCTGTCCCAGCCCTTTCCGGACAACGGCATCGACTGGCACGTCAGCCACAGCGCGCCCGGACACACCGTGGACGACGAGGTCACCATCAAGGTGCAGCTGAAGGCCACCTACCAGGTCGCGCCCGACCCCCCGGGGCGCTCCTTCTCCTTCACGCTCGACAACGCCCATCTGCGCAAGCTCGCCCGCACGCCCGTCTCGGTGCACAAGATCCTGGTCGTCATGCTTGTACCGCGCTCCCAGGACGACTGGTTGCGCGCCGGCCACGACCGGCTCGACCTGCGGCACTGCTGCTACTGGGTCGACCTCGCCGGCCACCCCGTGACCGGCCGGCACCGGACCACCGTGCGGATACCGACCTCGCGCATCTTCGACGACCGGGCCCTGTGCGAGATCATGACGCGGGTCGGGACGGGAGGCAGGCCATGAGGAACCCTTCCCACGACGAGCAGGCGGCGCGGCAGCTGCGGGCGGGCCCCGAGGACCCGCCCTGGCACCGGGCCCCGCAGCCCGCCGAGGTCGACCCCGCCGTGCTCGGCACCCTGCTGCACCGGCACGGCTGGCGTCGACGCGGGGGAGCGGCCGGGCGGTACGGCCGCTGGACCCCGCCCGGCCCGGGCGGCGGCGGAACCAGCCTGCTCGTCCCCGAGAGCCGCGCCTTCCCCGACAGCGACGATCTGCTCGGCGAGGCGCTCGACGCCCTCGCCCGCAGCGACAGCCCTTCCGCCCGCGAGGTGCTGATCTCCCTCGCCGTGCCCAGCGACGAGATCCGCTGGTGGCGCGACACCCCGGACGGACCCGCCGGGGCCGCCCCCTGGACCGCCGACGACCAGCTGCGCGGAGCCGCCCGGCAGCTGCTGCTCGCCGCCGCGCTCGCCACCCGCGCGCGTGCCGGCTACCACGGAGCCCGCCACCGCCGCCCCGCCGCCGCGCTCCTCGAAAACGTCCTCGTCGGCCCCGGCACCGGGGGCCGCACCCTCACCGCCTTCGTGCCCGTGGCCACCGGCCGCCCCCTCGCCGTCCGCCTCCACCAGGCCCTGCACGCGGCCCGCGAGGCCATCGACTACCGGCGCGCCACCGGCGGCATGGACGCCTTCGACGGCGCCGTCGAAGCGGGCGTCAGCCGCGAGCTGACCGAGGCGCTCGGCCTCCTCGTGCGCGGCACCGAGGGCGCCCGCGTCGCCGTCGCCTGGGCACCCGGCACCGGCGTCCCCGAAGGCTGCGCCCCCTCCGCCGAGCCCGTCGAGTTCTCGCCGGGGGACCTGCCCGCGCTCCGCGAGGCCGCCGTCCGCTACCTGCGCGCCGAACCCTCCGTCCCGGTCCGGGTCACCGGCGCCGTCGTCCGCATGCGCCGCTCCGGCCCCGGCGGCCGGGGCACCGTACGACTGCGCGTCCTGGCCGGCGCCGACGTACCGCACCTGCGCGTCACCCTGGACGAGGAGGACTACCGCATCGCCGGCCACGCCCACCTCGTCGGCCTTCCCGTCCGCCTCCACGGCCGGCTGGAGCGCGAGGGCGGCTTCCGCAGGCTCACCGGCGCCTGCGGGGTCGTACCCGTGCAGGTCGACGAGGCCGAGCGGGACCGGCTGACGAAGTCGCTGAGGGAGAACCTCGACTTCTTCGAGGAGGACTGCGGGGACGGCGGACCGGCAGCGTACGGGAACGGGGACCGAGGGTGACCGTTTCGCGGTCGGTGCCGTCGGGTCGGTACGATCGCCTGTGCGCGCGCTCCTGGTATGGCGCCGCACCCCACCTTCAGTCAGGAGAGACCGGTGTCAGACGTCCGTGTGATCATCCAACGCGATTCCGAGCGGGAAGAACGCGTGGTGACGACGGGCACTACGGCCGCCGACCTCTTCGCGGGCGAGCGCTCGGTCATCGCCGCACGCGTGGGCGGCGAGCTGAAGGACCTCCACGTCGAACTGTCCGACGGCGACGAGGTCGAGGGCGTCGAGATCTCGTCCGAGGACGGCCTGAACATCCTGCGCCACTCGACCGCGCACGTCATGGCGCAGGCCGTGCAGGAGCTGTTCCCCGAGGCCAAGCTGGGCATCGGCCCGCCCGTCAAGGACGGCTTCTACTACGACTTCGACGTCGAGAAGCCGTTCACGCCCGAGGATCTCAAGGCCATCGAGAAGAAGATGCAGGAGATCCAGAAGCGGGGGCAGAAGTTCGCCCGCCGTGTCGTCACCGACGAGGCGGCCCGCGAGGAGCTGGCGGACGAGCCGTACAAGCTGGAGCTGATCGGCCTCAAGGGTTCGGCCTCCCACGACGACGGCGCGGACGTCGAGGTCGGCGCCGGTGAGCTGACGATCTACGACAACCTGGACGCCAAGACCGGCGACCTGTGCTGGAAGGACCTCTGCCGCGGTCCGCACCTGCCCTCGACCCGCCTGATCCCCGCGTTCAAGCTGATGCGCAACGCCGCCGCCTACTGGCGCGGCAGCGAGAAGAACCCGATGCTCCAGCGCATCTACGGCACCGCCTGGCCGTCCAAGGACGAGCTGAAGGCGTACCTGGACTTCCTCGCCGAGGCCGAGAAGCGCGACCACCGCAAGCTCGGCTCCGAACTGGACCTCTTCTCGATCCCCGAGCAGATCGGTTCCGGCCTCGCCGTCTTCCACCCCAAGGGCGGCATCGTCCGCCGGGTGATGGAGGACTACTCGCGCCGCCGGCACGAGGAGGAGGGGTACGAGTTCGTCTACACCCCGCACGCGACGAAGGGGAAGCTCTTCGAGACGTCCGGGCACCTGGACTGGTACGCCGACGGCATGTACCCGCCCATGCAGCTCGACGAGGGCGTGGACTACTACCTCAAGCCCATGAACTGCCCGATGCACAACCTGATCTTCGACGCACGCGGCCGGTCCTACCGCGAACTGCCGCTGCGCCTGTTCGAGTTCGGGACCGTGTACCGGTACGAGAAGTCGGGCGTCGTGCACGGCCTGACCCGTGCCCGGGGCTTCACCCAGGACGACGCGCACATCTACTGCACCCGTGAGCAGATGTCCGAGGAACTGGACAAGACGCTCACCTTCGTCCTCGGCCTGCTGCGCGACTACGGCCTGACCGACTTCTACCTGGAGCTGTCCACCAAGGACCCGGAGAAGTTCGTCGGCTCCGACGAGGTCTGGGAGGAGGCGACCGAGACGCTGCGCCAGGTCGCCGAGAAGCAGGGCCTGCCCCTCGTCCCCGACCCGGGCGGCGCCGCCTTCTACGGCCCGAAGATCTCCGTCCAGACCAAGGACGCGATCGGCCGGACCTGGCAGATGTCGACCATCCAGCTCGACTTCAACCTGCCCGAGCGCTTCGACCTGGAGTACACCGGCCCGGACGGTTCCAAGCAGCGCCCGGTCATGATCCACCGCGCGCTGTTCGGCTCCATCGAGCGTTTCTTCGCCGTGCTCCTGGAGCACTACGCGGGCGCCTTCCCCGCCTGGCTCGCCCCCGTCCAGGCCATCGGCATCCCGATCGGCGACGCGCACGTGGAGTACCTGGAGAAGTTCGCGGCCGCGGCCAAGAAGAAGGGCCTGCGCGTCGAGGTGGACTCCTCCTCGGACCGCATGCAGAAGAAGATCCGCAACGCGCAGAAGCAGAAGGTGCCCTTCATGGTCATCGCGGGCGACGAGGACATGTCGAACGGCTCGGTGTCCTTCCGCTACCGCGACGGCTCGCAGGAGAACGGCATCCCGTTCGACGAGGCCATCGCGAAGATCGCGGCGGTCGTCGAGGACCGCACCCAGGTCTGACCCTCCGCGCCCCAAGGCCCCCGGGATCACCGTCCCGGGGGCCCTTCCTCGTCCGCCTCACGGGAGAAGCGCTGGAGCAGCAGCGTCGAGAAGGACCCCGTGACCGCGCCCAGCAGACCGAGGCCGCAGATCATCAGGACCACGGCGATGGTCCGGCCCCAGAACGTCACCGGTGCCACGTCGCCGTACCCGACGGTCGCCAGCGTCGAGCAGGCCCACCACACCGAGTCGCCGAACGTCCGGATCGTGGCGTGCGGGGCGCCGCGCTCCTGCTGGTACACCGCGAGCGCGCCGGCGAAGCCCACCAGCACGGCGGACAGCCCGGTGTACACGATCACCCGGGCGTGCAGGGGCAGCTGTGTACGGCCGTGCCTGCGCTCCACCAGCTCCTGCGTCCGCACGCTCCGCAGCGGGCGCATCAGGGGGAGCAGCACGACCAACGTGTCCAGCCAGTGCCGCGCCACGAACCGCGGCCCCATACCGCTGAGCCGCCAGCGCACCGCGTAGTCGGCCACGAACAGCGCCCAGGCGAGGAGCTGCACCGACCGAAGCGCCAGGTCGACCGCCGCGGGCAGGCCGGGTACGAGAACGTGCACCGCGTAGGCGGCGAGGTAGATCAAGGAGGCGATGGCGAGCGGGAGATCCGTCCGGCTTTCCCAGCGCCATGCGCGGCTGTCGTCGTCCACCGGCCAAGCTTGGCCGGACAGCGTCTTCCGGCCGCCCCGGCGACACGCCGGTGAGAGGCGAAGCCATATGCTGCCTAGCATGACGAGTGAGCCGGAGCAGCAGATCGGAGTGGGGACCCAGGACGCGTTCCAGCGTCTGTGGACGCCCCACCGGATGGCCTACATCCAGGGCGAGAACAAGCCGACCGGCCCGGGGGCCGACGACGGCTGCCCCTTCTGCTCGATCCCGGCGAAATCCGACGAGGACGGGCTGGTCGTCCGCCGCGGTGAGCACGTCTACGCCGTGCTCAACCTGTATCCGTACAACGGCGGCCATCTGATGACCGTGCCGTACCGGCACGTGGCCGACTACACCGAGCTGACCGGCCCGGAGACCGCCGAACTGGGGGAGCTGACCAAGCAGGCGATGACGGCCCTGCGCGGGGCCTCCGGCGCCCAGGGCTTCAACATCGGCATGAACCAGGGCGCGGTCGCGGGCGCCGGCATCGCCGCCCACCTGCACCAGCACATCGTCCCCCGCTGGGGCGGCGACACGAACTTCATGCCGGTGGTCGGGCACACCCGGGTGCTGCCGCAGCTGCTGGCCGACACCCGGAAGATGCTGGCGGACGCCTGGCCCGTGTAGCCGGCCGGTGCCCTCGCCCGAGGGCACCGCTCACGCGTCGTACAGGTCGGCCTTGCGCGGTGTCGGGTCCTGGACGTTGCCGCTCAGGAACGCCGAGCGGGCCCCGAACTTCTCGGTGTCGACGCCGTTCTCCTGCAGCACCCTGATCGCGGCCGCGTGCACCACGCGCAGCACGGGCGTGGCCGCGCGCAGCGCGTCGTCGGCCATGAAGCGGTGGCGCCACGGCTGGTCGGCCCAGGCGTGCCGCAGCCCGAACGGCTCGGGCAGGCCGAGCGAACCGCCGAGCCACTTGAGCGCGGGCGGATACCAGGTCAGCGGAGCGCGCACGGCGAGCCGTACGACCTCGTCGGTGGTGACCAGCGGCAGTTTGACCGTCCGGGTCTCCCACGGCTTGAGGGACTTGGCGACCTCCTTGGACGGCGCCGCGGGCTTCGTCGTGAACAGCGGGTTCACCGGCCCCAGCGCGTGCCCCGTGACCTCGATGCGCAGGGTCTCGTGCAGCACCGTGACGGTGATCAGCATGGTGATGACCAGCTGTCCGTCCCACAGCGTCCACTGCACGCCCAGGTAGTGCCGGTCGCCGCTGCCGAACTGCTGCTTGTTGCAGATCTCCTGTATGGCGTGCGGCTTGACCTGGAACGCCTCGACGTCGGTGCCCTCGGGACGGGAGACGGACTCGGCCTTCTCACCGATCGGGGTGACGATCCAGTGGCGTATCGACGGCTTGGGGAAGCCGCCGGTGTTGAGCGGGCCGCGCTCCAGGAGGGACAGCTGGTCGTGGATCGCGCGTATCACGTCCCAGCTGCGGAAGGGGTGGATCTCCCGGCCGGCGTCGGCGGGCTTCAGGTCCTCGGCCAGCTGCCAGGCCCCCCAGCGGGTGCCCATGCCGAGTATGCCCTTGGGGCCGGCGTAGAAAACGGAGTTGGACTGCTGTTCGGCGGTCAGCCGGGCCAGCGACTGGCGCAGCTCCTCGGCCGCGGTCTGGCCGGGGCCGCGCGGCACGGCCTCGGGGACCTTGGCGCCGACACTGGTGCCGGAGAGCAGCCCCTCCCAGCGGACCCGCAGGTCCTTCGCGGTGTTCTCACAGATCTGCTTGGCCCAGAACCAGCCGAGCACAGGGACGACGACGCACGCCCGGGCGTACCACGCCCAGAAGCCGGAGAACGGCATCTTGATCAGGAACAGCGCGGCCAGCAGGCCGACGCCCAGCAGCAGCGTGGTGCCCAGCGCCCCGGCCCGCTTGTCGTCCCGCCGGGCGACGAACATGCGCAGCTGGAAGACGAGCAGCCAGACGAGCATGCCGGGCAGGAAGAGGAGTCCGCACACGACGGTGATGCCGGTCAGCCGGTTGTCCCGCTCCCGGCGGATGTTGTTGGCCGCCAGGGCGTGTTCCACGACGAACTGCGGCTCGCTGCCGAAGGACTGGATGAGCGCGGCGCGGCCGGGGGCCAGCATCCGGTCGACCAGGGCACGGGAGAACGCCTCACCGAGATTGGGCCGGAACATCTTGATCCGGCCCGCCTTCACGGTCGACTGGTGCCACTCGTTGTCGGCCTTCTTGATCTCCTCGATCGGGCTGTCCCGGTACGCCGCGGAGGCCAGCGCGGCCGTCGCCGCCTGGCCCTCGTCGCCCGAGACGGGTACCTGGGGCCCGTCCCACTCCGTTCCCAACGACATTCCCGCCCCCATCGCCGCCGATGCCGTTCCTGCGGCCTTCCCGACTTCCCTGCCCCGCACACCTGTTGGACCGCACGCCGTGCCGGTACCGGACGCCTTCCAGGCCGTCGCGGCACGACGTGATCAGGTGATCAGCGTATCGGCCGGCACCGACAGCCCGCGGGCGGACGGCCGAAGCCGCCCGCCCGTGCGCCGGTACGCGCCGGCGTACTACCCGTCGTCCCCCGACTGTTCGCGGATGCGCTCGGCGATCTGCGGCGGCATCGGCTCGTGCCGGGCGTAGCTCCGGTCGAAGCGGGCCGTGCCGTGCGAGAGGGAGCGCAGGTCGACGGCGTACCGGCCGATCTCGAACTCGGGCACCTCGGCGCGGATCGAGGTCCGTCCGGTGCCCACCTGTTCGGTGCCGAGCAGCCGGCCGCGCCGGCTGGACAGGTCGCTCATCACCGCGCCCACGTAGTCGTCGCCGACCAGCACGGTCACCTCGGCGACCGGCTCCAGCAGATGGATCCTCGCGTCCGCCGCGGCCTCCCGCAGGGCGAGCGCGGCCGCCGTCTGGAAGGCGGCGTCGGAGGAGTCCACCGAGTGGGCCTTGCCGTCCCGCAGCGTCACCCGCACGTCCACCAGCGGGTAGCCGGCGGCCACCCCCTTGGCGGCCTGGGCCCGCACGCCCTTCTCGACGGACGGGATGAACTGGCGGGGCACCGCGCCGCCGACCACCTTGTCCACGAACTCGATGCCCGAGCCGCCCGGCAGCGGCTCCACCTCGATCTCGCAGATGGCGTACTGGCCGTGGCCACCGGACTGCTTCACGTGCCGGCCGCGCCCCGTGGCCCGGTGCGCGAACGTCTCCCGCAGGGAGACCCGGTGCGGGACCACGTCGACCTGGACGCCGTAGCGGCTGCGCAGCCGCTCCAGGGCGACGTCGGCGTGGGCCTCGCCCAGGCACCACAGCACCACCTGGTGGGTGTCCTGGTTCTGCTCCAGGCGCATCGTCGGGTCCTCGGCGACCAGCCGGGACAGGCCCTGGGACAGCTTGTCCTCGTCGGCCTTGCTGTGCGCGTGGATGGCGAGCGGCAGCAGCGGGTCGGGCATCTGCCAGGGTTCCATCAGCAGCGGGTCGTCCTTCGCCGAGAGCGTGTCGCCGGTCTCGGCGCGGCTCAGCTTGGCCACGCACACCAGGTCGCCGGCGACGGCGTGGGTCACCGGGCGCTGCTGCTTGCCGAAGGGCATGGACAGGGCGCCGACCTTCTCGTCGACGTCGTGGTCCTCGTGCCCGCGGTCGGCCAGGCCGTGCCCGGAGACGTGCACGGGCCGGTCCGGGCGCAGGGTGCCGGAGAAGACGCGGACCAGCGATATCCGGCCGACGTAGGGGTCGGAGGAGGTCTTGACGACCTCGGCGACCAGCGGACCGTCCGTGTCGCACGGCTTCAGCTCGCGCTGCCTGCCGTCGATCGTGGTGACCCCGGGCAGCGGGTGCTCGAACGGGGTCGGGAAGCCGCCCGTGATCAGGTCCAGCACCTCGACCGTGCCGAGGCCCTGCCTGGCGCCCTCGGCGGCGGGCGCGGCGGCCAGCACGGGGAAGAACGAACCGCGCGCCACGGCCCGCTCCAGGTCCTGCACGAGGGTCTTGACGTCGACCTGCTCACCGCCCAGATAGCGGTCCATCAGGGTCTCGTCCTCGCTCTCCGCGATGATCCCCTCGATGAGCCGGTTGCGGGCCGCCTCGATGTCCGGCAGCTGGTCCTCGCCGGGCTCGGACTCCTTGCGCTCCCCGGTGGAGTAGTCGAACAGCCTGCGCGACAGCAGCCCGACCAGCCCGGTCACGGGCGCGTGCCCGTCGGGGCCCTCGGGGCCGCGCAGCGGCAGGTACAGGGGCAGCACCGCGTCGGGGTCGTCGCCGCCGAAGGCCTCCGCGCAGGTCCGGGTCATCTCCTCGAAGTCGGCGCGGGCGGACTCCAGGTGCGTGATCACGATGGCGCGGGGCATGCCGACGGCCGCGCACTCCTCCCACACCATCCGGGTGGAGCCGTCCACCCCGTCCGAGGCCGAGACGACGAAGAGCGCCGCGTCGGCGGCGCGCAGACCGGCCCGCAGCTCCCCGACGAAGTCGGCGTAGCCGGGGGTGTCCAGGAGGTTGACCTTGATGCCGTCCCATTCGACCGGCGCCAGGGACAGCTGCACCGAGCGCTGCTGCCGGTGCTCGATGTCGTCGTAGTCGGAGACGGTGCCGCCGTCCTCCACGCGGCCCGCCCGGTTCACCGCCCCCGCGGTCAGTGCGAGGGCCTCCACCAGGGTCGTCTTGCCCGAGCCCGAGTGGCCGACCAGCACCACGTTCCGTACGGACGCGGGATGGTCGGCCGCCAGAGCCCTGCCGGCGGCCCCGGGGTGGTGTGTCTGTGCCTTGTCGCCCATGGTCCTGCCTCCCGTGCACGGTGAGGTCACTGTGGGCGCGGACACGCGGGACCCGCGTGTGCTGGCGGCTCCGGCGACGCCCGCGGTTATTCGAGCTTTCCACTCCCGTCACGTCGCGTCCATACGAACGGCCACGGCGGGTGCGCGGGGGGACACCGTTCGCGTCGCGCACGTCCCGCGCGCGGTGGCGCGCGCCGGTTCGCGGCGCGGCTGCGGGTGCCCGCCCGTCACGCACCCGCGTGCGTGGCTACGATGGGCCAGCCGGCGGCCAGCAGAGGCCGCGGCGTCACCGACCGTCGGGAAGGCCATGCTGAACAAGTACGCGCGTGCATTCTTCACGCGTGTCCTCACACCGTTCGCCGCGTTTCTCATCCGCCGGGGCGTGAGTCCGGACACGGTCACGCTCATCGGCACGGCCGGTGTCATGGCGGGAGCGCTGGTCTTCTACCCCAGGGGCGAGTTCTTCTGGGGCACGGTCGTGATCACCCTGTTCGTCTTCTCCGACCTGGTCGACGGCAACATGGCCCGCCAGCTGGGCCGCTCCAGCCGCTGGGGCGCCTTCCTGGACTCCACCCTGGACCGGGTCGCCGACGGCGCGATCTTCGGCGGCTTCGCACTCTGGTACGCGGGCCGGGGCGACGACAACGTGCTGTGCGCCGTCTCGATCTTCTGCCTCGCCAGCGGCCAGGTGGTGTCGTACACCAAGGCGCGCGGCGAGTCGATCGGCCTGCCGGTCGCGGTCAACGGGCTCGTCGAGCGCGCCGAGCGGCTGGTGATCTCGCTGGTCGCCGCCGGTTTCGCGGGCCTGCACAAGTTCGGGGTGCCGGGCATCCAGTGGCTGCTGCCGATCGCGCTGTGGATCGTCGCCGCCGGCAGCCTCGTCACGCTGATCCAGCGGGTCGTCACCGTCCGCCGCGAGTCCGCGGAGGCCGAGGCGGCGGCCGCCGCCGCCTCGGCCCAGGGGAGCGAGGCGGCGCAGTGAGCGCGGCGGAACGGCTGACCGACAGCCTGTACGGACTCGGCTGGAGCACGGTCAAGAAGCTCCCCGAGCCCGTGGCCGCGCGGCTCGGCCGCTCCATCGCCGACCTCGCCTGGAAGCGGCGCGGCAAGGGCGTGCGGCGCCTCGAGGCCAACTACGCGCGCGTGGTGCCGGACGCCACCCCGGAGCGGCTCGCCGAGCTGTCCCGCGCGGGCATGCGCTCGTACCTGCGCTACTGGATGGAGTCCTTCCGGCTGCCGGCCTGGAGCGCGGAGCGCGTGCGGACGGGCTTCGACCCCAAGGACCTCCACCACCTGACCGACGGGCTCGCCTCCGGCCGCGGCGTGATACTCGCCCTGCCGCACCTGGCCAACTGGGACCTGGCCGGCGCCTGGGTCACCACCGAGCTGCGGACGCCGTTCACGACGGTCGCCGAGCGCCTGAAGCCGGAGACCCTGTACGACCGGTTCGTCGCCTACCGAGAGGGTCTCGGCATGGAGGTCCTGCCGCACAGCGGCGGCTCCGCCTTCGGCGCCCTCGCCCGCCGGCTGCGCGCCGGGGGCCTGGTCTGCCTGGTCGCCGACCGCGACCTGTCCGCCTCCGGTGTCCAGGTCGACTTCTTCGGTGAGACGGCCCGGATGCCGGCCGGGCCGGCCCTGCTCGCCCAGCAGACGGGCGCGCTGCTGCTGCCCGTCACGCTCTGGTACGACGACTCGCCCGTCATGAAGGGCCGGGTCCATCCGCCGGTCGCGGTCCCCGAGTCGGGCACCCGGGCGGAGAAGACGTCCGTGATGACGCAGGCGCTGGCCGACGCCTTCGCCACCGGCATCGCCGACCACCCGGAGGACTGGCACATGCTCCAGCGGCTGTGGCTCGCCGACCTCGACCCCGCGAAGGGACCCGCGTGAGAATCGGGATCGTATGCCCGTACTCCTGGGACGTGCCCGGCGGCGTCCAGTTCCACATCCGCGACCTCGCCGAGTACTTCATCCGGCTCGGCCACGAGGTCTCCGTCCTCGCCCCGGCCGACGACGACACCCCGCTGCCGCCGTACGTCGTCTCGGCCGGCCGCGCGGTCCCGGTGCCCTACAACGGCTCGGTGGCCCGGCTGAACTTCGGGTTCCTGTCGGCCGCGCGGGTACGGCGCTGGCTGCACGAGGGCGCGTTCGACGTGGTGCACATCCACGAGCCGACCTCGCCCTCCCTGGGCCTGCTGACCTGCTGGGCGGCGCAGGGCCCCATCGTCGCGACCTTCCACACCTCCAACCCGCGTTCGCGGGCGATGATCGCCGCGTACTCGATCCTGCAGGCCGCGCTCGAGAAGATCAGCGCGCGGATCGCGGTCAGCGAGTACGCCCGGCGCACGCTGGTGGAGCACCTCGGCGGGGACGCGGTGGTCATCCCCAACGGCGTCGACGTGGACTTCTTCGCCAGGGCCGAGCCCAAGGCCGAGTGGCAGGGCGACACCATCGGCTTCATCGGCCGGATCGACGAGCCCCGCAAGGGCCTGCCGGTGCTGATGAAGGCCCTGCCGCGGATCCTGGCCGCCCGGCCGGGCACCCGGCTGCTGGTCGCGGGCCGCGGCGACGAGGAGGCCGCCGTCGCCGACCTGCCCCGCGAACTGCGCCCCCGCGTGGAGTTCCTCGGGATGATCAGCGACGAGGACAAGGCCCGCTTCCTGCGCAGCGTCGATCTGTACGTCGCGCCCAACACCGGCGGTGAGAGCTTCGGCATCATCCTGGTCGAGGCGATGTCGGCGGGTGCGCCCGTGCTCGCCTCCGACCTGGACGCGTTCGTCCAGGTCCTCGACCAGGGCGAGGCCGGCGAGGTGTTCGCCAACGAGGACGCCGACGCGCTGGCCGAGGCGGCCCTGCGGCTGCTGGCGGACCCGGCGCGCCGCACCGAGCTGCGTGAGCGGGGCAGCGCCCATGTGCGGCGGTTCGACTGGTCGACGGTCGGCGCGGACATCCTGTCCGTCTACGAGACGGTGACGGCCGGCGCGGCGGCGGTCGCCGCGGACGAACGGACGACGGGCCTGCGGGCCCGGTTCGGACTGGCCCGGGACTGAGCCCGTCACGCCTCCTGGGCACGGGGGCGGCACCCGGTTCGGACTGGCCCGGGACTGAGCCCGTCACGCCTCCTGGGCACGGGGGCGGCACCCGGTTCGGACTGGCCCGGGACTGAGCCCGTCACGCCTCCTGGGCACGGGGGCGGCACCCGG
>NZ_WWJT01000038.1 GCF_009865385.1 Streptomyces sp. SID486 | reverse complement strand
GTTCGGGCGCGGAGCCCGGGGGGGTGGCTGGGGAGGCGGGGTGGCCGGGGCGGGCGGCCGGCTCAGTTCTCGGCGGCGATGATCTTCCGGGCCTTGACGGCGGCCTTCTCGTTCATGACCCGCCGGTCCTCCAGCACCTTCCGGTGACCGGCGATGACGGTCTTCTGCCGGCCGCTCTCGACGGCGAACACCGCCTGGATGTAACCGGTGTCGAGCTTGCACCGGGCGTCCGCGGCGGCGGTCTTCTTCTCCTTGACCGACGGCTTGTCCCTGCCGAACCAGTCGGTGTCCAGGGACGCCCGGTCCGGGTCGGGGTAGTGGAAGCCCTTGTCCCTCATGCAGTCCGACCAGGCGCGGTCGGCCTTCTTCCAGGCGGGGTCCTTGCGTGCCTGCTTCTGCGCTTCGGCCCAGAGCTGCATGGCGACCGAGTAGTAGCCGGAGAGCTTCAGGACGCCGATCTTCACCGGCGCGGGCTCGGGACCGTAGAGCTGGCGGGCCGCCTGCCCCAGACACCCGCCCTCGGGGACGGGACGGCCGTGCGCCTCATGGCTGTCGCCGGACTGGAAGGTACCGGTGAGGGCGATGTGCTGGTCGGCGGGCCACTCCAGGGGCCGCTCCGACTCCTGTTCCCGCGGCAGCAGGTTGTGGTAGCCCTGCTGGGCCGCCAGGTCGGGGTCGTCCACCCCGTACGGGCTGTCGTCGCCGAGCCTGCTGCTGCCGTGGAGGGTGCCCCGCCGCACCGGGTACGTCGACTCGACCGTCCTGAGGTCGAGCATCCCGAAGCCGGTGAACCCGAGCCCGACCATGCACCGCCTGGCGAGGATCCATTGGGCCGTGCCGACGGCCTTCGAGTCGGCGGCCTCCGGGTCCGGTACGTACGCCTGGAGCGGGAAGGCCCGCATGGTGTTGAGGCGGTGGGCCCCGTCGTCGGCATCGTCGTCGCCGCCGGCGACCTGGCATGCCGACACGGCGAGCAAGCCCGTCACAGCGAGGGGCAGGATTTTGCGCACCAGGTCATCCGATCAGTCCACGATCATGCGCGCTGTGATGGAACCCACAGTTCCGCCACAAGGTGCGCACAGGGCACTCCTGTGATCTCCGTTATGGCCGCCCGGAGCGTGGAGCTGATGAAGTGATCCCTCGTCAACTGACCACTGACAGAAGGGGGAACCATGACCATCGGCCACGGAACCCGGATCCGTACAAGGGCCGGCGTCGCGTTGGCGACCGGTGCCGTTCTGGGCGCGGGGGGCTTCGCGACCGCTCCCGCGCAGGCGGCCCCGGCCCGGCCCACGGCCGGCTCGGCGCACTCCGTCACGGCGGTGCCGCAGGTGTCGGCCCAGGGCGCGTACGCCATGAACCCGGCCACCGGCAAGCAGCTCTTCGCCAAGGCGCCGGACGGACGGCTGCGGACCGGCTCCACCACGAAGATCATGACGGCGCTCGTGGTGCTGTCACAGCGGAACGTGAACCTCGACAGGAAGGTCAGGATCAAGAAGGAGTACACGGACTACGTCATCGACCCGGTGACGCACTTGCAGCGCTACTCCAGCGCCAATCTGATCCTGGGCGACTCGATGAAGGTGCGCGACCTGCTGTACGGCCTGCTGCTCCCGTCGGGCTGCGACGCGGCCTACGCGCTGGCGGACACCTACGGCACGGGCTCGACGACGGCCCAGCGGACCAGGTCGTTCATCGCCCGGATGAACAGCAAGGCACACGAGCTGGGCCTGCGCGACACCCACTTCGATTCCTTCGACGGGGTGTCCAACGGGAAGAACTACTCGTCACCGAGGGACCTGGCCAGGCTGGCCGGAGCCGCGCTGCGGAACACGACGTTCAAGAAGGTCGTCGGCACCAAGGTCTACGACGACATGCAGTCGTACCGGCCCGGCGGCGGCACCCACGCCATGGCGGCGTGGAAGAACTCCAACAAGCTCCTGGCTTCGTACCGGGGCGCGTTCGGGGTGAAGACCGGCTCCGGGCCCGAGGCGAAGTTCTGCCTGGTGTTCGCGGCCACCCGCGGCTCCAGGACGGTCGTCGGCAGCATCCTCGCGGACACGTCCGCGGACCAGCGGTTCAAGGACGCGGCCAGGATCCTCGACTACGGCTTCACGCAGCGCGGCTGAGGCGGGGCCGCCGGGGGCCCGGGGCCCCGGGAGCCCGGCGGGCACGTACCCCGGCACCGGGGTGCCGGTGCCGGGGCGCCGGTGCCGGGGCGCCAGGGCCGGGGCGCCAGTGCCGGTGCCCCGGTGCCCCGGCACCCGGGGGAGCCCGCACCCGCTGGCCCGTCCGCGAGCGGCTACGACAGCTGGGACTGGACCTGGGAGGAGATCAGCTCCAGGTGGTCCAGGTCGCCGAGGTCGAGGAACTGGAGGTAGATCCGCCGGGAGCCGATCTCGGCGTACCGGCCGATCTTGTCGACGACCTCGGCCGGGGAGCCGGCCAGCCCGTTGGCCTTCAGCTCGTCCACCTCGCGGCCGATCGCGGCGGCGCGGCGGGCCACCTCCTGGTCGTCGCGGCCGACGCAGACGACGAGCGCGTTGGAGTACGTCAGCTCGTCCGCCTCGCGGCCCGCCTCCGCCGCGGCGGCCCTGACCCGGCCGAACTGCCGTTCGCTGTCCTCGATCGAGGCGAACGGGATGTTGAACTCGTCCGCATACCGCGCGGCGAGCCGCGGGGTACGGGTCGCGCCGTGGCCGCCGATGAGCACCGGGATCTTCCGCTGCGCGGGCTTGGGCAGCGCCGGTGACTCCGTGAGGTCGTAGTACGTGCCGTGGAAGTCGAAGGTCTTGCCCGCCTCGGTCGCCCACAGCCCGGTGACGATCGCGAGCTGCTCCTCCAGGCGGGCGAACTTCTCCTTCGGGAACGGGATGCCGTACGCCTTGTGCTCCTCCTCGAACCAGCCCGCGCCGAGGCCGAGTTCCACCCGGCCGCCGGACATCTGGTCGACCTGGGCGACCTGGATGGCGAGCACGCCGGGCAGGCGGAAGGTACCGGCGGTCATCAGCGTGCCGAGCCGGATGCGCTTGGTCTCGCGGGCCAGACCGGCCAGCGTGATCCAGGCGTCCGTGGGGCCGGGCAGGCCGTCCGCGCTGCCCATGCGCAGGTAGTGGTCGGAGCGGAAGAACGCGTCGAAGCCGAGATCCTCGGTGGCCTTGGCCACGGTGAGCAGGGTTTCGTAGGTGGCCCCTTGCTGGGGCTCGGTGAAGATTCGAAGGTCCATACACCTATCCTGCACGGCGACCGCCGTGCCGGCCGCGCCGGTGCCGTCCGGCACGGCCGTCCCCGGTCGGGTGAAAATCGTCCACCCGGCGCCCGGGCGTCGCTCCGAGCCGGTGACCGGCCCCCGCAGTGATCGTTGGGGTTTCGGAGCCGGACCGTCCGGCGCCCGCGCCGGACGGTGGCCGCCGTCGCGTGTCGACGCGCCGGCCCTGCCGGGGCCGGAGGCCGAGGAGGCCGTCTTGTCCGAAGAGTGCGTTCCCCAGCAGGCAGGCCCCGGCGAGCAGCCCGGCCACTCCACCGGCCGCCCGAAGGGGCTGCTGGAGCAGATGGAGGAACTGATGGCGGCACTGAACGCGGACCTGTCGGAGCTGGCGGATCTGCAGTCGGGGGCGCCGAGAGGCGACGCGGCCGACGGGACGGCCTGACCCGCCCACCCGGCACCCGGCGACCAGCACCCGGCACCCGGCACCCGGCCGGCGTCCTCGCGGCCTGCGCACCGGACGGGTCGCCCTCGCGGGACCACATGCCGCGCGGGCCGCCCTCTCGGGCTCACACACCGGACGGGCTGTCCTGGGTGTCCTCCGGTAAGACCTCCTCGCGCGCCGCGAGCTTGCGCAGCATCTCGCGGACGCGGTCGCGGGACTCGTCGGCCGCGTCGATCGCCTCCATGCACTGCCAGTACGTCGTCTCGTCGGCAGCGGCACTGGCCATGCCGACCAGGGATATGCCGACCTCGCCGAGCAGGCCGCCGAGGCAGATCAGTGTCTCCCGGGCGTCGTCCAGCTCGGTGAGCTGTGCGGCGCGCAGGTCGCCGGGGTCGAGTTCGGGCGGGTCCAGCACCCCGCAGCCCCGGCCCGCCAGCTCGGTCAGCCCCAGCGCCTCGCCGCGCAGCTCAGGCGGACCGGAGACCGCGAGGCGACTGCCGATCGCCTGGGCCAGGGCCTGTGCCTGCCAGACCTCCGCCATCATCTCCGCCGCGTCGGCGCCGCCCGCCAGGGCTCGCCTGCTCGCGAGGATGAGCCGTACCGCGTCCATGTGGTGCCCCCGTCCGTCCGCCGCGCCATCCGGCACTGCCGCCTTCACTCTTCTGTTCACTACCCAGCGTGAGGGCCCTTAGGGCGAAAAGCCAGAGGTAGCCCGAAATCTGTGGACAACAATTCGGATTCGGCGGCCGGTTCGACTTCGGAGAGTAATAACGGAATTCAGGAGTCCGCCTGTTGGTCCCGCGGACCGGCACCTCCTCGGCCCTCGGCGTCCGGCACGGGAAAGCGGTGCTCGTTGCGGTCGATCTTGGCGGCCAGCGCGGCCAGCGGGTCGATGCCGAGAACCTCGCAGAACTGCAGCAGGTAGGCCAGCACGTCGGCGACCTCGTCGGTGACGCGGTGCGCCGTGCCGGGGGCGTCCATCACCCGGGCGGACTCCTCGGGAGTCAGCCACTGGAAGATCTCGACCAGTTCGGACGCTTCCACCGAGAGGGCGGCGGCGAGGTTCTTGGGTGTGTGGTAGGGCTGCCAGTTCCGCGCGGCGGCGAACTCGGCCAGCCTGCGCTGGAGTAGGGCCAGGTCGGGGTGTTCCGTCACGGGTTCAGGTGTACCACCGTGACCCCGGGGGTGCCGGCGGACCATGAGGCGTCGCTCACGGCGGCCACACAGCGGATGTGTCCGCGCTCGCCCATCCGGACGGCCGTGTGCAGCAGCTCCCGGCGCTGGGCGGGGTCCAGGGCGCGGTCGAAGCCGTCGGCGAGGACGGTGAGGGTGCGCAGGGCGTCGGGCACCTCGCCCGGGGCGTCCATGGCCAGCACGCCGGGACCGGTGAGCAGCACCAGGGTCAGCGCGAGATAGCGCAGCTCGCCGTCGCCGAGCCGGGCGGTGTCGGTGCGGACGCCGTCGCCGCGGTCGAGCAGCGCCCGCACGGTGCCGTCGGCCAGCGGCTCGGCGATCAGGTCCGTCACGCGGCCGGCGCACCCGGCGTGCAGCGCCTCGACCAGCCGGCCGTGCCGGCGACCGCACTCCGCGCGCGTGCGCCACAGCACGTCCGCGAGGTTGTCGCAGCCGGGCAGCAGCCGCCCGGAGCCGGTGGGCACGGGGACGCGCATGTACTCGGGACGGGGATCGCAGGGGAACACGGAGCGCAGGGCGACGACCATCTGCTCGGCCGCCGCGAGCACATGACGCTGCCCGTCGGTCTTGCCGGCCACGCGCAGCGGCAGCAGGGCGGTGCCCAGACGGTCGTCGGGAAGCGGGGCGCGGGTCACCGGAGAGGATCCCGCGGTGTGCCAGGCGGCCTGGACGGTACGGCGCCCGGGATCGCGCAGGGCGGTCTCCAGCAGGACGACCCCGCGTGCGGTCAGCCGCTCCCCCACGATCCGCAGATCCGGTTCGGCCTGTACGGCCACGTCGAGCCGGACCGGGCCCTGCGCGCCGTCGGCCGTACACCCGATGCGGAAGCCCCGGCGGCCCTCGGCGTCTGGCCGCGCCCGCTCCGGTACGCACGCGGCCGGGTCGGGGAACGCCTCCTCCAAGGAGGCGCCACCGCCGAGCCGCGCCAGCGCCTCGTACGCGGTGAGCGCGGTCGTCTTGCCCGCGCCGCTGGGCCCCGCGAACAGGGTGACCGGTCCGAGGGGGAAACCGGCCCGCCGGTGCCCGGCGAAGGCCGACAGCCGTAACTCGGTGATCCGGGAGCGGAGGTCGAGGGGTGGGCGGGACCGCGCGGGGACGGTCCCGGCGGACACGTCGGCCGCCGGCGGCTCAGCGGACACGGAGGGCACGGCCATATGCGGACGGTAGGACTCCACCGACACGCCGAACCGTTTCGCCGTCGACACCTTCCTACGATCGGGGGACGTCCCCTCTCCGAGGACGACCCCGGCCCGAGCCCCTCGCTCCGCCACCGGGACGGCGGCCCAACCTGTGACCCGTCCATGGCGGGAGCCACCGCCCCGCCCCCGGCCGTGACCGGGACGGCGGCCCGGCCCGGCCCGTGACGGAAGCCACCGTCCCGCCCCGGCCCGCGACCGGGACGGCGGTCCGACCCGCGACCCGTCCGTGGCGGGAGCCACCGTCCCGACCGCGACCGGGACGGCGGTCCGAACCGCGACCCGTCCGTGGCGGGAGCCACCATTCCGCCCCCGGCCGTTACCGGGACTGCGGTCCCGGCCCCGGGTCAGCCGCCCGAGATGCCCGCGCCCTCCATCAGCCCGCTGACCTCCGTGCCCGGCGGGGTGAGGAGGAAGACGTTGCGGTCGACGCGGTGCATCCCGCTGCCCAGCCCGAAGACGACGCCCGTGCTGAAGTCGAGGACGCGCTTGGCGACGTCCCCCTCCGCGCCGGACAGGTCGAGCAGCACCGGCACCCCGGCCATCAAGGTCTCGGCGACCTCCCGGGCGTCCGCGAAGACGTTGACGCGCAGGACCACGAACCTGCGCCGGGTCTCGGTCTCGGCGTCCGGCAGCGAGCGGTGGCTCACCGCGGACGGCCAGGCGTCCCGGCCTCGCAGCGGCACGACCTGGGCGAGCCCTTCCCACTGTTCATCGGTGACGTCGTAACGGCTCACCGGCTACCCCTGACCTGACTCGCACTCAATCCCTGCACCAGCCAATTCTTACGCCAAGTCACCCGTTCGGCCCAACAACGACACGGTGCGCGACCGGCCTCGCGGGTCTTGCTCGGTGCGGTTCGGGCGCTCTGCACCGAATGAGCGGTTTCTCGCGGGGGGTCCCGCCCCGCTCCCCACCGGCCGCCTCCCCTGACTCTCCGCCCGCCGCCTCCCCCGGCTCGCCGAAAGCGGCGCGGGCCACCACCGCAAGAAGAGAAACCTCACAGCTCGCGCTCCACCCCCTGTTCGGCGGCCTGCCCTAGCATCCGACCATGACGGTCCTGCCTGACGACGGGCTCTCACTGGCCGCCGAGTTCCCTGACGCGACGCACGAGCAGTGGCAACGCCTGGTCGAAGGCGTACTGCGCAAGTCTGGCAAGGAGCTTTCCGGCGAGGCAGCTGAGGACGCCCTGTCCACGACGCTGGAGGACGGGCTGCGCACCCGGCCCCTGTACACCGCGCGCGACGCCGCGCCCGACCCCGGCCTGCCGGGCTTCGCCCCCTTCGTGCGGGGCGGCCGTCCGGAGGGCGCCATCACGAGCGGCTGGGACGTACGGCAGCGGCACACCTCGATCGCCGACGGCGCGCCGGACGCGGTCCTCACCGACCTGGAGAACGGCGGCACCTCCCTCTGGCTCGTGCTGGGCGAGGGCGGCATCCCGGTCTCCGAGCTGGGCCGTGCCCTCGACGGCGTCTACCTGGACCTGGCGCCGGTCGTCCTGGACGCGGGCCGCGACACCGGGCCGGCCGCCGAGGCCCTGCTGCGGCTGTACGCGGACAAGGGCGTCGACACCAAGGCCGTACGGGGTGCCCTGGGCGGCGATCCGCTCGGCTACGAGGCCCGTACCGGGACCCCGCTCGACTTCGCGCCGTACGCCGCGCTGGCCGCGCGCTGCGCCGAGGAGTTCCCGGGCCTGCGCGCGCTGACCGTCGACGCGCTGCCGTACCACGAGGCGGGCGGCTCGGCCGCGCAGGAGCTGGGCGCCTCGCTGGCCACCGGCGTGGCCTATCTCCGGGAGCTGACCGAGGCCGGACTCGGCGTCGAACAGGCCGCCGCCCAGCTGGAGTTCCGCTACGCGGCCACCGCCGACCAGTTCCTGACCATCGCCAAGCTGCGCGCCGCGCGCCGGCTGTGGGCGCGGGTCGCCGAGGTGTGCGGGGCGCCGGACGCGGGCGGCCAGGTGCAGCACGTGGTGACCTCGCCGGTGATGATGAGCCGCCGCGACCCGTGGGTGAACATGCTCCGCACGACGGTCGCGACCCTCGCCGCGGGGGTGGGCGGCGCCGACGCCGTGACCGTGCTGCCGTTCGACCACGCGCTCGGCCTGCCCGACGCGTTCGCCCGGCGGATCGCCCGCAACACCTCCACGATCCTGATCGAGGAGTCCCACCTGGCCCGGGTCATCGACCCGGCGGGCGGCTCCTGGTACGTCGAGCGGCTGACGGACGAACTCGCCGAGGCCGCCTGGCGGTTCTTCCGGTCCGTCGAGCGCGACGGCGGCCAGGCGGCCGGCCTGCGCTCGGGCCGGATCCGCACCGACCTGGCGACGACCTGGGCGGAGCGGTCCAAGCGGCTCGCCAAGCGGCGCGAGCCCATCACCGGGGTCAGCGAGTTCCCGTCGCTGGCCGAGAAGCCGGTGGAGCGCGTGCCCGCGCCGCAGCCGCCCTCCGGCGGCCTGCCGCGGGTGCGCCGCGACGAGGCGTACGAGGAGCTGCGCGCCCGGTCCGACGCCCATCTGGCGGCGACCGGCGCCCGGCCCCGGATCTTCCTCGCCACGATCGGCTCGCCCGCCGCCTACACCGCGCGCGCGACCTTCGCCGCCAACCTCTTCCAGGCAGGCGGCATCGAGCCGGTCTCCGAGGGGGACTTCGAGGACAGCGGCGCCACCGAGGCCGTGCTGTGCTCCAGCGACGCGCTCTACGCCGAACAGGCCGAGCGGACCGCCGAGTCGCTGCGCGCGGCCGGGGCCCGGCACGTGTTCCTGGCGGGCCGGGGCGACCACCCCGGCGTCGATTCGTACGTCTTCGCGGGCTGTGACGCCGTGGATGTGCTGTCCGCGACCCTCGACCGCATGGGAGTGTCCTGATGGGAATCCCCGACTTCTCCGGCATCGAGCTGGGCTCCCCGGTCGCCGGCGGCGGCGAGGCCGAGTGGCGCGCGGCCGTCGAGCGCGCCACCGGCGGGGCCCGGCCGCTGTGGGAGACCCCGGAGGGCATCGGGGTCAAGCCGCTGTACACCGGGCGCGACCTGGAGGGCCTGGACTTCCTGGGCACCTTCCCGGGCATGGCGCCGTATCTGCGCGGCCCGTACCCGACGATGTACGTCAACCAGCCCTGGACGATCCGCCAGTACGCGGGCTTCTCCACCGCCGAGGAGTCCAACGCGTTCTACCGGCGCAATCTGGCGGCCGGCCAGAAGGGCCTGTCGGTCGCCTTCGACCTGCCCACGCACCGGGGCTACGACAGCGACCACCCGCGGGTGACCGGCGACGTCGGCATGGCGGGCGTGGCCATCGACTCGATCCTCGACATGCGGCAGCTGTTCGACGGCATCCCGCTGGACAAGATGACCGTGTCGATGACGATGAACGGCGCCGTGCTGCCGGTGCTGGCGCTGTACATCGTGGCGGCGGAGGAACAGGGCGTACCGCCGGAGAAGCTGGCCGGGACCATTCAGAACGACATTCTGAAGGAGTTCATGGTCCGCAACACCTACATCTATCCGCCGAAGCCGTCGATGCGGATCATCTCCGACATCTTCGCGTACACCTCGCAGCGGATGCCCCGGTACAACTCCATCTCCATCTCCGGCTACCACATCCAGGAGGCCGGGGCGACGGCCGACCTGGAGCTGGCGTACACCCTCGCGGACGGCGTGGAGTACATCCGCGCCGGGCGGGAGGCCGGCCTGGACGTGGACGCGTTCGCGCCCCGGCTGTCGTTCTTCTGGGCGATCGGCATGAACTTCTTCATGGAGGTCGCCAAGCTGCGCGCGGCGCGCCTGCTGTGGGCGAAGCTGGTGAAGCAGTTCGACCCGAAGAACACCAAGTCCCTTTCGCTGCGCACCCACTCGCAGACCTCGGGCTGGTCGCTGACCGCGCAGGACGTGTTCAACAACGTCACGCGCACCTGTGTGGAGGCGATGGCGGCGACCCAGGGCCACACCCAGTCGCTGCACACCAACGCCCTGGACGAGGCCCTCGCGCTGCCGACCGACTTCTCGGCGCGCATCGCCCGCAACACCCAGCTGCTCATCCAGCAGGAGTCGGGCACCACCCGGGTCATCGACCCGTGGGGCGGCAGCGCCTACGTGGAGCGGCTCACGTACGACCTGGCGCGCCGGGCCTGGTCGCACATCCAGGAGGTCGAGCAGGCCGGCGGCATGGCCCAGGCCATCGACGCCGGCATCCCGAAGCTGCGCGTGGAGGAGGCGGCGGCCCGCACCCAGGCCCGCATCGACTCCGGGCGGCAGCCGGTGATCGGCGTCAACAAGTACCGGGTGGACAGTGACGAGCAGATCGAGGTCCTCAAGGTCGACAACTCCTCGGTGCGCACCCAGCAGATCGAGAAGTTGCGGCGGCTGCGCGCGGAGCGGGACGAGGCCGCGTGCCGGGACGCGCTGGACGCGCTGACCCGGGCGGCCGACGGCGGGGGCAACCTGCTGGAGCTGGCCGTGCACGCGGCCCGTGCCAAGGCCACCGTCGGTGAGATCTCCGACGCCCTGGAGAAGGTGTACGGGCGGCACGCGAGCCAGATCCGTACGATCTCCGGTGTGTACCGCAACGAAGCAGGCCAGTCCCCGTCCGTGGACCGCACCCGGGCCCTGGTGGACGCCTTCGAGGAGGCCGAGGGGCGCCGGCCGCGCATCCTGGTCGCCAAGATGGGCCAGGACGGCCACGACCGCGGCCAGAAGGTGATCGCGACCGCCTTCGCCGACCTCGGCTTCGACGTCGACGTCGGCCCGCTGTTCCAGACGCCCGAGGAGGTCGCCCGGCAGGCGGTCGAGGCGGACGTGCACGTGGTCGGCGTGTCCTCGCTGGCCGCCGGTCACCTCACGCTCGTCCCGGCGCTGCGCGAGCAGCTCGCCGAGGAGGGCCGCGAGGACATCATGATCGTGGTCGGCGGGGTCATCCCCCCGCAGGACGTGCCGACCCTGCTGGAGATGGGTGCCACGGCCGTGTTCCCGCCGGGGACGGTGATCCCGGACGCGGCCCACGACCTGGTCAAGCAGCTGTCGGCCGACCTCGGCCACGAGCTGTAGCGCCGATGGCAGCGATCGATCTCGACACCTATGTGAAGGGTGTGCTGGACGGGAAGCGGGCCCTGGTGGCCCGCGCCATCACGCTCGTCGAGTCCACCCGGCCACAGCACCGGGTGCTCGCCCAGCGGCTGCTCACCGAGCTGCTGCCGCACAGCGGCCGGGCGCGGCGGATCGGCGTGAGCGGGGTACCGGGTGTCGGCAAGTCGACGTTCATCGACGCGTTCGGCACCATGCTGACGGCGCTGGGCCACCGGGTGGCGGTGCTCGCCGTCGACCCCTCCTCCACCCGCACGGGCGGCTCGATCCTGGGCGACAAGACCCGCATGGAGCGGCTGGCGGTCGATCCGGCGGCCTTCGTGCGCCCCTCACCCAGCGCGGGCACGCTGGGCGGGGTCGCCAGGGCCACCCGGGAGTCGATGGTGGTGATGGAGGCGGCCGGCTACGACGTGATCCTGGTGGAGACCGTCGGCGTCGGCCAGTCCGAGACGGCGGTCGCCGACATGGTCGACTCCTTCCTGCTGCTGACCCTGGCCCGCACCGGCGACCAGCTCCAGGGCATCAAGAAGGGCGTCCTGGAGCTGGCCGACGTGATCGCCGTCAACAAGGCGGACGGCCCGCACGAGCGTGACGCCCGCGCGGCGGCGCGGGAACTGGCGGGCGCGCTGCGGCTGATGCACGGCAAGGACGCCTTCTGGACGCCGCCGGTGCTGCACTGCAGCGCCCGGGAGGCGGCCGGTCTGGACACGGTCTGGGAGCGCCTGGAGCAGCACCGCACCCTGCTCGACTCCACCGGGAAGCTGGCCGCCAAGCGGCGGGACCAGCAGGTCGGCTGGACCTGGGCGATGGTCCGCGACGAGCTGCTCGGCCGGCTGTACGGCGACCCGGCGGTGCGCGCGGCCGCCCCGGAGCTGGAACGGCAGGTCAGGGAGGGCCGGTTGACGGCGACTTCGGCGGCGGAGCGGATCCTGGCCGCCTTCGAGGGGCGCACGGCCGGCCCCGCCGGGGGCTGAACCGGCCGAAGTCCGCAGTGCCGTACTCACTTCCCGCGGGTGCGGCGGCCGTCGGGAGCCCCGGGGCAGGGGGTTCCCGGCGGCGTGGGGCGGCCGGGGCCGGTGGGGCGGGTTGCGCGGCGGGCGTCAGCCGGAAAGGATCGGTTCTTCGTGAGCCAACATTTCGATGTCCTTGTTCTGGGAGCGGGTCCGGGCGGCTACACAGCCGCGGTCCGCAGCGCGCAACTCGGTCTGTCCACCGCGGTGGTGGAGGAGCGGTACTGGGGCGGCGTCTGCCTCAACGTGGGGTGCATCCCCTCCAAGGCGCTGCTGCGCAACGCGGAGATGGTGCAGTTCGTCACGAACGAAGCCAAGGCGTACGGCATCTCGGTGGGCGACGACGTCTCCGCGGACTACGGGGTCGCCCACCAGCGCAGCCGCAAGGTGGCCGACGGCCGGGTCAAGGGCGTCCACTACTTGATGAAGAAGAACGCCATCACCCAGCTGGAGGGGCGGGGCGCCTTCACCGACGACCACACGCTGACGGTGACCTACCCGGACGGGCGTACGGAGACGGTGACCTTCGGCCACTGCATCATCGCCGCCGGTGCCACGCCGCGGCTGCTGCCCGGCACCGCCCTGTCGGACCGCGTGGTGACGTACGAGAGCCAGATCCTCAGCGAGACGCTGCCGGACAGCATCGTCATCGCGGGCGCCGGCGCCATCGGCGTGGAATTCGCCTATGTGCTGCGCAGCTACGGCGTGGACGTCACCATCGTCGAGTTCCTGGACCGCATGGTCCCGCTGGAGGACGAGGAGATCTCCAGGGAGCTGGCGAAGCACTACCGCAAGCTCGGTGTCGAGGTGCTCACGGGCACCGCGGTGGAGAGCATCGACGAGTCGGGCCCGCGGGTGCGCGTCACCGTGAACAGCAACGGTGAGCGCCGCGTCCTGGAGACCGACAAGGTGCTCCAGGCCATCGGCTTCGCCCCGAACGTCCAGGGCTACGGCCTGGAGAACACCGGTGTCCGCCTGACCGAGCGCGGTGCCGTCGACGTCGACGGGCGCTGCCGCACCAACGTGCCGCACATCTTCGCGATCGGGGACGTCACCGCCAAGCTGATGCTGGCGCACGCCGCCGAGTCCATGGGTGTCGTGGCCGCCGAGACGATTGCCGGCGCGGAGACCATGGAGCTGGACTACACCATGATCCCGCGGGCCACCTACTGCCAGCCGCAGGTGGCCAGCTTCGGCTGGACGGAGGCCCAGGCCCGCGAGCGCGGGTTCGACGTCCAGGTGGTCAAGTTCCCGTTCACCGCCAACGGCAAGGCCCACGGCCTGGGGCACCCCGTGGGCTTCGTCAAGGTCATCAGCGACGGCGAGCACGGCGAACTGCTCGGCGCCCACCTCATCGGCCCCGAGGTCACCGAGCTGCTGCCGGAGCTGACGCTGGCCCAGCAGTGGGACCTGACCGTGCACGAGGTCGCCCGTAACGTGCACGCGCATCCCACGCTCGGCGAGGCGGTCAAGGAGGCCGTCCACGGCCTGGCCGGCCACATGATCAACATGTAGCGGGGAGCACCCGTGCCGGCCGCCGTGCCCCGGCGCGGCGGCCGGCGTGCGCTCACCGCCGCCCGGGACGGTGGTCCCGGCCGGGCGGCCGGGGCCTCACGGCCGGGTGGCGGCGGCCCGGGTGCAGGTGCGGATGCGGTAGCGCAGTCCGGACGTGGAGGTCTGCCACCCCTTGTCCTCGGCGGTCCGCCATCCGGGGCCCGGTGCGGGAGCGTAGGTGTCGCCGTCCACCGCCGTGTCCACCTCGGTCACCGAGAGCGTCGTGGCGTACGCCAGGGCTGCGCGGTAGATCTCGCCGCCGCCGATCACCCAGACCATGGCGCCGACGGCCTGCTCGGACGGCTCGGCCGCGAGTTCCAGCGCGCGGGCGACGGATCCGGCACGTTCCGCGCCCGTGGCCGCCCAGCGCGGATCGCGCGTCACCACGATGTTGCGCCTGCCGGACAGCGGACGGAAGCGCGGCGGCAGGGAATCCCAGGTCTTGCGCCCCATCACCACGGGACAGCCCAGGGTGGTCTCCTTGAAGTGCGCCATGTCCTCGGGCAGCCGCCAGGGGATCGCGTTGCCCGCGCCGATCACACCGTCCGTGCTCTGCGCCCAGATCAGCCCGACGTTCACACCGCGACCGGAGCTTTGATCGCCGGGTGGTGCCGGTAGTCGAGCACCTCCACGTCGGAGTAGGCGTAGTCGAAGAGCGAGGCGGCCTTGCGAAGGCGCAGCCGGGGGAAGTCGAAGGGGGTCCGCGAGAGCTGTTCCGTCACCTGCTCGACGTGGTTGTCGTAGATGTGGCAGTCGCCGCCGGTCCAGATGAAGTCGCCCGGCTCGAGACCGGCCTGCTGCGCCACCATGTGGGTGAGGAGAGCGTAGCTGGCGATGTTGAAGGGGACGCCGAGGAAGAGGTCCGCGCTGCGCTGGTACAGCTGGCACGAGAGCCTGCCGTCGGCGACGTAGAACTGGAAGAAGGCGTGGCACGGCGCGAGGGCCATCTTGTCCAGGTCGGCCACGTTCCACGCGGACACGACCATCCGGCGGGAATCCGGATCCCGGCGGAGACAGTCGAGGATCTCGCTGATCTGGTCGATGTGCCTGCCGTCCGGGGTCGGCCAGGAGCGCCACTGCACGCCGTAGACCGGCCCCAGCTCGCCGTTCTCGTCGGCCCATTCGTCCCAGATCGTGACACCGTGCTCACGCAGCCAGCCGACGTTCGAGTCTCCGCGCAGGAACCACAGCAGTTCGTGGACGACGGATCTGAGATGCACCTTCTTCGTGGTGACCAGCGGCAGCCCCTGCGAGAGGTCGTAGCGCAGCTGGTGCCCGAAGACGCTCCGGGTCCCCGTGCCCGTCCGGTCGGATTTCGCCGTCCCGGAGGTGAGCACCGACCTCAGGAGATCCTCGTACTGGGTGTCCGCCATGGGCGTCGAGTCTACCGGCCCGCTATCCCCCTGCCCGCTCGTGCGGTGCGGCCGCCGCCGGCGGCACGGCCGCGGGGGCGGTGAAGAGCGCGCGGACGGCGGCACGGACCTGGCCGGCGACCACCTCGGGGGTGGAGGTGTCGAGCTTGCCGTCGAGGTGCAGGAACGCCAGGCCGTGCACGAGGGCCCACACCGTGGTCGAGAGCGCCTCCACGTCGGCGCCGGGGAAGGCGCCGCGGACGATGCCGTGGACGTACTCCGAGATCGCGGTGGTCGCGGCGACCCGCTCCTCGCTGTCCGGGTCGCAGGGCTCCGCGAACATCACCCGGAACAGCGCCGGGCGCTCCAGTGCGAAACGGACATAGGCGACGGCGACGGCCGCGAGCTCGTCGGGGGTGGCCGGCGAGGGGTGCGCGGCGGCCAGGTACGCGGCGAGTTCGCGGTAGCCCTGCGCGGCGACCGCGGAGACGAGCGCGTCCCGGTCCGCGTAGTGCCGGTAGGGGGCCGTCGCCGACACGCCTGCCCGCCGCGCCACCGCCCGCAGGGACAGCCCGGCGCTGCCGTCCTCCTCCAGCAGCTCGCGCGCGGCGCGCAGGCAGGCGGCGCGCAGATCGCCGTGGTGGTACGTACCGCTCGATTGCGACACAGGTCACGCTCCCTCATGTTTACGTCGCTTACATCGCCGCCCTAATGTGAACGATGCATACATCGTAGGCGATCGAGATCGAGAGGAAAACGCGGATGACCGACGAGCTGTTCACGCCCCTGCCCCTGCGCTCCGGCCGGGTCCTGGGCAACCGGATCGCCAAGGCGGCCATGGAGGAGAACATGGCCGGCGACGGCCAGCTCCCGGACCGGGAGCTGTTCGGTCTGTACCGGCGCTGGGCGGCCGGTGGCGCCGGACTGCTCATCACCGGCAACGTGATGGTCCACGCCGAGGCGCTGACCGGCCCCGCGGGGGTGGTGCTCGACGAGGCGGCGCCGCTGGAGCCCTTCGCCGAGTGGGCCGAGGCGGGCAGGTCCGGCGGCGGGGCGATCTGGATGCAGATCAACCACCCCGGCCGCCAGATCGGATCCGACATGCCCGGCGTCGTGTGGGGCCCGTCCGCGGTCGCCGTCGACCTGGGCAGGCACAGCGGTCGCTTCGGCCGTCCCGTCGCCATGACACCCGAGCAGATCCAGGCCACCGTGACCCGGTACGCGGTCACGGCCCAGCGCGCCGAGCAGGCGGGCTTCGACGGCGTGGAGGTGCACGCCGCGCACGGCTACCTGCTGTCGCAGTTCCTGTCCCCCCTGGTCAACAAGCGCACCGACCAGTGGGGCGGCTCGCTGGAGAACCGGGCCCGGATGCTGCTGGACGTCGTCCGGGCCGTACGCGCCGCCGTCTCCCCGTCCTTCGCGGTCGCGGTGAAACTCAACTCCGCCGACTTCCAGCGCGGCGGCTTCGACGCCGACGACGCCCGCCAGGTGATCGAGATGCTCGCACCGCTCGGCGTCGACCTGGTCGAACTGTCCGGCGGCAGCTACGAGAGCCCGGCGATGTCGGGCCGGCCCGCCGACGCACGCACCCAGGCCCGTGAGGCGTACTTCCTCGACCTGGCCAGGGACCTGGTCACGACCAGCCCGCTGCCGCTGATGCTCACCGGCGGCATCACCCGGCGGGCCACCGCCGAGCAGGTCCTCGGCAGTGGCGTGGCGGTCGTCGGGATGGGCACGGCCCTCGCCGTCACCCCGGACCTGCCCGACCGCTGGCGCCGGGGCCGCGAGGCCGACGCCCGGCTGCGGCCGGTCACCTGGTCCGACAAGGCGCTCGCCTCGGCCGCCGGCATGGCGCAGGTCCGCCACCAGATGCGCCGCATCGCCCGCGGAAGCCGCCCCACGCCCCGCACCCACCCGGCGTTCGCCCTCGTCGCCGAGCGGCGCAGGCAGCGACGGGCCCTGCGCCGCTACCGCGCCTGGCTGTCCGCGTCGCACGGCGCCGCGTGAGTGCGCGGGTACGCCCGCTGCTGACGGCGGGCCAGCCGGCTCAGCCGCCGTGCAGGGCCGCCCTCAGGAAGTCGACGGCGATCTTGCGGGCGATACCGGCGGCGTGGGTGTCGCGCAGGCTGTCCAGGAGAAGGAAGTCGTGGACCATGCCGCCCACCCGGACCGCGGTGACGTCCACACCGGCCTCGCGGAGCTTGTTGGCGTACTGCTCGCCCTCGTCACGCAGGACGTCGGCCTCGTCGGTGATGAGCAGGGTGGGCGGCAGGCCCCGCAGCTGCTCCAGGGACGCCTGGAGCGGGGAGGCGTACACCTCGGCGCGCTGGGCGGGGTCGGTGGTGTAGGCGTCCCAGAACCACTTCATGCCGTCGCGGGTCAGGTAGTACCCCTCGGCGAACTGCAGGTAGGAGGGGGTGTCGAAGTCGGCGTCGGTCACCGGGTAGAGGAGGCACTGGGCCTTGATGTCGAGCCCGCCGCGCTCCTTGTTCATCAGCGCGAAGACCGTCGACATGCAGCCGCCGACCGAATCGCCGGCGACGGCGACACGCGAGGTGTCCAGGCCGTGCTCCGCACCGTGCTGCGCGACCCACCGGCCCACGGCGTAGTTCTGCTCCACCTGCGTGGGGTACTTCGCCTCCGGTGCCCGGTCGTAGACGGGGAAGACCCCCGCGGCGTTCGCGCCCACGGTCAGTTCGCGGAACAAGCGGTCGTGGGTCTTGTCGTCGCCGAAGACCCAGCCGGCGCCGTGGATGAAGAACAGCACCGGGAGCGGCCCGGTCACGCCTTCGGGCCGGATGACGCGGGTACGGACCGTGCCCCACTCGCCGGCGTCGACGTCGACCCATTCCTCGGCGACCTCCGGACGGGGGACGCCGGCGCCGCTCTGCAGGCCGAGCAGGATGTCACGGCCCTGCTCCGGGGGGACCTCGTAGATCCGGGGGTGGGGATCGGTCGCCTCCGCCAGTTCCTGCGCGGCGGGTTCGAGGTACGGGGTGATCGGCGGTGGAAGTCGGTTCACGCTCACTCACTCCAGGTCTCGGGCACACCAGTGCCCGGTCGTGCGGACCGACGGACCGGCCACTGCCGGTGACGGTCGCCCGCGGGACGGCCCCTCGGTCCATCGTTGGGGCACCTACCGCAGCACGCAACCGCGTTGGGAGCACCCGGCGCGGCACACAACCCCGCAGGGGGCACCCGCCGCGGCACGCAACCCCGCAGGGGGCACCCACCCAACCCCGTCAGGGGCACCCACCGCGGCACGCAACCGCGTCAGGGGCACCCCGGCACCCAACCGCCACACCACGCCCCGTGGGCCTCCCCGCCGGATGGACGATGCGAAGGTGTGAGTGGCCGGGGTACATGGGGCGTCGGCGTCGAGGCGCAGCGCGCTCCCCGGGGCCGTTCTCCCCGGGGCCGGCCTACGGCACCCGCGGTGCGAGGTCCGCTTCCGGGCCGGCTCCACCGGCCCCTTCGCCGGCCGCTCCGACCGCCGCGTCCGTACGGAGGGCCCGCGCGTCTCCCCCGTCGCCCTGCCGGCCTCCCGGAGCCGCACCGTCGGCCCGGCCCCGGTCGTCGAGCGCACTCCCCCGGGCGGGGTCGTCGGACGCCGGTTGATCCGGACCGCCGGCCGGCGCGGCGGCACGCAGCGCCGCTTCGACCCGGCGGTTGCCGGTCATGGATGCCGTGACGGCCGTCATCGCCAGGAGGAGACCGGCGGCGGCGTAGAGCGGCGTGCGGACGTCGTAGGCGGTGGCCAGCCAGCCTCCGAGGAACGCCCCGAAGGGGGCGGCGCACATGGCCAGCATGCGCGAGGTGGAGGCGACCCGGCCCATCAGGTGGGCCGGGACGATCGCCTGCCGGAGGGAGGGCGCGAGCACCATCGTGGCGCCCATGCCGGCCCCGCAGACGGCGAGTGCCGCCCCGGCCACGTACGGGTCCGGGGCAGCGGCCAGGGCCAGGACGGCAAGTCCTTCGACAGCGGCCGTGCAGGTCAGCGCGGTGCCGGTGCCGAGTCGTCGGCCCAGCTGGGAGGCGACGCCCGCACCGATCAGGCCGCCGGTGGCCTCCGCCGTGAGGAGCAGGCCGAAGCCGTAGGTGTCGATGCCGAGGCGGTCGTGCGCGAAGAGGGCGAGGACGGTCTCCACGGCGAGGAAGGCGACGTTCCCGACCGCCGGACGGAGCGCGAGCCCGAGCAGCAGCCGGTCCCCGAAGACGTACGAGGCCCCGGCCCGCGCCTGCCGGAGCAGTGGCTCGCGGACCTCCGGCACGGGGCGTGGCGTGGCGGGCAGCGTACGGACGAGCAGCGCGGAGAGCAGGAACGACACCGCGTCGGCCAGCAGCGGGACCGCCCGCCCGAGCGCGAGCAGCGCACTGCCCGCGGGCGGCCCGGCGAATCCCGACATCGCGGTCTGGGCTCCGCGCAGGCGGGAGTTGGCGCGCTGAAGGAGCGCGGGGTCGCGGCGGAGCAGGTCCGGCAGATAGGCCGTGGCGGCCGTGTCGAAGAAGAGACCGCCGAGGCCGAGCAGGAAGGCGACGGCCGCGAGCAGCGGAATGCCCAGCTGGTCGAGCGCGGCGGCCACCGCCGGTATCGCGAGCAGCACCGCACGCGCCGCGTCCGCGACCCACATCGTGCGCCGACGGTCCCAGCGGTCCACCAGCGTACCGCCGAGCACCCCGAAGAGCAGCCACGGCAGCGTCCCGGCGGCCGTGACGACGGCGAGCGCCATCGGATCCCGCGTCGACGTCAGCGCGATCAGCGGCAGCGCGGCGTGCGACACCCCGTCGCCGAGCGAGGACACCGTCTGCGCGGTCCACAGCCGCCCGAACCCGGTCGGCAACCGCCCTACTTCTGCGTTCACTTGTCGCCCCCCTCGACCTGGTCGCGCCTCGCCGGGTGGAACAGCGCGAAGACGAGTGACGTGTCCGGCAGCGAGGGATCGGACAGCTCGCGGTACTCGTCCGCCAGCGCCTCCAGCCGCGCACCCAGCTCGGCGAACTGCTCGTCGGTGAGCCGCAGATGCGCCATCCGCACGTGCCGCTCGCCGTCCACCGGCGACGCCTCCAGGTCCGCCACCGCATGCCGCATCAGCACGTCCGGCCCGCCTTCGCCCGGGTCAGGCAGCACGATCGCCCGGGCGGCCATGGCGTAGTACCGCTCGGTGACGCCCCGGACCTTCCGCGTCCGCACCACCTTCACCAGGCCGGCCCGCTCCAGCAGCCGCACGTGGTAGCTGGAACTCCCCTTCGCGAGGCCCACCCGCTCGGCGATCTGCGTGATCGTCGCCGGCTCGAAGCGGAGCACGGCCATGATCCGGTGGCGCGTCAGATTGGAGACGGCGCGCAGCTGTTCGTCCGTGGTGACGTGAAACGTCTCGGGGACATCGTCGGTAGGCATGCGCGCAATGGTCAACGATTCTTGACCATTGCGCAAGGGGATTCCCGCGGGCTTCCACGATTCGAGTCGCCGGGCCACCGGGCGGCCGAGCCGTCGAGCCGTCAGGCCGCCAGGCCGGCCAAGCCGTCAGGCCGGCCAAGCCGTCGGGTCGCCGGACCGTCCGGGCCGTCGGACCGTCGCGTCGCCGGACCGGCCGGGCAGTCGCATCGCCCGGCCGCCGGGCCGCCAGGCCGCCAGGCCGCCAGGCCGGCCGAACCCTCGGGTCGCCGAGCCCTGGGGGCGCCGGGCCGTCGCGTCACCGGGCCGTCGGGGCGCCGGGTCGGCCGGGATCTCTGCGTGCCGTCGCTCCTGAGGGCACCGGGTGCGGTCCTCAGGCGTGGCCCAGTCGCCGGTCGAGGGCGGCACCGACGCCGGGGCAGTTCTCGCGGACGGTGTCGAGGAAGGCGTCCAGCACCGGGGAGCGGTCCCGGTCGGCGAAGGACAGGACCAGGTCGGGCAGCGCCGTCCTCGGGGTCACCTCGCAGAAGCGGATCCCCGGTCGCGGGGCCGACCGCATGCGAGAGGGCCCGAGGCCCACGCCGACCCCGCAGGCCGCCAGGCCCATGATCGTGTGCACGTCCCGGGCCACGGTGGCGTTCTCCAGCGCGGCGACGTCCTCGCCGAGCAGGATGCGCAGACCGGCGGCGACGGCGGGCTCGTCCTCCCCGGCGGCCACGACCAGCGGCTGCCGTCGCAGCTGGTCCACGCTCACCGACGCCTGGCCGGCGTAGGGGTGCTCGCTGCCGACCACGGCGATCAGATGGTCATGCCCGACCGGGACGGACACCAGACGCTCGGCCCCGGCGCCCCGGGGCGGTCCGAGGGTGACGGCCACGTCCAGTTCGCCGGCGACGAGGGCGGCGGCGCTGCGGCGGGACGCCATCTCGTGCAGCTCCAGCCGTACCTCGGGCCGCTCGCGGCCGAACCGGCCCAGGACGCCCGGGAGCGGATCGAGCAACGCGGAGGCGATGAACCCCAGCCGCAGCCGGCCCGTCTCACCCCGTGCCGCCCGGTCGGCGTCGACCGCGGCCGCCGCCATCTCGTCCAGTGCCCGCCGCGCCCGGACGAGGAACGCCTCGCCCGCGGCGGTCGGGAACACGCCCTGCCGGGTCCGGTCGAACAACCGGGCCCCGGTCTCGCGTTCCAGGTCGGCGATCTGCTTGGACAACGGGGGCTGCGCGATGCCGAGCGCGCGTGCCGCCCGGCCGAAGTGCCCGTGCTCGGCGAGGGCCAGCGCGTACCGCAGATGCCGTGCTTCCACGAACGCTCCGTCCATACACGCGAAGTATCACCACCGGGCATTCCATATCTTCCACTGGACCGATCCACCGTCACCGGCTGGGGTGGGCGTCATGCAGCCCTCCTTCAACGACGCGTACACCGAAGACCCCGCGGGCACCGAGAACGCCGCGCACGGCACGGGCACCGGGCCGGACGACACCGTCTTCGTCCTCGTCCACGGTGCCTGGCACGGCTCGTGGCAGTGGGCGGCGACGCAGCGGGCGCTCGCCGGCCTCGGTGCCGCGAGCGTCGCCGTCGACCTGCCCGGGCACGGCTTCGACGCTCCCTTGCCCAGCGGGTACCTGCTGCCCGGCCGTCCCGGTCTGCTGACCGAGAGATCGCAGCTCGCCGACGTGACGACGGAGGACTGCGCCGACGCCGTCCTCGACACGCTGCGCCGGGTCCGCCGCTACCGCCGGGTCGTGCTCGTCGCCCACAGCGTGGGCGGGGGTCCCGCGTCGCTGGCCGCGGAGCGCGCGCCCGAGCTGGTCGACCGTGTCGTCTACCTCTCCGCGTTCGTCCCCGCCGGCCGTCCCCGGTTCTTCGACTACCTGGACGCGCCCGAGAACACCACCGCACGGGGGCAGAGCCTCCACCTCGCCGACCCCGCGACACTGGGAGCCGTGCGCATCGACCCGCTCTCGCCGGACCCCGACTACGTCGAGGAACTGCGGCAGACGTACTACCACGACGCGCCCGCCGACCGCTTCGACCGCTGGCGCTCCGCGCTGAGCCCCGATCTGCCGCTGGCCGTCGCGGCGGCCCCCGTCACCCTGACCGCGGCACGATGGGGCCGCATCCCGCGTACCTTCCTGCGCTGCGCGGACGACCGGGCACTGCCGACGGCCACGCAGGATCTGATGATCACGGAGGCCGACCGGGCCATGCCCGGTGAGCCGTTCACCGTCCGTACCCTGCCGGGCGGTCACAGCCCCTTCGCCGCCCGCCCGCAGGAACTCGCCGAGGCCCTGGCCCGGCTGCACTGATGCGCCGGGGCCGTGGCGCCGGGCGGGGGCGCGGTCCGCGGCCGTCCGGATCAGCTCGCCGGGTCAGCTCGCCGGGTCAGCTCG
>NZ_WWJT01000374.1 GCF_009865385.1 Streptomyces sp. SID486 | reverse complement strand
GGCGCGACGGGGGGCGGCGCGACCAGGGGGCGGCACGGCGGCAGGCGGCGTGACGGCGAGCGGCACGGTACGGTCGGCGCGCTGAGAAGCCCCCGGTCCCCCGGGCTGCCCCGAGCGGCCGCGGTGCGTGGCCGTGCCGGCCGGGGCGGACCGCCGCGGGCGGACATGCCCGCCCCCACGGATCGTGTCATCGTGGGCATGAGCAACCCACCCCCGGGTTACCCGGTCGCTCCGCATGTCGTCAGCGAAGGAACCCACGCCATGACCAACGGCTACCCTCCTGACCCCTTCGGTGAGTTCATGGCCCGCTTCTTCGGCGGCCTGCCCGGCGGAGCGCAGGGGCCACGTCACATCGACATCGGCCGCCTGCTCAGCCAGCCGGCCCGGGAACTGGTCAGAGGAGCCGCCCAGTACGCCGCCGAGCACGGCAGCCGGGACCTGGACACCCAGCACCTGTTGCGCGCGGCCGTGTCGGCGGAACCCACCCGCAGCCTGCTGAGCCGGGCGGGAGCGGACCCGGACTCGCTCGCGACGGAGATCGACGACCGGGCCGGCCCGGTCCAGCACCCGGCGGGCGAGGCTCCGCCGCCGGCCTCGCTGTCGCTGACCCCGGCCGTCAAGCGCGCCCTGCTGGACGCGCACGACATGGCCCGGGCCAGCGGCGCCGGATACATCGGCCCGGAGCACGTGCTGAGCGCGCTGGCCTCGAACCCGGACTCCGCGGCCGGGCACATCCTGCACGCGGCCCGGTTCTCGGCGGGCGGCCTGCCGCCCGAGCCCCCGGAGACCACGCAGCCGCGCCCGGAGCGGCAGCGGCCCACGGGCACGCCGACCCTCGACAAGTACGGCCGCGATCTGACCGACCTGGCCCGGCAGGGCCGCGTCGACCCGGTCATCGGCCGTGACTCGGAGATCGAGCAGACCATCGAGGTGCTGTCACGGCGGGGCAAGAACAACCCGGTCCTGATCGGGGACGCGGGCGTCGGCAAGACGGCCGTCGTCGAGGGCCTCGCCCAGCGCATCGCCGACGGAGACGTCCCGGACGTCCTGACGGGCCGCCGCGTCGTCGCCCTGGACCTCACCGGGGTCGTGGCCGGCACCCGCTACCGGGGCGACTTCGAGGAGCGGATGAACAACATCGTGGAGGAGATCCGCGCCCACTCCGACCGGCTGATCGTGTTCATCGACGAGCTGCACACCGTCGTCGGCGCCGGCTCCGGCGGCGAGGGCGGCGCGCTGGACGCCGGCAACATCCTCAAGCCGGCCCTGGCCCGGGGCGAGCTGCACATCGTGGGCGCGACCACGCTGGAGGAGTTCCGCCGGATCGAGAAGGACGCGGCGCTGGCCCGCCGGTTCCAGCCGATCCTGGTGCCCGAGCCGACCGTCGAGGACACCGTCGAGATCCTGCGCGGGCTGCGCGACCGGTACGAGGCGCACCACCAGGTGCAGTACACCGACGAGGCGCTGGTCGCCGCCGTGGAGCTGTCCGACCGTTACCTCACCGACCGGCGGCTGCCGGACAAGGCGATCGACCTGATCGATCAGGCGGGCGCCCGGGTCCGGCTCGGAGCCGGCACGAAGGGCACGGACGTCCGCGCGCTGGAGCGCTCGGTGGAACAGCTGGTCCGGGACAAGGACCAGGCGGTGGCGGACGAGGACTACGAGCAGGCCAAACAGCTACGGGACCGGATCGCCGAACTGAAGCGGCAGATCGTCGAGGCCGGCCACGAGGACAAAGCCGACGAGGGGCAGCTGGAGGTGACGGCCGAGGCCATCGCCGAGGTGGTGTCCCGGCAGACCGGCATCCCGGTCAGCCGCCTGACCCAGGAGGAGAAGGAGCGGCTCCTCGGCCTCGAGGAGCACCTGCACCGGCGCGTGGTCGGCCAGGAGGAGGCCGTCGCCGTGGTGTCCGAGGCGGTGCTGCGCTCCCGCGCGGGGCTCGCCAGTCCGCGCCGGCCGATCGGCAGCTTCCTCTTCCTCGGCCCGACCGGCGTCGGCAAGACCGAGCTGGCCCGGGCACTCGCGGAGGCCCTGTTCGGCAGCGAGGACCGCATGGTCCGCCTCGACATGAGCGAGTACCAGGAACGGCACACCGTCTCCCGGCTGGTGGGCGCCCCGCCCGGGTACGTCGGCCACGAGGAGGCCGGACAGCTCACCGAGGTGGTGCGCCGGCACCCGTACTCGCTGCTCCTGCTGGACGAGGTGGAGAAGGCGCACCCCGACGTCTTCAACATCCTGCTCCAGGTGCTCGACGACGGCCGGCTGACCGACTCGCAGGGGCGGACCGTGGACTTCACCAACACGGTCATCGTGATGACCAGCAACCTGGGCTCCGAGGCGATCACCCGGCGCGGCGCCGGGATCGGGTTCGGGCCGGGTGGTGCGGACGCCGACGAGGAGGCGCGGCGCGAGCAGATCCTGCGGCCGCTGCGTGAGCACTTCCGGCCGGAGTTCCTCAACCGGATCGACGAGATCGTGGTCTTCCGGCAGTTGACCGGCGAGCAGCTGCGGCGGATCACCGACCTGCTGCTGGAGAGCACCCGGCGGCTGCTGGACGGACAGGGCGTGCACGTCGAGTTCACGGACGCGGCCGTCGACTGGCTCGCCGAGCGTGGCTACCAGCCGGAGTACGGTGCCCGTCCGCTGCGCCGCACCATCCAGCGCGAGGTGGACAACCGGCTGTCCCGGCTGCTGCTGAACGGCACGGTCTCCGAGGGCGACCGGGTCACGGTGGACGTGGCCGACGGACGGCTGGACTTCCGTACCGGCGAGGCCCCCGGGCAAGCCCCACCGGTGACGCAGACGTGACACCCCGTGAGATCCGGCCGGCGCAGACGTGAGACCCCGTGCGATCCGGCCGGAGGCGCGGGACCTGTCGCACGGCTCCGGCCGGAACCACGGAACCCGGCCGGAGCCCCGGAGCCTGCCACGGAGTCCAGCCGGAGCCGCGGGACCCGCCACCGAGCCCGGCCGGAGCCCCGGAGCCTGCCACCGAGCCCGGCCGGAGCCGCGAGACGACCTACCGGACCGGGTCCACCACCATCGCCGAGCCGCCACCGCGCCGTACCTTCTCGGCGGCGGCCAGCCACTTGCCGTTCGCCAGCCGCTGCACGCCGGTCGCCGCGCCGATCTCGGGGTTGAGCGAGAAGGAGTGGCCGATGGCCTCCAGCCGTTTCCTCAGGTCGCTGTCGTAGAGGGCGGGTTCGAGTTCCGTCTTCGCCGCGTTGCGCTGGCTGGCGCGCGGTGCGGCGATGGCGTCGACCAGCGGCAGATGCCGGTCGAGGAACCCGGTCAGGGTCTGCAGCACGGTGGTGACAATGGTGGCGCCGCCGGGCGAGCCGAGCGCCACCACGGGCCGCTGGTGCCGGTCCAGCACGATCGTCGGGGAGATCGAGGAGCGCGGGCGCTTGCCCGGGCCCGGCAGGTTCGGGTCGTGCACGGCGGGGTCGGCCGGGGCGAAGGAGAAGTCGGTCAGCTCGTTGTTGAGCAGGAAGCCCCGGCCGGGGACGGTGATGCCGCTGCCGCCGGTCTGCTCGATGGTGAGCGTGTAGGCGACGACGTTGCCCCACTTGTCGGCCACGGTCAGATGGGTGGTGTTCTCGCCCTCGTACGTCGTCGGGGCCGCCTTGTCGCCCTTGCCGCAGGCCGCCGGGTGCCGTGGGTCGCCCGGGGCGAGCGGGCTGGTGAGCACCGCGTCGTTCTTGATCAGGCAGGCGCGGGAGTCGGCGTACCGCTGTGACAGCAGCTGCCTGGTCGGTACGTCCTCGAAGGCCGGGTCGCCGACCCAGCGCCCCCGGTCGGCGAAGGAGATCCGGCTCGCCTCGATGAAGTGGTGCAGGTACTGCACCTCGCTCGCCTTGGAGAGGTCGGTGCGCTCCAGGATGTTGAGCGCCTCGCCGACCGTGGTGCCGCCGGAGGAGGAGGGCGCGATGGAGTACACGTCCAGGCCGCGGTACGACGTGCGGGTGGGCGCCTGGAGCTTGGCGCGGTAGACGGCGAAGTCCTTCTCGGCCAGCTTGCCGGGGCGGGCCTTCCAGCCCGAGGCGGGGTCCACCGGCGGGTGTTCGACGGTGTCGACGATGTCGTCGCCGATGTCGCCGCGGTAGACCGCGCCGACGCCCTTGCGGCCCAGTTCCTCGTAGGTGCGGGCGAGTTCGGGGTTCTTCAGGGTGGAGCCGACGACGGGCAGCCGTCCGTTCGGCAGGAACAGCTTCGCGGTGTCCGGGAAGTAGCGGAACCGGGTCTCGTTGGACGCCGTCTGCGAGCGGAAGGTGTCGTCCACGGTGAAGCCGTCACGGGCCAGCCGCTCGGCCGGCCGCAGCAGGGTGCCGAGCCGCTTGCTGCCCCACCGGTCCAGCGCCGTCTGCCAGGTGGCGGGGGTGCCCGGCGTGCCGACGCTCAATCCGCTGCTGACGGCGTCGGCGAAGGCGAGCGGCTTGCCGTTCTCGGTGAACAGGCCGGAGTCCGCGCTGAGCGGTGCGGTCTCGCGGCCGTCGATGGTGTGCACGGTGCGCGACTTGGCGTCGTAGTAGACGAAGTAGCCGCCTCCGCCGATGCCGGCGGAGTAGGGCTCGGTCACGCCGAGCGCGGCGGCGGTGGCGACGGCCGCGTCGACCGCGTTGCCGCCGTTGCGGAGCACCTCCGTACCGGCCGCCGAGGCGTCCGCGTCGACGCTGGCGACGGCTCCGCCGTAGCCGACGGCCACGGGAGTCTTTCTGGGCGTCCCGCTCGCCGTCGCGGTGGGTGGCGCCGCCGCCCCCACCGAGACCACGGCGGCCGAGACCACCAGAACCGCCAGTTTCCGCGTACCTGGACGCCTCATGCGTACCTCCCGTCGGGGCCGTCCAGCCTAGCGCCCCGGCGGGGCGCGGGAAACCGCGCGACCAGCCACGACGGTGCCGTCTGCGCGAAGGCCGGGCGGACCGGGCTCCATCGCGGGCGGCCCGGCCCCGCCGAGGGTGATCGGATCGGTCAGCCCCCGCGCGGTCGGCGTCCGGCCGCGGTTGGCCAGCCGTCACACGCATTCAGCTGTGGGGCTCACGGGAGTCCAGGACGAGGAGCCCTGAGCATTGACCGCCCGAACCTGGAAGCACGTTCGGTACACGATGGGCTGGTACCAGAAGGTGTGACTCGAGTCGGGCGCCAGACGGGCGATCTGACCGGTACTCGTGTTGAGGATCTCGTAGCCGGTCTCGTCGGTCGCCTGGTCCACCCAGTCGAGAGAGATCTTCCCGCTGTTCCCTGGTACGCGGCCGGCGACCAGGTTCGAAGGCTCGGGTGGCGCTCCGGGGTTCTGCCCCACGGTGAAGTCCGCCGTGGCCGTGTCGTTCGAGTGGAATTCATCGTTCCATACCTCGAAGAGCAACCGCCGGGACTGGCCCTCTCCGGTGACCGTGGACCGGGAGTCGGCGCCGTCGAGGTCGAGATTGTCGCAGGTCGACCCCTCGTAGAGTTTCAGCCGGGCTTTGGTGACGACTTCTTCCGACTCGGTGAGCCGGAGATCGACCCGTAGCTCTCCGCGCGCCTGGTCACCCGCGCACCCCTTCACCCAGAAGTGCTCGGTCGGCCGAGCATGCGTGAGCACGAGGTGCTTGCTGAAGTCGACGATCTCGGTGTGGCTCGGCGAGAGGAAGCTGCAGCACTCGTAGACCCGTAGATGCCCGTGTGCGAAGACGGCGTGGACCTGGGCCGCCCCGGCGGGCTCCGCCGCGCCGGCGAACGGGATCGGGGCCAGCAGCACCGCGATCGCCGCGAGACGTGGAACCTTCATTTCCGGACCTCGCAGACACTGAAGTCCAGCCGGACGGACCCCGGTCCGCCGGCAGGTGTCCCCGAAGAAGCGCTCCCCTCCCCAGAATCACACCGCGGCAAGGTGGACGCATCCCCGGGGGGGAAGGCCCGTGAGGCGCTCCTCGTCGGCCGGGAGCCGCAGCCGAGAGCCGCCTCACATGACGCCGGTGTCCGATCCTCACATGATGCCCGTGTTCGGTCCTCGGCCTCGATCACGACGGAGGCGCAGAAGCGGCACCGGCCGTGCAGCGGGGCGCCCTCGGCGGGCGCGTACGCCGCTGCCGGACTTCGCCGGGCGGTGTGCACCCGTCGCCGGTACGGGCCCGCGCTTCGCCCGGTCGCCGCGCCGCGGGGCGGCCGGCGGCGCATGGCGGCGGCACGGCGCAGCGCATACCATGCGCGGCCATGAACGACGACGTGCGCAACATCGTCCTGGGCCTGATAGCCGCCGGCATCTCGGCCGCGCTGGGCTGGCTGTCCCGGACGTACCTGTGGAGGCGCCGGCTGCGCCGCAAGCAGGCGTTCTTCGGCCTGCCGGAGCACTCCGAGGCTCTGCTGGTGGTCAACCACAAGGCGGGCGGTCCGGAGACGTCGGTGACGCGTCACGACGTGTTCGCCCTGCTGGAGCTGGCGGCCCTCGTGAAGGACTGCGACGCGCACGTGCAGGTCGTCGGGCATGACGCCATCCGGCAGGGCTTCGGCGAGCGGACGGAGTTCTGCGTCGGCGGCCCCTACTCGAACAGCCGGACGGCCGCCCACCTCTCCTCTCTGCTGCCGGGAGCGCGGATGAACGTCGAGACCGACGCCGGCCCGGCCCTCGGCGCCCTGCGGATCGGCGGGGAGGAGTACCGCATGGAGCGCGGCCGGTCCGAGTTCGTGCTGCTCGCCCGGATCACCGCGGGCGGACACGGCGCGGGCCGGCCGGTGTTCCTCTTCTGCGGCCAGCGGGCCATCACCAACCAGGCGGCCACCCGCTATCTCGCCCGCCACCACGAGCGGCTGCACCGCAAGTACGGCACCGGTTCCTTCGTCCTGCTGCTGAAGGTGCTCAACTCACAGGCGTACGGCCCCGACGTGGTGGAGCTGGTGGCGGACGTGACGCGGACGGCGCTGCGCCCCGCGCCCGCCCCGGAGTCCGCCGACGCGACCGCTCAGTGATTCAACAATCTTTACCGGCACGTAACTTACCGACGGGTTACTTGCGGTAAGGAGCCACGGTTACCGTCGGGTCACTTTGTCACCGAGCCAAGTGAAGGAGTGACCCATGGGACGAGGTCGCACCGCGCCGCGCACCTGCGCCGCCGGAGCCGTCTGCGCGGCGCTGATCGCCGGTTCCGTCGTCGGGCTGGCACCGGCGGCGCAGGCCGCCCCGTCCGTCCGCTTCGTCGACATCGCAGGCGAGGGCGGGACGGTACTGAAGGCGAACGTCGTCACACCCGCCGGAGCCGACGACGCGCACCGCTACCCGCTCATCGTGCTGCCCACGAGCTGGGCCCTGCCCCAGGTGGAGTACATCGCCCAGGCGCGCGAACTCGCCGACGCCGGCTACGTGGTGCTCACCTACAACGTGCGTGGCTTCTGGCAGTCCGGCGGTCGGATAGAAGTGGCCGGTCCGCCCGACACAGCGGACGCCTCCAAGGTCATCGACTGGGCCCTCGCGCACACTCCGGCCGACCCCGGGCACGTCGGCATGGCGGGGGTGTCGTACGGAGCCGGGATCAGCCTGCTCACCGCGGCCCAGGACAAGCGCGTCAGGGCCGTCGCCGCGCTCAGCGGCTGGGCCGACCTGATCGACTCGATCTACTCCGGCCGCACCCAGCACCTCCAGGCGGCGGCCGTACTGGACGGCGCGGCCACCCTCACCGGCCGCGAGAGCGCGGAGCTGCGCGAGATCTTCGACAACCTGTACGCCTCCGACCTCACCACGGAACAGCAGATGATCGACTGGGGGCGGAAACGTTCCGCCGCGACCTACGTCGACCAGCTGAACAAGAACGGCGCCGCGGTCATGCTCGCCAACGCCTGGGGCGACACGGTCTTCCCGGCGAACCAGTACGCCTCCTTCTACGAGAAGCTGACCGTCCCCAAGCGGCTCCAGCTGCGCCCCGGCGACCACGCCACGCCGGAGCTGACCGGCCTGTTCGGGCTGCCCAACGACGTGTGGACGGACACCGGGCGCTGGTTCGACCACTACCTCAAGGGCACCGACAACGGCGTCGACCGCGAGCAGCCGGTCCGGCTGAAGTCCCGTAGCGCGGGGGGATACGAGGGCTACCCGGACTGGAAGTCGGTCACCGCCACCCGCAGGAAGCTGGCGCTCACCGGTTCCACCACCATCCACGCCAACGTCGACTCCGGCGCGGACGGCGGGATCGTCTTCCTCTCCAGCATCCTGGACCAGGTCGCCCAGCTGCCGCCGATGGCCTCGATGCCGCTGCTGCCGCGCCGCTGGGCGGCCGTCTGGCAGTCGGAGCGGTACGGCGCCACCCAGCGGGTGCGCGGCACGGCCCACCTGCACACCACCCTCACCCCGACCGGGGAGAGCGGCACCCTCGTCGCCTACCTGTACGACGTGGGCCCGCTCGGCATCGGCAAGCTGGTCACGCACGCGCCCTACACCTGGCACGGACGGACGCCCGGCGCGCCGTTCGGCGTGGACCTGGACCTGTTCTCCACGGCCTACGACGTACCCGCCGGGCACCGCCTCGCCATGGTGGTCGACACCGTCGACCCGCTCTACGCCGAGCACAACCCGTCCGGCGCGCAGCTGACCTTCTCCTCACCCGAGGACGACCCGTCGTACGTGTCCGTCCCGCTCGGCGAGCAGTGATCTCCGGCTGCCGCCGGACGAGCCTGGCCCGTGTGAACTGCCGCCCCCCTTATGGTTTCGGGGCCATGGGGGGCTCCCCACCCGGCAGCAGCGCCCCAGGGCCGGCCGTGGCGACCGCCACGGCATCGGTCTTGGGGCTGCGCTGCTCACGGCGGGACACCCAGCCGGCGAACCACGAGAGCAGCATGCACATCCCGATGTAGATCGGCGAGATCACCATCACCACGGGGATGAACGGCAAATCGTAGTCGAGGTTGGAGGCGATGAGCTTCCCGGCATGGAGGAACTCCTCGTAGGTGATGAGAAAGCCGAGGGACGTGTCCTTCAGGGCGACCACCAGCTGGCTGATGATGGCCGGCAGCATGGCGCGTACCGCCTGGGGGACGAGGACGTACGCCATGACGTGCGTCTTGCGCATGCCGAGCGCGAACGCGGCCTCCCGCTGGCCGCGTTCGACGGCGTTCACGCCCGAGCGGAAGACCTCGGCGAGGACGGAACCGTTGTAGAGGGTCAGACCGGCGACCAGGGCGGGCAGCGGCTGGACCTTCAGCGCCACGAAGATGAAGAAGATCATCACGAGGACGGGCATGGCGCGGAAGAACTCGACGACGAGTGCGCTCAGCCTGCGCACCGGCCGGTGGTCGGACAGCCGGCCGGTGGCCAGCAGACCGCCGAGGGCGAGGGAGAGCACGGCCGTGAGCGCGAACGCCTTGAGGGTGTTGCCGAGGCCGCGCAGCAGCAGTTCCTGGATGCCCTGGTACGCGAAGGGCCGCCACTTGGTGGACGTGAACTGCCCGGTGTGGAAGAGCAGGTACAGGACCCAGGCGACGAGCGCGAGGATGACGAGGACGGACAGGACGCCGTAGAGGCGGTGCCGTCGGCGGGTGTGCGGGCCGGGGACGTCGTAGAGCGCGGTGGCCGCGGTCATCGGGCGACTCCGAACGTCCGCTCCAGCACGTGGAACAGGGCGCTGATGGCGAGCGTGATGATCAGGTAGCCGACGGCGATCCAGACGAACGTCCAGACGATGTTGTAGCCGAGTTCGCTGAGCGTCCGGTACGTGCCGAGCAGTTCGGTCACGCTGAACGCGCCCGCGATGGCCGAGTTCTTGGCGAGCGCGATGAGGTTGGAGCCGACGGGCGGGATCACGGAGCGGAACGCCTGCGGCAGCACGACCAGGGTGAGGGTCTGCGCGAAGGACATCCCGAGGCTGCGGGCCGCCTCGCCCTGCCCGGTGGGGACGGTGTTGATGCCGGAGCGCAGCGCCTCGCAGATGAACGCCGAGGTGTAGCAGCCCAGGGCGAGGACCGCGAACACCTCGAAGGGCAGCAGGAGTCCGAAGCGGGGCAGTCCGAGCAGCACCGCGAAGAACAGCAGGGTCAGCGGGGTGTTGCGCAGCACGGTGACCCACGCGGTGCCGAAGACCCTCAGGGAGCCGACGGGCGCTACCCGGAAGGACGCCATCACGAACCCCAGGGCGAGGGCCAGCAGGGAGGCGTACACGGTCAGTTCGAGCGTGCCGAGGAAGCCTTCGCCGTAGGTCGAGAAGTTGTCTGTCAGTACCTTCATGCCGTCCTCGCTCAGGTCGCCGGGTAGCGGTCGATGGCGGGCGGGTGGGGGGCGGGCACGCCCGAGAGGCCGAGCGTGGCGTCGTACGCCTTCTTCCAGTCGCCGTTCTTCTCCCGTGCCTCCAGTGCGTCGTCGAGGGCGAAGCGCAGGGCGTTGTCGGTGCGCGGGACGCCGATGCCGTACGGCTCCGCGGAGAAGGGCCGGCCGACGACCTTGAGTTCGTCGGGGGCCTTGGCCGCGTAGCCGATGAGGATGGCGTCGTCGGTGGTGACGGCGTCGACCTGGTAGGTGAGGAGGTTGTCGACGCAGACCGAGTAGGTGTCGTAGGCGACCAGGACCGCCTTCGGGTAGTCGTCCTTGATGCGCTGGTACGGCGTGGAACCGGCCGCGGAGCAGACGCGCTTGCCGGCGAGGTCCTGCGGGCCGTGGATGTCGTTCTCGTCCTTGCGCACGAGGAGCGCCTGTCCTGCCATGTAGTAGGGGCCGGCGAAGCCGACCAGCTTCCTGCGGCCCGCGTTGATGGTGTAGGTGCCGACGTAGTAGTCGATCTGGCCGTTCTGGAGGGCGGTCTCGCGGTTGGCGGAGGCGATCGTGCGGAAGCGGACCGTGTCCGGCGCGAGACCGAGGGAGGCGGACATCATCTTGGCGATCTCGATGTCGAAGCCGGAGTAGGTGCCGGTCGCCGGGTCCTTCTCGCCGAGGTAGGGCTGGTCCTCCTTGGCGCCGACGACGAAGTAGCCGCGCCGCTTCGCCCGGCTCCAGGTCGGGGAGCCGGGCAGGCTGAAGTCGCGGGCCACCCGGTAGTGCGGGAGCCGCTCGGGCGCCGGGCCCTTGCCGGGCGGGCTGCCCTCCCTGCCGCAGGCGGTGGCGAGCAGGGCGAGGAACGCGCACAGGGCGCGGGGGGCACGGGTGGTACGGAACACGGGTCGCACTCCCCCGGGTCAGTGCTTGAGGATCTTGGAGAGGAAGTCCTTGGCGCGGTCGCTCCTCGGGTTCGTGAAGAACGCCTCCGGGCTGCGGTCCTCGACGATGCGGCCGTCGGCCATGAAGACGACGCGGTTGGCGGAGGCCCGCGCGAAGCCCATCTCGTGGGTGACGACGATCATGGTCATACCGTCCCGGGCGAGCTGCCGCATCACCTCCAGCACCTCGTTGATCATCTCGGGGTCGAGGGCCGAGGTGGGCTCGTCGAAGAGCATCGCCTTGGGCTCCATGGCGAGCGCGCGGGCGATGGCGACACGCTGCTGCTGGCCGCCGGAGAGCTGGGCGGGGTACTTGCCGGCCTGGTTCAGCAGGCCCACCCGGTCGAGGAGTTCGCGGGAGCGGCGGTCGGCCTCGTCCCGCTTGCGCCGCCGGACCTTGACCTGGGCGAGGGAGACGTTCTGCAGGACCGTCTTGTGGGCGAAGAGGTTGAAGGACTGGAAGACCATGCCGACCTCGGCACGGAGCCGGGCGAGGGCCCTGCCCTCCGCGGGCAGCGGCTGCCCGTCGAGCGTGATGGTGCCGGACTCGATCGTCTCCAGCCGGTTGACCGTCCTGCACAGCGTCGACTTGCCCGAGCCGGAGGGACCGATGACGACGACCACCTCGCCCTTGCCGACAGTGAGGTCGATGTCCCGCAGGACGTGCAACTGCCCGTAGTACTTGTTGACGTTCCGCAGTTCGATCAACGGATCGGCGGCCATCCGCAGCCCTACTCACTTTCAGCCGTGTCGTGGTTGCCGCAACCTATCCAGACGACCGCGGAGTTGAGGAACGACACGCACTTTCCGGGCATTAGCCGTATTTACGTCAGCGGGGCGGGGTGACGGCCCCGCCGGATCAGCTCCCGGCGATCTCGGCGTACAGCTGGGACAGCTCGGGAACCCCGGTCGCGGCCCACTCCTGCCCGGCCGGCACCACCTCGACGGTACGGCCGGAGGGGAGCCGGACGACGGGTTCGCCGTGGGAGAGGATCCGCCACTCGGCACCGGGCACGGTGCGCACCACGACCGTGCCCAGGTACAGCCCGGCGTCGTGGGCCAGCCACGGCAGGATCTCGGGGTCGTCCCGCCAGCGCGGGACCATCTGGTCCAGGGCCTCCAGAGAGGCCGGGGTGTCGTCGAGGCGGACGCCCGCCCGGGCCGCCTGCGAGCGGAGCAGCTCGCACTCGGACAGCAGCTCGGCGACCGCCTCGGGGTCGGCGGGCACCGCCGCCTCACCGTTCTTCTTGTGCCGGGAGCCCGGGAACGGAAGGTGCATGGACCCAGCGTGGCATCACACGTCCAGGTCGACCACCACCGGCGCATGGTCGGAGGCGCCCTTGCCCTTGCGCTCCTCGCGGTCGACGTAGGCGTCCTTGACGGCCCGGGCGAACGGCTCGTTGCCGTAGACCAGGTCGATGCGCATGCCGCGGTTCTTCGGGAAGCAGAGCTGGCGGTAGTCCCAGTACGTGAACGGGTGGTCGTACTTCAGCGGGCGCGGCACGACGTCGGTCAGGCCCGCCTCCCGCAGGTCGGCGAGCGCGGCGCGCTCGGCCGGGGTGACGTGGGTGGCGCCCTCGAAGGCGGCCGGGTCGAAGACGTCGTCGTCCGTCGGCGCGACGTTGTAGTCGCCCAGCACGGCGAACGGGCGGTCCGACCGCGCGTCGGCGGCCACGGCAGCCTTCAGGGCCTCGAACCACAGGAGCTTGTACGCGTAGTGCGGGTGGCCCACCTCGCGGCCGTTGGGCACGTACACCGACCGGACGCGGACCGGGCCGCAGGTCGCCGCGATGGCGCGCGGCTCGGTCACGCCCTCGTAGCCCGGGTCGCCGGGCAGGCCCTTGACCACGTCCTCGATGCCGACGCGGGAGAGCACCGCCACGCCGTTCCACCGGCCGGTCGCGTGGACCGCGGCCTCGTACCCCAGCTCGCGCAGCTGGTCGGACGGGAACTGGTCCTCGGCGACCTTGGCCTCCTGGAGGCACAGCACGTCGGTGCCGCTGCTCTCCAGCCAGGCCAGCAGCCGGGGAAGGCGGGCGGTGATCGAGTTCACGTTCCAGGTGGCGATGCGCATGTCCCACAACCTACCTGGCGGGTGTGACAACGCCGGCTCGCCCGCTCAGACCTCCGTGGAGGCCCCGGGGGCGAGCCGCTGGTGGTCGGTGCCGCCCAGGGCGCCGATCTGGTTGTCGTAGATGGGGCGGGCGAGGTCGGTGAGCAGGGCGTCGTGGACGTCGTAGGCGCGCCGCGGGCGGACCTCGCGGACGTAGTCGATGACCTCGGAGATCTTGTTCCAGGGGGCCATCACGGGCAGCATCAGCGTCTCCACGGGACCGTCCGGGACGGTGAGCGCGTCGCCGGGGTGGAAGACCTTCCCCGCGTCGATCAGGTAGCCGACGTTGGTGATGCGGGGGATGTCCGGGTGGATCACCGCGTGCAGCTCGCCGTGCACCTGTACCTCGAAGCCGGCGGCGGTGAAGGTGTCCCCGTGGCCGACGGTGTGCACCCGGCCCGGGAAGGCCGCCGAGATCCGGTCGGCGACGGACCGCAGGGTCCAGATCCGGGCGGCCGGGTTCGCCTCCAGTGCGGCGCGCAGCCGGCCCTCGTCGAAGTGGTCCGGGTGCTCGTGCGTGACCAGGATCGCGTCCGCACCGACCGCCGCGTCCTCCTCGGAGAACCCGCCCGGGTCGATGACGAGCGTCCGCCCCTCCTTGTCGAGGCGGACGCAGGCGTGGGACTTCTTCGTGAGCTTCATGCCTCACCATCCTGCCCCGTGCGGGCCGGGCGCGGCGTCACTCCGCGGGCGTGGTCTCCTCCCGGATGACCCGCTGGGCCACCCGGAACGCGCTGCTCGCGGCCGGCACCCCGCAGTGGACGGCCGTCTGGAGCAGCACCTCCTTGATCTCGTCCGGGGTGAGACCGTTGCGCAGCGCCGCCCGGGTGTGGAAGGCCAGGTCCTCCAGGTGGCCGCCGGCGACCAGCGCGGTGAGCGTGATGCAGCTGCGGGTACGGCGGTCCAGGCCCGGCCGGCCCCAGATCTCGCCCCAGGCGTAGCGGGTGACGAACTCCTGGAAGTCACCGGAGAACCCGTCGGACTCCGCCAGGACCTGGTCCACGTGTGCGTCGCCGAGGACCTCGCGGCGGATCTTCAGCCCGGTCTCGTACCGGTCGGGCCGCCCGGCGGCCTGGGCGGGCCCGGCGGCCGGGCCGATCTCCGCGACCGGCGCGGGCTGCGGCGCGGCCGGGACCGGCACCGGGGCCGCGGCCGCGGGGACCGCCTGGGGGACCGGGGCCGCCTGGGCGTTCGGCAGGACCGTCTGCCCGGTGTCGAAGGGCTGCTGCCACGCGGTGGAGAAGTGGTGGACGAGCAGGTCGGTGACGGCGGCGGGCTGCTCGACCGGCACCAGGTGGGAGGCGCCGGGGACGACCGCGAGCCGGGCGTCCGGTATGCCGGCGACCAGGGTGCGGGCCTCGGCGGGACCGGTGACCTGGTCGTCGGAGCCCACCAGGACCATGGTCGGCACGCCGACCCGGCCCAGCTCGGCCCGCACGTCGAAGGCGGCGAGGGCCTCGCAGGCGGCGACGTAGCAGCCCGGGTCGGTGGTGCGGACCATCTGCACGGCCCACTCGGTGATGGCGGGCTGCGCGGCGGCGAACCCGCCGGTGAACCAGCGGTCCGGGGAGGTCCGGGCGATCGGGTCGAGCCCGTTGGTGCGGACGACCACCCCGCGCTGCCGGAACTCGTCGGCGGTGCCGAACCGGGGCGAGGCCGCGACCAGCGCGAGTGAGGCGAGCCGCTCGGGGTGGCGCAGGGCCAGCTCGATACCGACGGCGCCGCCCAGCGCGCAGCCGGCGTACCCGAAGCGCTGCACGCCGAGCGCGTCCAGCGTGGCCAGCAGCCGGCCGGTCAGCTCGGCGACCGAGCCGGCCGGGTGTGCGGGCGCCCCGCCGTGACCGGGCAGGTCGAACCGGAAGACCCGCCACTGCTCGGCCAGCTCAGGGACCTGGCGGTCCCACATGTGCCATGTGGTGCCCAGTGAGGGACCCAGGATCAGGACCGGAGCGTCTTCTGGCCCGTCAAAGCGGTATTGCAGGGTGTTCGGGGGTGTCTCACTCACGCCCCAGACCCTCTCACGTCTCACGACTGCCCCTATAACGCGGGGGCGCGGGAAACCGGTCTGACCAGGTTGAACAACTCGCGGGCGGCATATCGCTCGAGGCATCGGACGACCTCGCGTCGGGTCTCGCCTTCCTGGGTGCGGCGTTCGTAGTACGCCTGGGTACGGGGGTCGTGGCGCAGGCGGGTGAACACGATGCGGTGCAGGGCGGCGTTGGCCTGACGGTCGCCGCCGTGGTTGAGCCGACGCGTGCTCCGACGGCCGGAGGGGTACTCGATGGGGCTGACTCCGCAAAGGGCAGCAAAGGACGCCTCGGTGTTCAGCCGCTCGGGGTTGTCCCCCATGGTGATCAGCAGGGTGACGGCGCTGTCTGGGCCGATGCCTACCCGTTCGAGGAGCTGTGGGGCGTGGCGTTCGACGAGCCGCGTCAGGCGTTGGTTCAGCTCGTCGATCTGCGCGGTGAGCTGTTCGATGCGTTCGGCGAGCATGCGCAACGTGATGTGGGTGGCCTGGGTCACCGAGTCCTCGCCTCCCTCATCGTCGGTTGGGCTGAGGCGCGCGCAGGTGCGGAACAGCTTGGCGTTGCCGAGGCTGGACAGCTGTTCCCGCAGGGCGGGGTCGGCGATGACCAGGACGGCCTTGAGCTGGTTGATCGCCTGGGTACGGGCCTTGACCGCGGAGTCTTTGGCGAGCTTGAAGATCCGGGCGCTGTGCACCGGGCCGTCCCCGGGCTTGGCCCGGGCCCGGGCGCGACCGCTGAGCACGGCCCGCGCGGCAGCTGCGCGTCGAGCGGGCCCGACTTCCCGAGCAGTCGGCGGGCCGAGCGGTCGGGCCGGTTCACTTCGAACACCTGGATCTGCTGGGCCAGCAGATAGCGGGACAGGCCCGCGCCGAAGGTGCCGGTGCCCTCCGCACCGGCCCGGCGCACCGTCCCCCGCTTACGGGCCCACACGAGCAGCTGCCGGTAGCCGGCCGCCGTGGCTGGAAAGGACTCCGTGCCCAGGATCTTCCCGAGCGGGGAGACCACGGCGGCGACATGCACCTCGCCGTGCGTGTCCACGCCCATGACAACCTCGCGCCGAACGGGAGAATCCGTGCTCGAGGAGGAGCTGCGCTGTCGTCTCGTCATGGTGGTTCGCCTCCCCCGTGGTGACGTGCTGGATGGATGACACCGGCCCGCTCGGGCGGTCTGAACCGTGATGGCGCCGGATCTCAAGAGTCAGACCCCCGTCCGGGACGGCATCGCGCAACCGTCCCATCGATCCCGGCGCGTCCCGACCACAGCCGGATGGCTTCGCCCGAACCAGTGCCCCACCTGGCCGGAGCAGGCTGAGAACGAGTCGAATCCCCGCCCACTCGTGACCGGCAATGACGGACAGCCGTCCGGTCCGCCTTACAGTCGCCCTTCATCGATCATCTCTTGGAGCGTCAAACGAGCGTCACGGGTCCGGCCTGCCCGCACTTCCACGAACCTCGCTGGAAGGGAGGCTCCACTGGACCGGCGATGCGTTCGGTCGCTGTCACGCGGGCCGTCTGGTGCCAACGGCATGGGCGAGGGCCGCGTCGAGGAGCTGACGGAGTCCGTGGCGAGGGTCGGCGCCACGAGGGCAAGGAGTGCCATGTTCGGCGAGGAGCGACAGGACGCGGTGTCCCCGTAGAGGATCGCCGAGGAGCAGGGAAGCCGGTGACGGGCCGAGGTCGGGCCCGTGGCACGGTAGCCGTACGGCGGGCCCGTCCCATGCGGGTGCCTGGAGGCCGTAGGCGGTCAGCTGTCGGCATCACCGAGGTCATCCCCCCTCACCCGACCCTGAGGACGGTGCCTGAAGCGTTGTCCCACCGTTCGACGGGGCAGCAGGCGCGGGGCGCCGCTGCCGGAAGCCCGGTTGACGACGGCATTGGCGTTCGGGTGTGTGGTCCATTTAGGCTGCGCCGGTTCGTGCCGTTCACGGCGGCAGCCCATCGACGGAGAGGAAAGCCGATGATGCAGCAGGCATCGGCCACCGACCCGGCTCCCGGGCGCCGCCCCGAGCTGGTCCCCGACCCGGATGCCGAAGCGGCTCGGATTGCGGCCGTGCGCCGCTACGACATCCTCGACACTCCGCCCGACGGGGCGTTCGACCGGGTGGCGGCGATGGCCGCCCGCCTCTTCGACGTGCCGGTGGCCACCGTCACGATCGTGGACACCGACCGCATCTGGTTCAAGGCCGCCCACGGCCTGGAGGGTGTCGCGGAGATCGGCCGTGATCCGGGCCTGTGCGGCTCGGCGATCCTGCGCGATGACACGATGGTCATCCCCGACACCCTCAAAGACCCCGTCGCGGCGGACAATCCGCTGGTCGCCGGAGAGATGGGCGTGCGTTTCTACGCCGCCGCACCGATCATCACCCCCGACGGGCACAAGCTGGGCACGGTCAACGTCCTCGACACCCGGCCGCGCTCGATCACCGAGGAGGACACCGCCACCCTTGCCGATCTCGCCGCGATCGTGCTGGACGAGATGGAGCTGCGGCTGTCGGCGCTGCGCGCCCTGCGCGACGAGCAGGCCCGCCGGGAAGCGGAGCAGCGGCACGCCGAGGCGGAACGGGCGCGGGCCGAGGCGGAACGGGCGGCGCGGGAGAAGGCGGAGCAGGACAAGGCCGCCATCGCCGCGTTCGCCTCCACCCTCCAGCGCACCCTGCTGCCCCCGGCCCTTCCCGTGGTGCCGGGCCTGGAACTGGCCTGCCACTACCGCACCGCCTCCGCCCACGACGTGGGCGGCGACTTCTACGACGTCTTCCCCCTCGACGGCGACCGGTGGGCGTTCTTCCTCGGTGACGTGTGCGGCAAGGGCCCCGAGGCGGCGACCGTCACCGCCCTGGCCCGCCACACCCTGCGCGCCACGGCCCAGATCGACGCCGACCCCGTCGCCGTGCTGAGCGGGCTCAACACCATGCTGCTCACCGACGTCACCGCCGGCCGCCGCTTCTGCACCGTCCTCTTCGGCCTCCTCGAGCCCCGGGAGGACGGCGGCTTCACCGTCACCCTCGCCGCCGGCGGCCACCCGCCGGCCTACCACCTGCGCCCCGACGACAGCGGCGCCGTCTGGGTGCGGGCCGTACGCCCCAAGGGCGGCATGCTCGTCGGCGCCTTTCCCCAGGCGCCCTTCGCCCAGACCACCTTCTCCCTGACGGCCGGGGAAAGCCTGTTCCTCTACACCGACGGGCTGATCGAAGCTCGCACCACCGAGGGCGCCATGCTCGGTGACGACGGCCTGACCGGCTTCCTCCACCAGCGCACCGGGCCCGTCACCGCCGCCTCCCTGATCGAGGACAGCATCACTCTGCTGGCCTCGCTGCCCGACGGAGCCGGCGACGACGTGGCCCTGTTGGCCCTGTCCGTCCCCGACCCCCACACCACACCCGACGGCGGTGTCGCTGCCACCGCCCACACCGGCGCCGCGCCCGAACACCTCGGCCAGGAGTGACGACCGACGTGACCGACACGCTGCGGCTGACCGTCCAGCACCCCCGTCCCGGCCTCGCGATCGTCACGGTCGCCGGTGACGTGGACATGCACACCGCGGAGACCCTGCGCCGCGACGCCTCGGAGATCATCCAGCAGAGGTGTCCGCACCTGGTTCTGGACCTGTCACAGGTCGGTTTTTGCGACTCCGCCGGTCTGAGCGCGCTCATCGGACTCTGGCACACGGCCCAGGCAGCCGACGGTGCACTCAGACTCGCCGACATCCCCGACCGCCTGATGCGAATGCTCACCCTCACCGGCGTCGACACAGTCCTGCCGGTCCATGCCACCACCAGCGAAGCAGTCACCGCCATGATCGCCGACAAGCCCACCAGCGCAGGGCCGCAGGGCTCCGTCGACCGTGTGACCACCGTCGGCGGGGCTGGTGAGCCGGCCGAAGGGGAACACATGGCCTGCGACAGCCCTCATAACTCCTCCGCGAGCCTGAGCTGATCGCGTCGACGCGTCGCGATGGGGAGTCTGTACCAGCGATCGAGCCCGGCGCTCTTACCGCAACACCCCGTGCCGGCTGTCCCGTTCCCCCGGTGCCCCGGCGGCCCACGAGCCACAGGCAGCATCGGCGCCTTGGCTACGCAACCGGCGTTCTTCTTCCTTGGGTGATATGGAAGAGATACTGCGCGTCGCCGTGAGCCGGCTGCCCGGCGGACGTCCGGGCGGCAGTCAGGCTCACGTGGGGACTTTGAGCGAGCGAATGGGCCGACGCCCCCGGCCGCGCCCTCGAAGAGCAGCTCTCCCAGATCGCACGGGAGGTCACGCTGCGCGGCGAAGCCGCCGAACGCAGACGCCAGGACGAGGCGCACACAACCGCGGCCTGAGGCCGTTTCGAGCGGATCTGTAGATACACAGAGCGTCGAACGAGCGTCATCGGTCCTCAGTCACCTGCGGCATGTTGGGCATCGGACACGGGGTACGGCACGAAGGTGCTGGTGTTCTGGTCGATCCGCAGCTGATGACCAAGGGGTGGCGCGGCCCGTTGGGGGCAGTCGAGGCGCTCGCAGACGCGGCAGCCCATGCCGATCGGGGTGGCGGCGGAGGCGCTGGTGAGGTGGAGACCGTCGGAGTAGACGACGCGGTGGGCGTGGCGGATCTCGCAGCCGAGCCCGATGGCGAAGGTCTTGCCGGGTTCGCCCCAGCCGCCGCGGTGCCGGGTGACGGCTCGCGCGGTCCACAAGTAGCGCTGGCCGTCGGGCATCTCGGCGATCTGGACGTGGATGCGGCCGGGGGCGGCGAACGCCTCGTAGATGTTCCACAGCGGGCAGGTGCCGCCGGCCCGGGAGAAGTGGAAGCCGGTGGCCGACTGCCGCTTGGACATGTTGCCGGCGCGGTCGACGCGGACGAAGGAGAACGGCACACCGCGAAGGCGGGGACGCTGGAGGGTGCTCAGGCGGTGGCAGACCGTCTCGTAACCGAGGCCGTAGCGGTCGGTGAGCCGCTCGATGTCGTACCGGACTTCTTCGGCGGCCGCGTGGAAGGCTCCGTACGGCAGGATCAGGGCCGCCGCGAAGTAGTTGGCGATGCCGATGCGGGCCAACGCGTGTGCTGGCGAGCCGACCTGGAAGTCTTCGGCGGCCTGCCGGTCCAGTTCCTCGCCGTACTCGAGCAGGGCGAGCTGCGTAGCCATCCGGAAGGCTCGCTGACCGGGGCGCAGGCGGCTGGACATACAAAGGGTGCGGGTGGCTTGGTCATAGCGGTGGAGGTGGTCGCCGGCGTCGGCCGAGAGGTGGATGCCGTGCCTCTTGGCGAGGCTGTTCGTCAGGGCCTGTACGACCTCGCCGGGCCGGATGCCGACCTCCTCGGCCAACCGCTCGGCCGCGAGGTCGGTGTCGTGGAGGTAGTTCTGGCGGCGGTAGAAGAAGTCGCGGATCTCCTCGTGGGGTGAGCGGGGTGTCTCCCCGGCCGGGTCGCGGCCGTCAGTCGTGCCGGTCAGGCGCTCGGCCAGTAGTTGGTTGCGGCGGCCCAGGTCGAGGAGGACCTGCGCGACCGCAGGCAGCCGCGAGGCCAGTTCGGCGAGGTCGGAAGAGGAGATGCGGGCGTTCGCGATGTCGCGCGTCAGCGCCTCGCGCAGGTCGGCGACGAGACGGGTCGTGTCGCGTTCCGAGAAGAAGCCCGGGTCGACGCCGAACGTCTCCGTCAGCCTGAGCAGGACGGGCACGGTGAGCGGACGGGAATCGTGCTCCATCTGGTTGAGGTAGCTCGGCGAGATGCCCAGCAGGCGGGCGAGCTCCGCCTGGCTCATGCGGCGCTCCTCGCGCAGCCGCCGCAGGCGCGCTCCCGCGTAGGTCTTGCCCACCGTGATCCTCCCTGTCCGGTACCTCGGAAGTGTAGGCCAGACGGCGGCACCGGCCGCCTTCGCAAGGTTGGCAAAAGACGGCGAGAAGATTCGCAGAAGTTGGCAGGTGTCCACGGTTGATGGCACTCAGTGCCAGTGCCAGAGTTCCAGTGCGGCCCGCCGGACCTTGGCAGGCATCGCCGGATCCGGGACTCAACTCAGTGCCCTGACATTGAGTTTCCGGTAGTGGTGGTGGTCTGCGACAGCATTGCTCGCTTTCGCCCCTTCGAGGAAACAGCGGGCCGCACCTCAGGACGACGACACACCGTGCCGTCTGTGAATCGAGCAGCACAGGCTTGGCAACAGCCTGGATCGAAGGAGACGTGACAGTCATGGCAGAGGCGAGGACACAGGCGGCCGAGGAACTCACGCGGCGCTGGGCCACCGACCCGCGCTGGCAGGGCATCGAGCGCACCTACAGCGCCGAAGACGTCGTCCGGCTCTCCGGCAGCGTCCGCGAGGAGCACACCCTGGCCCGGCGCGGTGCCGAGCGGCTGTGGCGCCAGCTGCACGAGCGGGACTACGTCCACGCGCTCGGCGCCCTGACCGGTGGGCAGGCGGTGCAGCAGGTGAAGGCCGGTCTGCAGGCCATCTACCTGTCCGGCTGGCAGGTCGCCGCCGACGCCAACCTGGCCGGCCACACCTACCCCGACCAGAGCCTCTACCCCGCCAACTCCGTTCCTCAGGTGGTCCGCCGGATCAACAACGCGCTCCTGCGCGCCGACCAGATCGCCACCGCGGAGAACGCCGGGGACACGACGGACTGGCTGGCCCCGATCGTCGCCGACGCGGAGGCCGGTTTCGGTGGTCCGCTGAACGCCTTCGAGCTGACCAAGGCGATGATCGCGGCGGGCGCGGCCGGCATCCACTACGAGGACCAGCTGGCCTCGGAGAAGAAGTGCGGCCACCTCGGCGGAAAGGTCCTGGTGCCGACCTCGCAGCACATCCGCACCCTGAACGCGGCCCGCCTCGCCGCGGACATCGCCGACGTGCCCACGGTCATCATCGCCCGCACCGACGCCCTCGCCGCCAACCTGCTCACCACCGACGTGGACGAGCGCGACGCCGAGTTCACCACCGGCGAGCGCACCGCCGAGGGCTTCTACCGGGTCCGCAACGGCATGGCACCCGTGATCGCCCGCGGCCTGGCCTACGCCCCCTACGCCGACCTGATCTGGGTCGAGACGGGCACGCCGGACCTGGCGCAGGCCCGCGAGTTCGCCGAGGCGATCCACGCGCAGTACCCGGACCAGATGCTCGCCTACAACTGCTCGCCCTCCTTCAACTGGAAGGCGGCGCTCGACGATGACCAGATCGCCAAGTTCCAGCGCGAGCTGGGCGCGATGGGCTACCGCTTCCAGTTCATCACGCTGGCCGGCTTCCACTCCCTGAACCACGGCATGTTCGACCTCGCCCGCGGCTACGCCGAGCACGGCATGACCGCATATGTGGACCTCCAGGAGCGGGAGTTCGCCGCACAGGCCCACGGCTTCACCGCCGTCAGGCACCAGCGCGAGGTCGGTACCGGCTACTTCGACCTGGTGTCCACAGCCGTCAACCCCGCCTCCTCGACGACCGCGCTGGCCGGTTCCACGGAGGAGGAACAGTTCCACTAGGCCGTCCCTTCGCGACCTGACCTGTCTGTACAAGGTGAGCGGGGGTCGCATGACAGTCCTCGTCCGGCCCCCGCTCCCCGAACCCGCCCACTCCGCCCCGCTCGCAGGAGAAGCGATGTCCACCAGTGCCCTGACCCGCCACGTCCACGTCCTCGCGCCCGCGGGCGAGCGTCACGACGAGATCCTCACACCCGCCGCCCTGGACTTCCTGGGCCACCTGGCCGCCGCCTTCGGTACCCGCCGGAACGACCTGATGAGGGAACGCCGCCGGCAGGTCCTGCGCCTGGCATCGGGCTCCCCGCTCGACTTCCCGATGGTCACCTCCGCCATCCGTGCCGACCCGTCGTGGCGGGTCGCACCACCCGCCCCCGGGCTGAGCGACCGGCGCGTCGAGATCACGGGCCCCCCGGACCGCCGCATGACGGTCAACGCCCTCAACTCCGGGGCCGCGGTCTGGATGGCCGACTTCGAGGACGCCACCGCGCCCACCTGGAACAACGTCATCAGCGGACAGCTGAACCTGCTGGACGCCATCGAGCGCCGCATCGACTTCACCACCCCCGAGGGCAAGGAGTACCGGCTCGGCGGACAGCTCGCCACCATCGTCGTACGGCCGCGCGGCTGGCATCTCGACGAGGAGCACCTGGAGTACGACGGCCGCCCCGTGCCCGCCGCGCTCGTCGACTTCGGTCTGTACTTCTTCCACTGCGCCCAGCGGCAGATCGACGCCGGGCAGGGCCCGTACTTCTACCTGCCCAAGCTGGAGAACCGCTACGAGGCCAGGCTCTGGAACGACATCTTCGTCACCGCCCAGGAACTGCTCGGCATCCCCCGCGGAACCGTCCGGGCCACCGTCCTCATCGAGACGATCACCGCCGCGTTCGAGATGGAGGAGATCCTCTACGAGCTGCGCGAGCACAGCTCCGGCCTCAACGCGGGGCGCTGGGACTACCTGTTCAGCGTGATCAAGACCTTCGGCCACCGCACCGACTTCCTCCTGCCCGACCGCGCCAAGGTCACGATGACCGCCCCCTTCATGCGCGCCTACACCGAACTCCTCGTCCGCACCTGCCACAAGCGCGGCGCACACGCCATCGGCGGCATGGCCGCACAGGTGCCGGACAAGGACCCGGCCGCCCATGAGGCCGCACTCGCCAAGGTCCGGCTGGACAAGGAGCGTGAGGCGGAAGACGGCTTCGACGGCTCCTGGGTCGCCCACCCCGCCCTCGTCCCCGTCTGCCGCGAGGTCTTCGACGACGTCCTCGGCGAACGCCCCCACCAGCTCGACCGGACACGCGACGACGTGGAGGTGACGGCGGCCGACCTGCTGTCGGTGCGCCGCATCAGCGGCCCCCCGACCATGGAGGGCGTCCGCACCAATGTCGCCGTCGCCCTGCGCTACTTCGCCGCCTGGCTGCGCGGCCAGGGCGCCGTCGCCCTGTACGGGCTCATGGAGGACGCGGCGACCGCCGAGATCGCCCGCGTGCAGATCTGGCAGTGGCTGCGCCATCGGGTGATCGACCGGGAGACGGTCCTCGGGCTGCTCGACGACGAGGCCGCCGCGCTCGGTGCCGCATACCCCTGGGCAGATGTCCAAGCGGCCCGCACGCTGTTCGAACGAACCGCTCTGGCAGCCGAGTTGCCGCTCTTCTTCACCCCTGACGCCTACGCCCGGCACCTCGTGCGCCGGACGGAGGCCAGGGCGTGAGCGGGGACATCCGGCGCATCGGCGTCGTGGGTGGCGGTCAGATGGGCGCCGGTGTCGCCGAGGTCTGCGCACGAGCGGGGCTCGACACCGTGGTGTGCGAGGTCGACGCCGTCGCGGCCCGAGCCGCGCGGGACCGGGTGGCGGCCTCCCTCGACCGCGCCGTCCGGCGCGGCAAGCTGGAGGAGTCCGCCGCGCAGAACGCCCTCACCCGCCTCGTCTTCACCGGCGACCTCGAAGACCTGGCCGACCGGCAGCTCGTCGTGGAGGCCGTGGTGGAGAACCCGGACGCCAAGACCGAGGTGTTCGCCGCCCTCGACAAGATCATCGAGGACCCCGCCGCCGTCCTCGCCACCAACACCTCCTCCCTCCCGGTCATGCGACTCGGCATGGCCACGAGCCGCGCTGACCGGGTCGTAGGACTGCACTTCTTCAACCCCGTCCCCGTGCTGCCGCTGGTGGAGGTCGTGACCTCGCTGCACACATCGGCCGACACGGCCGCCACGGTCGAGGATTTCGCGGCCCGCGTGCTCGGCAAGACCGTCATCCGTTCCCGGGACCGGGCCGGCTTCGTCGTCAACGCGCTGCTCATCCCCTATCTGCTGTCGGCGATCCGCATGGCGGAGTCAGGCTTCGCCACGGCCGCCGGCATCGACACCGGCATGGAGCTGGGCTGCGCCCACCCGATGGGCCCGCTGAAGCTCGCGGACCTGATCGGACTGGACACCGTCGCCTCGATCGCCGAGTCGCTCTACGACGAGTTCCGCGAGCCGCTCTACGCGCCTCCGCCGCTGCTCCAGCGGATGGTGGAGGCCGGACTCCTCGGCCGGAAGACCGGCAGAGGGTTCCACACCTACGACCGGGGCTGAGGGCCTGGTACGGCGCGGGCTGAGGGGCCCGCGCCGCCGCAGGGGATGAGGGTCCCCGGGCGGCGTGACGGGGGAAGGGCGGGAAGCGCGTGTGCGGCGGGCTTCCCGCCCTGTGCCCTGCCCTCGCTTCGGTCCACCTCACCGTCCGGATGGTGGACGTCCTGCTCCCTTGCCCGACGGTGGCCCCGTAGGGTGGCGGGAGCAGCTGGCTCGCCCCGTCCGCCAGGCGGGATGCGTCGTAAGAGGGAACCCGGTGGGAATCCGGGACTGCCCCGCAGCGGTGAGCGGGAACGACCGCCGTCATACGCACCGGGCCGTCTCCGTGACCACCAAGCCCGCAGCCGCGGCGGCACGGTCCACCGTGTACGGCTACCCCCGCCAGGGACAGAGCCGGGAACTGAAGAAGGCGATCGAGGGCTACTGGAAGGGGCGCGTCACCGCCGACGCCCTCCGAACTGGCCGCCAACCGCGCCGGCCTCGCCTCGCGAGCAGGCTCGCCCATCACCAACGACCCCGCCGTACGCTCCCGCGCCGCCGCTGTCACCGAGGCCGACGCCCGCCGCTCCCAGCCCTACGCCGAACGCACCGCGGCCCAGCGCGCCCACCTCCGCCTGCCCCTCCTGCCGACCACGACCATCGGCTCCTTCCCGCAGACCGGAGAACTGCGCACCGCGCGCGCCGACCTGCGCGCCGGGCGCATCGACACCGCCGGCTACGAGGAACGGATCAAGGCGGAGATCCAGGAGGTGATCGCCTTCCAGGAGAAGGCCGGCCTGGACGTCCTCGTGCACGGCGAGACCGAACGCAACGACATGGTCCAGTACTTCGCGGAGCAGCTCACCGGCTACCTCGCCACCCAGCACGGCTGGGTCCAGTCCCACGGCACCCGCTACGTCCGCCCGCCGATCCTCGCCGGTGACATCTCCCGCCCCGAGCCGATGACCGTCCGCTGGACGACGTACGCCCAGTCCCTCACGAGCCGCCCGGTCAAGGGCATGCTGACCGG
>NZ_WWJT01000373.1 GCF_009865385.1 Streptomyces sp. SID486 | reverse complement strand
CCAGGCACCCCCGGCGTGCGGCGCAGGAGGCAGCACCATGCGACCGCGTCCCCCCGTCCACGGCCGAGGCATGTTCAGCGGCACCGGACTCATCGTCACCGCACTCGCGGCGACGGTCGTCGCCCTGCTCGTCCCGCTCTGGTCCTACGCCGGCCGGCCGGACCCGGCCGGCGCGAGCGTGCTGAGCGCGCGGACGGTGACGACGCCGTACGGCCCCCTGTCCGAGCAGGACCGGGACTTCGTCGTCAAGGTCCGGCTGGCCGGACTGTGGGAGCTGCCCGCCGGAGAGCTGGCGCGCAGCAAGGGCACCACCCCGGCCGTCCGCACGGCGGGGCAGCATCTCGTCGACGGCCACACCTCCCTGGACGCACACGTCCGGACCGTCGCCACCCAGCTCGGCGTTGCCCTGCCCAACGAGCCGAACCAGCAGCAGAAACAGTGGCTCGCCGACCTGGACGCGGCCGGGGGCCAGGACTTCGACCGCCGGTTCGCCGGGCTCCTGCGCCTCGCGCACGGCCGGGTGTTCTCCCTGGTCGCCCAGGTCCGGGCCGGCACCCAGAACTCACTGGTCCGCGATCTCGCCGACGACGCCAACGCGACCGTCCTGGACCACATCAGGATCCTGGAGGCGACGGGCTACGTCGACTTCTCCGCGCTGGCCGAGGACCTGGCGGCCTCCGCCTCCCCCGTGCCCACCCCGCCGGAGGTCGCCCCCGACGCCGCCGTACCGGTCACACCGCCGGCGACGAACGGTCCCTGACGGGCCCTGACCACCGCCTGACCAGGCCGAAAAACGGAACGTAACGTACCGGCAACACTCCGTCCGGATCGTGAACAGGGCATGGCGCACGAGCGGGCCCCTGGCATACAAACACGTCATGTTCTGGGTCCTTCTCCTCCTCCTGGCCTGGGCTTTCGCCGGTACGGCCTGTACCCGGCTGTGCCTGGCGGCCGTACGCGCGGCAGCCGCGGACGCGCGTGACGAGCCGACGGCCCGGAACCGTGAACTGACGCTGTACGAAGCGGCCTTCCTCTCCGGCGGCCCCGCCCGGGTCGCCGACGTGACCCTGGTCTCCATGGCGCGCCAGCGGCGGCTGCTGCTCGCGCACACCGGCTGGGCCACGGTCGTGGACCCGAGGGGGCGCGACGAGATGGAGCGGTCCGTCATAGGGGCCATAGGGCCCGGGGGGCAGTCCCGGATCGCGCCGGTGCGGACCCGGGCGGCCGCCGCTGAGGCCGTGGGGCGGCTGGCCGACGGGCTGGTGCGCGCGGGACTCGCGGTGCCCGAGGGGGCGGGCACCACCGGGTCGGCCGTCCGTCAGGTGCGGGTCGCCGCGCTGGCCGTGACGGTGCTGGGCGTCACCGCCCTGCTGCTGCCCGGCCAGCCGGGGACACCGCGCCTGCTGGTGGGACTGTGGTTCGCCCTGCCCCTCACACTGGCGCTCAGCTGCCTGGCGATCGCCCGGTTCGAGGTGCACCCGTACTCACGCTGGGCCTCCCCCGCCGGCCAGCGGCTGCTGAACACGCTGGCCGGGGAGCCGGCCGGCGACGAGAGGTCCTTCCTCACCTCCGTCGCCGTACGCGGCGTCCGGGCGGTCGGCGAACCTGAGCTGCGCGCGGCCTTCACCCACCGCGACCAGCCCTGGCGGGAGTGAGCACGGCGGCTTCGGGGGGCTCATAGGGGGCATTGGCGCCGACACCGGCCGGATGGTGCTTGCCTTCCCCCACAACCGAACGAAACATCCCTTTTGTTGTCGCCGGACCGTGGCAGCCGTGCCATCGCCGACGCGCACCGAAGGGATACGCGATGAAAGCTGCCGCCCTCTACTCGACCGCGGGGTCCTTGCTCCTGACCACTCTGGCGGCGGCCCCGGCGGGCGGCGCGCCCGGCACCCCCGGCGCCCCGGGCGTCCCCGGCACCGCCGAACTGCGCGGCACCGCGGTCGCCGTGGCCCGCGCCCGGACGGCCGGCATCGACTTCGGCGCATGCTCGGCGGCCGACGTGCCGCAGCCGGCGGCCGGCCTGCGGTGCGGCACGGTGTCCGTCCCGCTGGACTACGCGCACCCGGGCGGCAAGCAGATCAAGCTGACCGTCAGCCGCGTCCCGGCCACCCAGAAGGACCCGCACAACAGCAAGCGCAAGGTCCCCCGGCAGGGCGCCCTGCTCTACAACCCGGGCGGCCCCGGCGCCTCCGGCATGTACTTCCCGCTGGTCGGCACGGTCCCGGAGTGGAAGCGGATCGCCGCCGCCTACGACCTGGTCGGCTACGCCCCCCGCGGGGTGGGCCGCTCGGCCCCGCTGTCGTGCGAGGACCCCGAGCGTCTCTTCAAGGCGCCCACCACCTCACCCGTGCACCCGACCGAGGCGTACAAACGGCAGCGGATCACCGAGGCGCGGGCGTACGCGCGCGGCTGCGCCCAGCGCTCCGGCAGCGGACTCCGGTTCTACAACTCGCTCAACAACACGCGGGACCTGGACGTCCTGCGGGCCGCGCTGGGCGAGGACCGGCTGACCTTCGTGGGGGCGTCGTACGGCACCTACCTCGGCGCGCTGTACGCGGCGATGTTCCCCTCGCACGTGCGGCGCATGGTCCTGGACTCGGCGGTGAACCCGGATCCGCACAAGATCTGGTACCGCAGCAACCTGGACCAGTCGGCGGCCTTCGAGGAACGCTGGGCGGACTTCCGCGAATGGATCGCCCGGCACGACGACGTCTACCGGCTCGGCGCCACCCCGGCGAAGGTGCAGCGCGCCTACGACACCGCGCGTGAGCGGCTGGCCGGGAAGGCGGCGGGCGGCAAGGTCGGACCCGGCCAGCTGCAGAACGCGTTCCTGATGGCGGGCTACTACGACGACTTCTGGCCGAGCCGGGCCGCGGCCCTCTCGGCGTACCTGCACGGCGATCCCGCGCCGCTGGTCCGGCTGGCCGCGCCGAGCCCGGAGTCGGCCGCCGAGGCGGAGAACGGCCGTGCGGTGTACACGGCCGTGGAGTGCAACGACGCGCCGTGGCCGGCGGACTGGAAGGTGTGGGACCGCGACAACACCCGGCTGGCCCGGGTGGCACCCTTCGAGACCTGGGACAACGCGTGGATGAACCTGCCGTGCGCCTACTGGCCGGCATCCCGTCAGCAGCCGCTGGACGTGCGGACCGGGCCGGGTGAGCTGCCGCCGGTGATGATCCTGGCGGCCGAACGGGACGCCGCGGCGCCGTACCAGGGCGCCCTGGAGATGAACCGGCGGCTGGGCGGCTCGGTGCTGGTGACCGAGCGGGACGCGGGCACGCACGGCATCGCGGGCGGCCCCAACCGGTGCGTCGACGGTCACCTGGACGCGTATCTGCTGGAGGGCCGCCTCCCGGCGCGGCACACGTCCTGTGCGCCGCGGCCGGAACCGGTCGCCTCCGGCGGCCCGGCCGACGACGAGGGCCGGCGGGACGCGCTGAAGGGCAAGGGCGGATCGCGCGAGGACGGATCGCGTCGGGCCGCCCGCGGAGTGCCGCGCGCGGTCTCCCGGGTGTCCTGAGGGGTGGCTCAGGCCAGGCCCGCCACCAGGTCGGCGACCGACTTGCGGCGGCCCGTGTAGAACGGGACCTCCTCGCGGACGTGCATGCGGGCCTCGGAGGCGCGCAGGTGGCGCATGAGGTCGACGATGCGGTACAGCTCGTCGGCCTCGAAGGCCAGCATCCACTCGTAGTCGCCGAGGGAGAACGAGGCGACCGTGTTGGCGCGCACGTCCGGGTAGCCGCGGGCCATCTTGCCGTGGTCGGCGAGCATGCGGCGGCGGTCCTCGTCGGGCAGCAGGTACCAGTCGTAGGAGCGCACGAACGGGTAGACGCTCACGTAGTTGCGGGGCGTCTCGTCGGCGAGGAACGCCGGGATGTGCGAGCGGTTGAACTCGGCCGGGCGGTGCAGCGCCATGTTCGACCAGACGGGCTCCAGGGCGCGGCCCAGCCGGGTGCGGCGGAAGAGGTTGTACGCCTCCTGCAGCTGGTCGCTGGTCTCGGCGTGCCACCAGATCATGAGGTCGGCGTCGGCACGCAGGCCGGAGACGTCGTAGGTGCCGCGGACCGTCACGTCCTTGGCGGCGAGCTGGTCGAACAGCTCCTGGACCTCGTCGGCGTATCCCGCGCGGTCCTCCGGCAGTACGTCCTTCAGCCTGAAGACCGACCAGAGGGTGTAGCGGATGACCTCGTTGAGGTCCTTGGCCAGCTTGCCCTTGTTCGGGATCCTGCCGGACTCGGTGATGGGGGCGTCGTCACTCATGGCCCCTATTCTCCCGCTCCGCCGTGCAGGCTCTGCACCGGGTGGGCGGTCAGCTCCGTCACCCCGGTCAGGTCGCCGGCCAGCTGGTCCACCGCCGCGTACGCGCTCGCGATGCACGCCGGGACGCCGACACCGTCGTACTGCGCGCCGCACACCGCGAGCCCCGGGAGCTTCGCGACCTGCTCGCGGACACGGGCCACGCGCGCGTGGTGGCCGACCGGGTACTGGGGCAGGCCGTCCGTCCAGCGGGTGACCCGGGTCTCCAGCGGTACGGCGTCCAGTCCGGTGGCCGCGCGCAGGTCGTGCCGGGACGCCTCCACCAGGTCGGCGTCGTCGCCGTCGAGCACCTCCGTCTCGCCGTAGCGGCCCACGGACGTGCGCAGCACGACCACGTCCGGGTCCTCCTCGCCGATCCAGCCCCACTTCCGGGACGCGAAGGTGGACGCCTTGATGGTGCGGCCGTCGACGGGTGGCACGAGGAAGCCGCTGCCCTCGGGCAGGGCCGCCTCGGCGCGCCGGTAGGCGAGGGTGACCAGGGCCATCGAGGCGTACTCGACGGCGGCCAGCTCGGCGGCGGCCCCTGGGGACTCGGTGCGCAGCAGCCGGGCGGCGGCCGGTGCGGGTACGGCGACGATCACGGCGTCGGCGTGCAGCACCCGCTCACCGGCGGTGACGCGCCAGCCGCCGGCCGCCTCGCGGCGCAGCTCCCGGGCGGGCGTGCCGGTCAGGATCTCGCCGCCCCGCGCGCGTACGGACGCGGCGACCGCGAGCGGCAGCTGTCCGACCCCGCCCACGATGCCCATGAAGACGGGCCCGGTCTGCCCGCTCGCGGCGGTCTGCGCCTGGATCTCCCGGACGCCCTCGGTGAGGGAGGTGTGGGCGCGGGCGGCCCGGAACAGCTGCGGGACGGCCGAGCGCATCGAGATGCGGTAGGCGTCGCCCGCGTACACCCCGCCGAGCAGGGGTTCCACCAGCCGGTCGACGACCTCGCGGCCGAGCCGGGCCGCCACGTACTCCCCCACGGCCACGTCGTCGCCGACCTCGGTGCGGGGCAGGTCGGCGTCGCGGCCGATGCGGGCCAGGCCCTCGGCGGACAGCACGCCGGACAGCGCGGCGGCGGTGCCGGGCACGCCCATCACATGGCCCTTGGGCATGGGGCGCAGGGCACCGGGCGGCGGACGGAACTGCGGCCGGTCCAGCGGATCGGCGGTGCTGTCGGCGGCCGGCGCCGTGTAGTGCCCTTCGAAGCCCGGCAGGACGCCGTGCCGTTCGATCTCGTCCGGAGACAGCGGCAGTTTCGACTGTTCCGGTTCGGGGAGCTTGTCGTCCCCGGGTACTGCTTCTTGTTCGCTCACGAGTGATCCCCCGACTGCCCGGCCGACGGCACGGCAGGGCGTGACTCGGCCGCGTTCCGGCAATGGTCAGGTCGTCATCATCTCAGCGGTGTGATCATCGGCGGGCATCCGGGCCCAGTCGCGGGGCCTCCCGGGGCCGGGGGACGTGCCGAGCGCCGACCCCGTGAGCGCGCGCGGGTGATGCCGTAGCGTGCCCGTCATGACGACGACAGCCGCCACTGACGCCGAGAGGTCCCGGTCCCGTCCCCGGTTCGCCGAAGCGCGGCGGGCGCACGGCCGCGCGGACGGGGTGTCGCGCGAGCGGACCGCGTGACACCGCTCGTCGCGGCGGCCGTACTGCTCGCCGCCGTCACCCACGCCGGCTGGAACGCCCTCGCGCACCGCGTCACCGACAAGCTCGCCGGCTTCGCCCTGATCTCCGGCGGCGGGCTGCTGATCGGGCTCGCCGCGACACCGTTCGTGGCGTTCCCGGCGGGCCCCGCCTGGACGTACCTGTTCGTCTCGGCGGCCGTGCACATCGCCTACTACGCGCTGCTGATGACCTCGTTCCGGCTGGGCGACTTCGGGCAGGCGTACCCCATCGCGCGCGGCAGCGCCCCGCTCCTGGTCACCCTGCTCGCGGCCGTCTTCGCGCACGAGGTGCCCGGCGCCTGGGCGAGCGCCGGCATCGCCGTGTCCTGCCTCGGCCTGACCGGCGTCAGCCTGTGGGGGGTGCGCGGCAGCCGGCCCGACTGGGCGGCCGTCGGCGCGGCCCTCGCGACCGGCCTCACGGTCGCCGCCTACACGGTCATCGACGGTCTGGGCGTACGGGCCGCCCACACGCCCCTCGGGTACACCGCGTGGCTCATGGCCGTCCAGGGGGCCGCCATCCCCGCGTTCCTCTGCGTACGCGCGCGGGGCGACACGGTACGGCTGCTGCGCCCGTACGCGGCCGTCGGCCTGCTCGGCGCCGCCCTGTCCGTCGTCGCGTACGCCCTGGTGCTGTGGGCCCAGACGCGTGCCGCCCTCGCCCCGGTCGCCGCGCTGCGCGAGTCGTCCATCATCGTCGGCGCCGCCATCGGCGCGCTGTTCTTCAAGGAGAGCTTCGGCGCTCCCCGCATCGCGGCGGCCGGCCTGCTGGTCGTGGGGATCGGGCTGATGCTGCGGCCCGGATAGGGCGCGCGCAGCCGTGCGCGGCGCCGCACCGCCGCCCCGGTGCCGACATGACGGGCCGGGGTGCGGTGGCGCACCCTGGAAGCAGCGATTGTCGGAGGTGGTCGTCATGATGCACACCCCTGTCGGATGGCACATCGAGCTGGAGTTCATGGAGGACGATCAGCACACCCGCGCGGTGGCCATGGTGCGCCTGCCCGACGGCGCCGAGGTACGCGGGCACGGGCGGGCCAGCAGGCACCGCGTCGACGCGAACCAGCCCCGGGTCGGCGAGGAGATCGCCGGCGCCCGGGCGCTCAACGAACTCGCCATGCAGCTGCTGACCAAGGCCCACGAGGAGATCGACGCGGACTCCGGGCGGATCTCGCACCCGATCCACGTGTGACGCCGTCCGGCGCGCGGGTGCCGCCGTCGGATCAGGCGAGCGCCGTGCGCACGGCCCGTACGAGCGCCTGCGCCCTCGGGTCGGCCGTCACACTCTGCCGGAACCCGTTGGTGACGTAGCCGAAGGCGATGCCGGTCTCCGGATCGGCGAAGGCGAGGGCACCGCCGCGGCCGGGGTGGCCGAAGGAACCGGGGGAGAGCAGCGGGGACGCGGGGCCGTGCAGCATGTACCCGAGGCCGAAGCGGGTGCCGACGACCAGGACGCGGTCCGCTCCGGCGGACCGCTCGGCGCGGGCCAGCTCCATGGTCTGCGGGGTGAACAGGCGGGTCCCGCCGTCCACGTCGCCTATGAGCGAGGCGTACAGACGGGCCAGTCCGTCGGCCGTGGCGATGCCGTTGGAGGCGGGCAGGGCGGCGGCCCGGTAGGCGGGGGCGTTCTCGTCGGGGAGCGGGGTGATCGCGGCGAACGCGCGCCGGGTGAGGGAGCCGGGGTCGGCGTACGCCTCGGCCACCGCGCGCTTGGGCCGGGTCTTCAGGCCGCCGGCGGTCTCGGGCGTCCGGGCCGGTCCGACGCGGCCCACGTGCGCCTGGCGCGGCTGCGGCAGGCCGAGCCACAGGTCCGCGCCGACGGGTGCGGCGATCTCGTCCGCCAGCCATTCGCCGACCGGGCGGCCGGTGATCCGGCGCAGGAGCTCACCGGTGAGCCAGCTGTAGGTCTGCGCGTGGTAGCCGTGGTCCGTGCCCGGCTCCCAGGCCGGCGCCTGGGAGGCGACCGCCGCGGCACCGGTACCGGGGTCGGCGGCCTCGGCGGGGGTCAGGGGGCGGTCCAGGGCCGGCACGCCCGCTCGGTGGGCGAGCAGGTGCCAGACACGCGTGTGCTCCTTGCCGGCCGCCTTGTACTCCGGCCAGTACGTGCCGACCGGGGCGTCCAGGTCCAGCTCGCCGCGCTGGTGCAGGAGCAGCAGCGCGGCGGCGGCGACGCCCTTGGTGGCGGAGCGCACGATCTGCGCGGTCCCGCGCTGCCAGGGGGTCTCGCCGTCCACGTCCCGGGTTCCGGCCCACAGGTCCACGACCCGGTGGCCGCCGCGGTAGACGGCCACGGCCGCGCCGCGCTCGCCGAGCAGCGCGAAGTTCGCCGCGAACGCCTCCCTGACCGGCTCGAAGCCCTCGGCCACTGTGCCGTGCACGTCCACGCCCGCCGTCCCTTTCCCTCGCCCAAGACAGTGCCTGCAACAGCGGCCTCCCGCCTGCGATTCCTCGGCGGGGGGCGGGACGGGCGTGAGATGTCTCTCAGTAAAGGGGGGCGCCTCGGGGCATCCGGGGCCCCTCGGCACTCACCACGGGGAGACGCCTCGGCATGGGGACGCCTCGGCACGGGGAGACGCCTCGGCACGGGGAGACGCCTCGGCATGGGGACGCCTCGGCACGGGGAGACGCCTCGGCACGGGGAGACGCCTCGGCATGGTGGGACGCCCCGGCACCGTGGGCGTCTCGGCACAGCGGACCCCTCGGCACCGCGGACCCCTCGGCGCCGCGGACCCCCTGGCGGCGTCCGCGGGTGCCGTCAGCGCCCCGGCGTCCGCGCCACCGCGCGCGGATCGAAGCCGAACGGCAGCTCCAGCCGGTGCGCGCCCATCAGCGCGTCGTCGGAGAGCAGGGTCCCGGTCGGGCCGTCCGCCACGATCACTCCGTCGCTGAGGACGAGCGAGCGCGGGCACAGCTCCAGGGCGTAGGGCAGGTCGTGGGTGACCATGAGGACCGTGACGTCCAGGGAGCGCAGGATGTCGGCGAGCTCCCGGCGGGAGGCCGGGTCCAGGTTGGAGGAGGGCTCGTCCAGGACCAGGATCTCCGGCTCCATGGCGAGCACGGTGGCCACCGCGACGCGCCGGCGCTGCCCGAAGGAGAGGTGGTGCGGCGGCCGGTCGGCGAAGTCCTGCATCCCGACCCGTTCCAGGGCGGTGCGCACCCGCTCCTCCAGCGCCGCGCCCCTGATCCCGGCGGCGGCGGGCCCGAACGCCACGTCCTCCCGCACGGTCGGCATGAACAACTGGTCGTCCGGGTCCTGGAAGACGATGCCGACCTTCTGCCGGATCGCGGCCATGTGCTCCTTGCCGACCGGCAGCCCGGCGACGGTCACCGTGCCGGTGCCGCCCCCCAGGATGCCGTTGAGGTGCAGCACCAGGGTCGTCTTGCCGGCGCCGTTGGGGCCGAGCAGGGCGACCCGCTCGCCGCGGGCGAGGGAGAAGTCCACACCGAACAGGGCCTGGTGCCCGTCCGGGTAGGCGAAGGCGAGGCCGGAGACCTCCAGCGAGGGCACGGGCGCGGACGCGGGCGTAGCAGTACTCACAGGACCCATCCCAGCAGACAGACGACGAGGGCGGCGCAGGGGAGGCCCAGCGCGTGCCGCCACTGCGCGCCGGACGCGGTCACCTCGTCGATGACCGGCATCGCGCCCGCGTAGCCGCGGCTCACCATCGCCAGGTGCACGCGCTCCCCGCGCTCGTAGGAGCGGATGAACAGCGCACCGGCGGACTTGGCGAGGACGCCCCAGTGCCGTACGCCCTTCGCCTCGAAGCCGCGCGACTCCCGGGCGATCCTCATCCGCCGCATCTCGTCGGTGATGACGTCACCGTAACGGATCATGAAGGACGCGATCTGCACCAGGAGCGGCGGCAGCTTCAGCCGCTGCAGCCCGAGCAGCAGCTCGCGCAGCTCGGTCGTGGCGGCCAGCAGCACGGAGGCGGCGACGCCGAGGGTGCCCTTGGCGAGCACGTTCCAGGCGCCCCAGAGCCCGTTCACGCTCAGCGACAGCCCCAGCGCGTGCACCCGCTCGCCCTCCGCCACGAACGGCATGAGCACCGCGAACGCGACGAACGGCACCTCGATCAGCAGCCGCTTGAGCAGGAAGCCGGCCGGCACCCGCGCGGTGCGGGCGACGGCCGCGAGCAGTACGGCGTACACCGCGAACGCCCACATCGCCTCGCGCGGCGTCGACACTACGACCACCACGAACAGGAACGCGGCGGCGAGCTTGGTGTGCGGCGGCAGGCCGTGCACGGGCGAGTGCCCGTGCCGGTAGAGCCTGTGCGCGTGCCCGGCACCCATGTCAGACGCCGGTGTTCACGGGGGACGCGTCGGCGTCGCGCCGCCTGCGCAGCGCCCAGAACACCGCACTGCCCGCGACGACGGTGACGCCCACGCCGATCACCCCGGCGAGGCCGCCGGACAGGCGGGCGTCGGAGACGTCCTTGACGCCGTAGTCGGCCAGCGGCGAGCCGGCCGAGGCGTGCTTCTCCTCCTTCTTGTCGATCCCCTTGTCGTGCGCGACCTTCTCCAGGCCGTCGGGGTTCGCGGAGGCGTAGAAGCTGACGAAGCCGGCGAGGACGAGCGAGGTGACCAGGCCGGTCACCCACAGGGTGCGCCGGGAGGTGCGTGGCGCCGCGGGCACCGTGGGCGGTGCGAGCGCCGGGGCGTCCACCAGGTCGCCGTTGACGCGCAACTGGAGCCGCCGGCGCAGACCGCGCGCACCGTGCACCAGGTCCGGGCGGACGGCGATGACGGCGCCGACCGTGAGCGCGGTGATGACCGCCTCGCCGATGCCGATCAGCACATGCACACCGATCATGGCGGTCGCGACCTTGCCGATGGAGACGTCGGTGGTGCCGCCGACCGCGTAGATCAGGGTGAAGACGACCGCGGCGGCCGGCACCGACACCAGCGCGGCGACGAAGGAGGCGACCGTGACCGAACGCCGCTTGCGGGGCAGCACGGCCAGCAGGGCGCGGAACACGGCGTACGACACGACGGTGGTGGTGATCGCCATGTCGGTGATGTTCACGCCGAGCGCGGTGAGGCCGCCGTCGGCGAACAGCACGCCCTGCATGAGCAGCACGACCGACACGCACAGCACGGCCGTGCAGGGGCCGACGAGTATCGCGGCCAGCGCGCCGCCGAGCAGATGGCCGCTGGTCCCGGCGGCGACCGGGAAGTTCAGCATCTGTACGGCGAAGATGAACGCCGCCACCAGGCCGGCCAGTGGCGCGGTGCGTTCGTCGAGTTCGCGGCGGGCGCCGCGCAGGCTCACCGCGAGGGCGCCGGCGGCGACCACTCCGGTGACCGCGGAGGTCGGGGCGTCGATGAATCCGTCAGGTACGTGCACCCGCCGATTTTAGAGCCGTCTTGCGAATGGTTTGCAAGAGAGAGGCGCTCTCGGCTTTCACCGGGCGGGTGCCGCAAAGTGTGCGACGCTTGATGGAAAGCGGATGCACAGCTTTCGCTTAGGTCACGGAGCGTGAGAGGGCGGTCCGATGTCTGTGGTCGAACAGTACGCGCGCGCCCATATCGTCACGGACGAGGAGGACCCGGGGGCCGTACCCGTCGTGCTGCGGTACGACCCCGACAGTGATCCCCGGTCGGTCCGGGTCGGCCTGCCCGGTCCCCACGAGTGGACCTTCTCCCGCGCGCTGCTCGAACGGGGTCTGCTGACGCCGGCGGCGAGCGGCGACGTCCGGGTGTGGCCCTGCGGCCGGGTCCAGGCCGTCGTCGAGTTCCACACCGACCACGGCGTGGAAGTGGTGCAGTTCGAGTCGAAGACCCTGCTCAGGTTCCTGGTGCGGACCTACATCGCCGAGCCGGTGCCGACCTGATCAGCTCCCGAGCTTCAGCAGTGCCGCCACGACGGGGCCGGCCGTGTCGCCGCCGTGCCCGCCCGCCTCGACCACGCCCGCGGCGGCGAGGTCGCCCCGGTAGGCGGTGAACCAGCCGTTCGGCTTCTTCTGGCCGTCGACCTCGGCCGAGCCGGTCTTCGCGCCGTAGTCCGGGCCGAGCCCCGCCATGGCCTCCGCGGCGGTGCCGGACGCGGCCGTGTACCGCAGCAGCTCGCGCAGCTGGGACAGCGTCCTGGCCGACATGGTGCGTGAGGCGGTGGCCAGCGTGCGGTGGTCGAAGGACGGCGCGACCAGGTAGGGCTGGTGGAAGGTGCCCGACCGCACGGTCGCCGCGACCGAGGCCATGTTCAGCGGGTTCATGCGCACCCCGCCCTGGCCGATCAGCGAGGCCGCCATCTGGGCCGCCGACTGCACCGGTACCGAGCCGTCGAAGGTGGGCACGCCGATCGCCCAGTTGTTCATCGACAGCCCGAACACCTGCTGGGCCTGCTTGGTCAGGTCGTCGTCCTTCAGCTTCTTCGCCTGGCTGATGAAGGCGGTGTTGCAGGAGCGGGCGAAGCTCGCCTTGAAGGTGCCGCCCTTGATCTCGAAGTCGTCGTCGTTGTGGAACTTCCAGCCGCCGTAGGTGAACGTCTTCGGGCACGGGTGCGCCTTGTCCGGCGCGGTCAGGCCCTTGTCGAGCAGCAGCGACGACGTGATGACCTTCATGGTGGAGCCGGGGGCGAGGGAGCCCTGGAAGGCGGTGTTGAAGCCGTGCCCGTTGTTGGCGACCGCGAGGATCTCACCGGTCGAGGGGCGCAGGACGACCACGGAGGCACGCGGGCGCTTGGCCACCTGCTTCTCGGCCGCCGCCTGGAGACCCGGGCTGAGGGTGGTCCGCACGGTGCCCGGGGTGCCCTCGCTCAGCTCCACCAGCGTCTTGTCGGACAGCTTGGCCTCCTTGGACGCCTTGCCGCGCACCACGCGCAGCTCCACGCCCGCAGTGCCGCCCGCCCGCTTGCCGTACTTCTCCCGCAGCCCGTCCAGCACCGTCCCCAGGGACGGGTAGTCGGCGGTGTCGAGGACACCCCCGTCGCGGTCCAGCGCCTTCACGGGCGGGGTGCCGGACTCGCCGGTCACGAGGGTGTCGCCGTCGCGCAGGTCGGGGTGGACGACGGCCGCGTGCCAGTCGACCAGCGGCTCGCCGTCACCCGGGCGGCGTACGACGGTGAGCGAACCGGCGTACTTCAAGGGCTTGCTGAAGCCCCGGTAGGACACCGTCGCCTGCACGGCGAACGGCACCTCGGCGCCCTTCGCCGGCCCCGGGGTGAACGTGACGTCCTTCAGGTGGGCGTCCTTGGCGTAGCCGGTGAGGAGCTTGCCGGCGGTGGAGGGCTCGTCGGTGGCGGACGCCGCCTCGGCGACCTTGCCGTGCTGCCAGGCGGTGAGGAAGCGGGTGGAGGCCGTGCGGACCTCGGTCGTGGTGAGCGGGCCGGTCTTCACGGCCTTGTGCCCGGCCGCGGAACCCTCGTCGGCCGCCGCCCCGCCGTCGTACAGCGCGTAGACGCCGAACCCGGCTCCGCCGACCACCACGGCGATCATCCCGCCGAGTACCGCGGGTCCGGTCTTCCGTCTCTCGGCGACGCGCCTTCTCTTGCCCACAGTTTCCGTTCCTCCGCGCCTTTCCCAGGGTCTTCGCAGCCCTCACAATCCCCAACGACGGCAATCACCTTAAAGTCCCCGCCTCCCCGGGTGACGTCAGCCGGCGTTCCGTAGCACGCTTGCGACAATCGGCCCGGCGGCGTCGATGCCGTGCCCGCCGTCCTGGACCATGGCCGCCGCGGCCACGTCGTCGCGGTATCCGGTGAACCAACTGTCCGACCTGGCCTCTCCGTCGACCTCGGCCGAACCGGTCTTCGCGCCGACGTCCCCGCCGAGCCCGGCCATCACGCCGGCCGCGGTGCCGCTGCGGGCGGTGCGGTTCATCATCGCGCGCAACTGCCCGCTCGTGCCGGAGGACAGGCCGCGTGCGCGTGCCGGTTCGCGGCCGTCCAGCTTCAGCGGCACGATCACCGGCTGGTGGAAGGAACCGGTCTTCGCGGTCGCCGTCACGGAGGCCATGTTCAGCGGGCTCATCTGCACCTGGCCCTGGCCGATCAGGCCGGCCGCGGTGTCCGGGCCGCCGGAGGCGGGCACCCGGCCGTCGAAGGACGGCACCCCGATCTGCCAGTTGTTCCGCCCGAGCCCGAACCGGTCCTGGGCCTCCGCGGTGAGGGAGTCCACCTTCACCTCGTCGGCGAACTTCACGAAGGCGGTGTTGCAGGAGCGGGCGAAGCTGTCGGAGAGGGTGGCGTGCTCGTCCGGCTGAAGGCCTTTCAGGTTGTGGAAGGTCTGGCTCTGCCAGACGGCCGACGGCGGGCACGGGGCGGGTCCGTCCGCGGTGGTCCTGCCGGTGTCGATCAGGGTCGCCGCACTGATGATCTTCATGGTGGAGCCGGGGGCGCGTTCGCCGAGGAGGGCCGCGTCGAAGCCGTCCCGGCGGTTGTTGGCGACGGCGAGGATCTCGCCGGTGCTCGGCCTGACGGCCACCACGGACGACTCCGGGTACTTCAGGACGGCCGCCTCGGCCACCGCCTGGGCGCTCGCGCTCAGCGTCGTGGGGAGCTTTCCGGGCCTGCCCTTGGCCAGGGTGAGGAGCGGGGTGTCCGCGGTCCGGCCGCCGTCCGCGGCCACCTGATGGCGTATCACCAGTTCCACCCCGGGCCGGCCGCCGGTCCGGTCGCCGTAACGGCTGCGCAGCTCGTCCAGGATCGGGCCGAGGGAGGGGTACTTCACCCGGGTCAGCACCTTCCCGTCACGGTCGACGGCCTCGATCTCCGGAGCCGCCGACTCACCCGTGGTGAGGGTGTCCCCGGTGCGCAGGCGCGGGTGGACCACGGAGGGCTGCCAGTCGACCAGCGCGCGGTGCGATGTCCTGCCGCGCACGACGGTCAGGGAGCTGCGGTAGGCGAGCGGGTGGGACGTGCCGGCGTACGACACCGTCGCCTTCACCGTGAACGGCACCGTGTCACCGGCGGCCCTGCCGGGTGTGATCCGCACCGCGCCGATGTGGGCCGCGCCGCCGTACGCCGCCAGCAGTTCCTGGGCCGCCTCCGGGTAGTTCGTGTACGACGCCGCGGTCGCCGCGTCGCCCTTCTCCCAGGCGGCGAAGAACGCCCCGGTCGCACCCTTCACCTCGGAGCCGTCCGGGGGACCCGTCCGCACCGCGGCCGCGCCCCCGCCGTCGTCGCCGTTCACCGCGGACGCGAAGTTGTAGAGCCCGTATCCGGCACCGCCCAGCAGGGTGACGCACACCCCGGCTATGACGACCGCCTTGACCCCGTTGCGCATGACGCGGACTCCCCTCCCGTTCACCCTGTTGAACATGTTCAAGCAGGTGCCGGGAGCACTGTAAGCGGTTGCGGTGCCGTCGTGGCAGGCGTTGTCGAACCGTGATCGGGCAGGGTGTCCGGCCGCGTAGGGGGGGCCGGTGGGGCCGAGTCCGTCCCGCCGCCCGCCCTGCGGCCGGGCGCTCACCGGGGGGTGGCGGTGCCGACCCGGGCGATGAGAAGGGCGATGTCGTCCTGCGCGGGGGCCGGGGCGAGGCGGTCGACGAGGGTGTCGGCCAGCTCCTCGAGGGACGGATGGACGCCGGCGAGGAGCCGGGTGAGCTCGTCCAGGCGCTCGTCGAGGTCGTACTCCCGCGCCTCGACCAGCCCGTCGGTGTAGAAGACGAGCACTGTCCCGGGAGCGAGGGGGATCTCGGTGGTCGTGTACGAGATGCCGCCGATGCCGAGGGGCGCGCCGGAGGGCAGGTCGACGAGGCGGGCGGTGCCGTCGGGGGTGATCAGGGCGGGCGGGGGGTGCCCGGCCCGGGCGAACCGGCAGAGGTTGGCCGCGGTGTCGCACACGCCGTACAGGCAGGTGGCCAGGATCGGGCTCTCGAGATCCTGCATCGTCCGGTCGAGCTGGTGCAGCAGCTGGTCGGGGGCCAGGTCAAGGCGGGCCAGAGCGCGCAGTGCGCTGCGCATCTGCCCCATGACGGCGGCGGCGGGGATGCCGTGCCCCATGACGTCGCCGATGGACAGGGCGGCCCTGCCGGAGGTCATGGCGGCCACGTCGTACCAGTCCCCGCCCACCTCACCGGCGTCGGACGCGGGCAGGTAGCGGTGGGCGATCTCGATGCCGTCGGGAGGGCTGAGGCTGTGGGGCAGCATGCTTCGCTGGAGCGTCAGGGCCGTGTCGTGCTCGCGGGCGTAGCTGAGGGCGTTGTCGATCGCCGAGGCGGCCTTGGCCGCGATCTCCCCGGCGTCGGACAGGTCGTGCTCCGCGAACGGGCCGGGGTTGTCCGCCCGCCAGAGGCCCACCGTGCCGAGAAGGGTGCGCCGGGAGTACAGCGGGGCGGTGATCAGCGAGTGCATGCCGTACTCCAGCAGCCTGCCGGCCTGCCGGCCGTGGCGGGCCTGCCATGCCCAGGAGGTGTGGAGGTCCGGCACGACGGCCGCGGTCGCGGTCGCGAGAGCGATCCGCGAGCCCACGGGGTCGAGCGGGGGATCGTCGCGGACGCCGCCCAGGGCGACGCGGCGAGCGCACGCGCCGTGCTCGTCGAGCGGCTCGTCGACGAGCAGGACCGGCAGGGCCAGATCGACGGTGACGAAGTCGGCGAACCGCGGGACCAGCACGCGCACCAGCTCCTGTGCGGTCTGCCGCGCGTCGAGGGTCGTACCGATGGCGATGCTGGCCTCGTACAGCAGCCCGAGGCGGTCATGGGCGCTGCGGGCCTGCTCACGGCTCTCCCCGAGCGAGCGGGCCATGGTGTTGAACGCCGTCCCGAGCTGACCGATCTCACCCCTGCCGGACTCGGACATCCGCACGGTGAGGTCGCCGCCGGCGAGCCGTGACGCCACGCCGGCCGCCTTGCGGACCGGCCAGACGACGGCCCGGATCACGTACCCGGCGAAGCCCGCGATGAGAAGCATCGAGCCGGTGAGGCCGATCGACCCCGCCACGACCGCCTCCCGGGCGTCGGAGTCGGCCGCGCTCTCCCGCGTCGCGACCAGCGCCTCCTGGGCCGATTCGTACCGGTCGAACTGCTTCCTGAGCGCGTCGACGCGCCGCTTGCCGTCCAGCGTCGCCGCCACGCCGCGGGCCCGGGGATCCCCTCGGCTCGCGGCCGCCACCAGCGGGATGGAGTGGGCGTGGATGAGGGATTCGCCGGCCTGCCGGATCTGCTGGGCCAGGATCTTCTGGCCGGGGGTGGTGCTGAGGCGCACGAGCTGCCGCGCCTGGCCGGAGAACGTGGTCCGGGCGGTCTGCCAGGGTTCGAGGAACTGCTTCTCCCCGGTGATGACGAAGCCGCGCTGGCCCGTCTCCAGGTCGACGACGAGCCCCTCGACCGTCCTCGCCTGGGCGAGCGCCGTCTGCGCGTGGCGGCCGGCGGCCGCCGACTCGCCGAGCCCGATGATCGACCGCAGCAGCATCGTGAAGGCGAGCCCGATCAGCAGGGCCAGCAGCCCACCCGCGACGGCGGTAAGGGGCACCAGCCCCATACGCGCGCGTCTCTTCCGTGGAGCTGACATGCACATCCCCAACCCTGTGCACCGAAACCGACGGTCGGGTCACCGGCAGGGCGGTCTCGCGGCGGGATCCGTCCCCTCGAGTCTAGGTGCGGTGCGCCGGACCCGCCGGAAGAGCCAGGCCGCACAGCAGGGCGGCCCGCCACGACACGGAACCGCCCTCGCGCGTCCGCGCGGCCATACCCAGGTGGGGACATCTCGCTATGGGCTCCGAGCATATGAGCCCCGAGCACCCGGTCCGTGCTGGAGACGGGCGGTCGGGGCTGCACTCGACTTCTGATCGTCCTCGGTACGGCAGGGCGTCACGCTGAGCACTCTGGTGACCTGAAAACGTGGACCTGTGTTATCGCGAAACCCGTGAGGAAATGAGCACCAAAAGGGCAGGTAAAGCTGTGGCGCCGAGCGAGAGGAACGTTCCATTGGCTTGCGCTGCATAAAACATGGGATATGCGCCGGCTGACATGACAGAGATGGCCCATACCGCTGCGAACATGCCGCAGATTGCTAGGACCGCCCAGGACGAACGGCGCGCGGAGCTTACGGCACGGCCTCGGTCACTTTTCCAGGCAGCGACTGCTCGTAGCAGCGTTGCCGAACAGACGCCCAGCGCGGCGGCGGCGACGACGGATAGGAAAGCGGGCCCAGTTCCGAGCAGCAGGACACCGAGGAGGAAATACCACAATGCACACAGGGTTAGGACCGGGCGCATGCTTCCCCTTCCGCATCAGTCAGTCGGTGTCAGCCCGCAGCTGGAGCTGTCGGCTCCACTTCGACGTGCTCGATGGTATGCCCCTTGCCGTCGGTCTCCGTCCAGCGCTTGGCGTCGGGATTGTCTGTCGCCGCACGGCCTAATCCAGGCGTGGACGGCTGTTGGCCGCTTGGCACGTAGACCTGCTTACCGTCTCTGTCTTTGAGGGGTTTCCCATCCGATCCCATGACGGGGAGCTTGTCGGGAATCTTGCTGACGTCGGTCGTTCCGTCAGCGTTTACCCACGCCGGCGGTGGCGGCGGCGTGTGCCCCGTATCGGTTGCCATCGCGGATGATGCTGCTGCCCCGCCGGCGATGATGAGTGCTGCTGCGGCGACGGCTCCGGTAAGAATCTTGCTCATGTGGCACCTTCCGCTCTACGGTTCGATGAAGTGGGATCCGGACCAAATCGGGACGTTACGGCCGTACCAAGTGCCGCCGTAGTAGAGGCCGGAGCCCGCCTTGGTGGCGTAGTCGCCGCCTCCACACGGGGGGTATACGCCGAAGTCGTAGCTGGTTGTGAGGATGCTGGTCTTTTTGGTGTTGTAGATGCCGCTCATATACTCACGGCAGACGTACCATGTACTGCCGTTGTACTTCATATATTGGTAGCCCACTTCGAGGTTGCCGGCTGGGCGCTCGTAGGGGAAAATGCAGCCGCCGATTCCGGTTCCATTTTGTCCGGCATGGCCTTGGGTTTTCGTGTAGCCTCCGCGGCCGCCGTGAGAGACTTCGGAATAGGTGTACTCACACTTTGAACTGTCGGAGTTCGACCACACCTCTTCGTCCTGATAGACGACGTGGGCGCTAGCGGAGGTGGATGTGGCAAGGCCTAGCACAGTGGCCGCACCGATGACGCCTGCCGCCTGTACTGCTTTGCGGACTTTGTCGTGTAACAACGAGCCTCCCTCTGGTGACTGTCGCGGCTGACGCTAGCAGGGGCGTGGTCACGTAGGAGCAAGGTTGGTCATGTTTAGGACAAAATAGTATCTAAGGCTTGCCTTAAAGAGGCCCCATCGCCTGCGCTGGACCCCTGAATAGATTCCTCGGCCGACCCTTGTTTCCCCAGGTGTCCCACGACGGTAGGCCATACGCGAAAAGCCGCAGGTCGTAGTGGTGAACTAAGTCCGCTGTACAGCTGCTGCGCTGGCGCCTGCTGCCCGTTAGCCGAGGGCCAAGGGGCATGTGCGGCTACTCGTGGCCCTGCCGCCAAGAGCATGGTGATACCGGAGATGTGCCTTGTTGATCCGGTGAGCGGGGTGCCGACGGGGCCGGCCTTGAAGGTGCCGTCGGCGGTCACACGGACGGTGTCATCGGCGTCCGCGTAGATGGCGAGTGCGTCGAACTGGACTCGGTGGTTAGGGCAGAGAACGAGCAGGCTGGACAGCGGGCGACCGAGGCCGCGGATGTGGGCTGCTTCGCTGTGAGTGCCGAACCGGGCCAGCACTTGCAAATCGCAGAAATCGCAGAACTGGCTTCGATCAGCATGAAGTCTGGTAGATGGCTTCCCACGGAGCCCTCCTGACGCCGTCATCCTGTGGGAGTGATCTTGCCATGTCTGGGTCTCACTCCGTGGGGCAGACGTGGAGGTCGCCGGTGCGTTAGACCGTTAGCGCTGGACAGCAAGGACTACCCGCGCGGTCTGTGAATCTCCCAACTAGGCCAGCGGGACGGGGCCGTCTCCGGGCCGTCTGAGGGCGGCCAGCGACGACCTCCGACGGCCAACAACGACCAAGACGGCCCGGCATCGTGCCGGGCCGTCCTCGCGTGTCCACCCTGCTAGACCCAGGTGTCCAGCCACATCCGCGATCTCCACTGGTCGATGGGGATGGCGGTGCCGGTGTACAGGGGCCAGAAGTAGATGAAGTTCCAGGCGATCAGCAGTACCAGTACGCCCGCCGCCACCGCGCCCACCAGGCGGCGGGTGTCGCCGGAGCCCGGTGGGCCGATGATCGCGCCGATCATCATCGCCACCGCCAGACACAGGAACGGCAGGAAGACGACCGCGTAGAAGAGGAAGATCGTCCGCTCCTGGTACAGGAACCAGGGCAGGTAGCCGGCCGCGATCCCGCACGCGATGGCACCGGCCCGCCAGTCGCGGCGGAACGCCCAGCGCCACAGGACGTAGGCGATCGCGAGGCAGGCCGCCCACCACAGCAGCGGCGTACCGAGCGCCAGCACCTCGCGGGCGCACTTCTCGCCCGCGTCCGCCGGGCAGCCGTCCGCGCCGGGGGAGGGGGACTCGTAGAAGTACGACACCGGGCGGCCCAGCACGATCCAGCTCCACGGGTTGGACTGGTACGTGTGCGGCTGGTCCAGGTGGACGTGGAACTTGTAGACCTCGTGCTCGTAGTGCCACAGGCTGCGCAGCCAGTCCGGCAGGAACGACCAGGTGCCGCCCTTGCCGTCGGTGGCCGCCCAGTTGCGGTAGTAGCCGCCCGTGCCGTCGGCCGGGGAGAGGATCCAGCCGGTCCAGGACACCACGTAGACCACCAGCGCCACCGGGACCGTCGCCACGAAGGCGATGCCGGTGTCGTACTTGAGGGCCGCCAGGTACGGGCGGTGCGCGCCGGCCACCCGGCGGGTGCCGACGTCCCACAGGACCGTCAGCACACAGAACGCGGCCATGACGTACAGGCCGTTCCACTTCGTGCCGGCGGCCAGGCCCAGCATCACGCCGGCCGCCCAGCGCCAGGGGCGCCACCCGAAGCGGAAGGCGTCGGCGACGTCCGCGTCCGGCCGGACCCGGCCGTCCGGCAGCACGGGCAGCGCGGCGGCCAGTCTCTCCCGCGCCCGGTCCCGGTCGACGACCAGACACCCGAACGCGGCCACCACGAAGAACATCAGCACGCCGTCGAGCAGCGAGGTCCGGCTCATCACGAAGTGCAGGCCGTCCACCGCCATCAGCGCGCCCGCGAGACAGCCCAGGAACGTCGAGCGGAAGATGCGGCGCCCGATCCGGCACAGCATCAGCACGCTCAGCGTCCCCAGCAGCGCCGTCATGAACCGCCAGCCGAACGGGTCGAACCCGAAGAGCATCTCGCCGAGCCCGATCACGTACTTGCCGACCGGCGGGTGCACCACGTACGCCGGGTCCACCGGCACCGCCAGCCGGCCGTGCCGCTGGAGCACCAGGTCGTTGGCGTTCTTGCCGTACTGGTCCCAGCTGACCTCGAAACCGCGGTGGACGAGCGCCCAGGCGTCCTTGGCGTAGTACGTCTCGTCGAATATCACCGCGCGCGGGCTGCCCAGGTGCCAGAACCGCAGCACGCCCGCCAGCAGCGTCACCAGCAGCGGCCCGCCCCAGCCCGACCAGCGGGTGATCCGCGAGGCGAGGACCGGCGACGCGCCGAGCGCCCGCCACAGCCGGGGGCTCGGCTCCGCGTACGGCGGCACCAGCCGGTCGCGTACGTCGCCCGAGGGCGCGTCCTTGGCCGGTACGTACCCGAATCGGCGCAGCCGCTGCTGCCACGACGGCCGCCGGTCGTGCGGTGCCTGGTCCTGCCGGAGGTCCATGGAGGACGCGGTACTGGTCACCGCGCCATCGTAGGGAACCGTGCTGTGCGAGTCCCGTGCATGTGCGGTACCGGTCGGGACACGGTCGGATTCCCCCCGTTCGCGGGCGCCCGGAACCGGCCCCCGGACTCCTGGGAGGATGGGGGGGTGACTGGAACCCTTGTCCTCGCAGGTACCCCCATCGGCGACATCGCGGACGCGCCGCCCCGGCTGGCCGAAGAACTGGCCGGCGCCGACGTGGTCGCCGCCGAGGACACCCGGCGGCTGCGCCGGCTCACCCAGGCGCTGGGCGTCACGCCCAAGGGCCGGGTGATCTCGTACTTCGAGGGCAACGAGTCGGCCCGCACCCCCGAGCTGGTCACGGAGCTGCTCGGCGGCGCGCGCGTGCTGCTGGTGACCGACGCCGGCATGCCCTCCGTCTCCGACCCCGGCTACCGGCTGGTCGCAGCCGCCGTGGAACAGGACATCCGGGTCACCGCCGTGCCCGGGCCGTCCGCCGTGCTCACCGCGCTCGCCCTGTCCGGGCTGCCCGTCGACCGGTTCTGCTTCGAGGGGTTCCTGCCCCGCAAGGCGGGCGAGCGGCTGTCCCGGCTGCGCGAGGTCGCGGCCGAGCGGCGCACCCTCGTCTACTTCGAGGCCCCGCACCGGCTGGACGACACCCTCGCCGCCATGGCCGAGGTCTTCGGCGCGGACCGGCGGGCCGCCGTCTGCCGCGAACTGACCAAGACCTACGAGGAGGTACGGCGCGGTCCGCTGGCCGAGCTGGCGCGGTGGGCCGCGGAGGGCGTGCGCGGGGAGATCACGGTCGTGGTCGAGGGCGCGCCGGAGACCGGGCCCGAGGAGCTGGACGCCGCGGAGCTGGTCCGGCGGGTGCGGGTGCGTGAGGAGGCCGGCGAGCGCCGCAAGGAGGCCATCGCGGCGGTGGCCGCGGACGCGGGACTGCCCAAGCGAGTGGTGTTCGACGCGGTGGTCGCGGCCAAGAACGCGGCCGGCTGAACGCCTTTCGTGACGGCCGGCCGAACGCCTTCCGCGACGGCCGGCCGAACGCCTTTTGCGCTCTGTGCCGCGGCCGGCTGAACGCCTTTTGCGCTCTGTGCTGCGGTCGGCTGAACGCCTTTCGCATGATGTGCCGCGGCTGGTTGGACGCCTTTCGCGTCATGTGCCGCGGTCGGCTGAACGCCTCTCGGAACACACGCGGAACACGTCCGCGCACACGCCACCGACCTGCCGGAACACCCTTTTGAGCGCGGCGCGCGTCGGCTGAGCGCGCGTCCCATGGCCGGGCAAAAGGCTGACGAGGAAGGCAAAGCCCACGCTTCCCATCCGGGGTGATTGGGCAAGCAGAGTCCAAATCGCCTCCAACAGTCGACAGGGCTGATGCATTCACGCCGGTGGAGGCGTCCACTGGTCGAAGGGACGCACCCGTCCATCAGGGACGCACCCGCGCAACAGGGAGCTGGCATGAGTGACATAGCAGGACGCACCGGCCTCCGCGGTACGGCCACAGCCGTCGTTCACGAGTCGTATTCGTTCGCCTGCATGCGCTGCGGGCACGGCTGGGAGCAGTCGTACGAGATAGAGCACCACACGGACGCCGAGGGAGCGGAGTTCGTGCTCTACGTGGCCGACGGCCGCGTCGTGCCGTCGCCGCTGAGCCGGCCCAGCTGCCAGAACTGCGACGGCCATGTCGTCCGCATCATGCGTGCGGGCCAGGTCTCCTCCGTGCGCAGCGTCGCGGAACGGCGGCACCACCCGGTACCGCAGGCCGGGCCGGCCGAGGCGCCGCAGGTGCCCGCGCCGGCCAGGGACGCGCGCGAGGCCGCGCCGGCCGGGGAACCGCACCACTGGCACCTTTCCGACATCCTGCACCCCTTCCAGCGCAAGGCCGGCTGAACCCGGCGCCGGTCCGCGAAGGCATGCCCCTTTCGTAGGATCGGGGCATGCCTTCGAACGCCGGCCCGCACCCCAAGGGCGACGACAAGAACGCGGCACCGCCGCTCCCGGCACCCCTGCGGGTGCCCGTCGCCGACTCCCACACCCACCTGGACATGCAGTCCGGCACGGTCGAGGAGGGCCTGGCCAAGGCCGCTTCGGTGGGCGTCACGACGGTCGTCCAGGTCGGCTGCGACATCAAGGGCTCGCGGTGGGCCGCCGAGACCGCCGCCGCCCACGAGAACGTCCACGCCACCGTCGCCCTCCATCCCAACGAGGCGCCGCGCATCGTGCACGGCGACCCCGACGGCTGGTCCCGGCAGGGCGCCCGGGGGCCGGGCGGCGACGCGGCGCTGGACGAGGCACTCGCCGAGATCGACCGGCTCGCCGGGCTGCCCCAGGTCAAAGGCGTCGGCGAGACCGGCCTCGACCACTTCCGCACCGGCCCCGGGGGCAAGGCCGCCCAGGAGCGCTCCTTCCGCGCCCACATCGAGATCGCCAAGCGGCACGGCAAGGCGCTCGTCATCCACGACCGCGACGCCCACGCCGACGTGCTGCGGATCCTGAAGGAGGAGGGCGCCCCCGAGCGCACCGTCTTCCACTGCTACTCGGGTGACGCCGAGATGGCCGAGATCTGCGCCCGCGAGGGGTACTTCATGTCCTTCGCCGGCAACGTCACCTTCAAGAACGCCCAGAACCTGCGGGACGCCCTCGCCGTCGCCCCGGCGGAACTGGTCCTCGTGGAGACCGACGCGCCCTTCCTGACCCCGGCGCCGTACCGCGGACGGCCCAACGCCCCGTATCTCGTTCCGGTCACGGTCCGCGCGATGGCGGCCGTGCGCGGTGTCGACGAGGACGTGCTGGCGACGGCGCTGGGCGCGAACACGGCCCGCGCTTTCGGTTACTGAGAGTGTATCGATCGTAACCGGCCGATAACGCCCGGCGGGATGCGGCCGGCATCCCGCCGTGACGATGCGTGGTCGCGCCGCTTTGGAGAGTGACCGGCGCTCCGCTAGGTTCTGGGCCCGATCCGGACCCCTCTGGCCTTCGGGCCCTCTGGAGCGTGTCGGCGTGAGCAACACTCAGTACGAGACCTTCGCGGCGTACGGCCCCTATGCCGCGCCACCGGGCGCACCGGGCGGCGCGTGGCCCGGCCTGCACGACGCGGAGACGGTGGGGTACGGGACGCCGGTGTACGACACGGCACCGCACGGGGCGGCCGGGCGCGACGGCACGCCGTGCGAGACCGGGTACGCAGCCGGGTGCGGGACCGGACGCGGCGCGGAGTACGGCACGCGGTACGGGACGGAGCGCACGGAGTACGAGGACACGTACCGGCCCGCCTACGAGACGGGGGCGTTCGCGCAGGCGGCGGTCCACCCGGGCGGGACAGAGCAGCGCGTGCTGCCCCGGCAGGGCGGGGCCGGGTCGCCGACGGAAGGGGCGGGCTGGGACGGCCCGCACGCCGTGGACGCGGGGGTGGACGTCGAGCGCGACGAGTCCGACGAGTCCGACGAGTGCGACGAGAGCGACGAGTACGCCGCGCAGGCCGGGCCGGCGGGACGGGCCGCGCGGCGGCGCCGGGCGCGCTACACCGAGCGCCCGGACTCCGCCGTGCGCCGCCTGCTGCCGCAGGCGCTGGTCGTCGCCTTCCTCGCCGGTGGCACCACCGCCTTCGTCGCCGAGGACAAGGCGGTCGAGCTGAACGTCGACGGCAGACCGCGCACCCTGCACACCTTCGCCGACGACGTCGGCGAACTCCTCTCCGAGCAGGGCGTGGCCACCGGGGCGCACGACGTGATCACACCCGCCCCCGGCGCGGCACTCGCCAGCGGTGACGCCGTCGCCGTGCGGTACGGGCGCCCCGTACGGCTCACGCTGGACGGCCGCCGGCACGAGGTCTGGACGACGGCGCACACGGTGGAGGGCGCGCTGGACGAGCTGGGCGTGCGGGCCGAGGGCGCCTACCTGTCCACCTCGCGCTCCCAGCGCATCGGCCGCGCCGGCCTCGCGCTCGACGTGCGCACCGAGCGCGCGGTCACGGTCATGGCGGACGGCCGGGCCCGCACCGTCCGCACCAACGCGGCCACCGTCCGCGAGGCCATCGAGGAGGCCGGGATCACCCTGCACGGCCAGGACACCACCTCCGTCGCGCCCGACAGCTTCCCGCGGGACGGGCAGACGGTCACCGTGCTGCGGGTGAGCGGCCGGCGCGAGATCCGCGAGGAGCAGATCCCGTTCGAGGTCGAGCGGTCCGAGGACCCGTCGCTGTTCAAGGGCACCGAGGTCGTGGCCCGCCCCGGCCGGCCCGGACTGCGCCGCATCACCTATCTCGTGCGTACCGTCAACGGGGTCGGGGAGAAGCCGCGCCGCGAGAGGTCCGAGGTGGTGCGCATGCCACGCAAGCAGATGGTGAAGGTGGGCACCAAGCCGCGGCCGGCCTCCGTGCACGGCGCCGACGACCTGAACTGGCACGGGCTCGCCGTCTGCGAGTCCGGCGGCCGGCCGGACGCGGTCGACCCCTCGGGGACGTACGGCGGGCTGTACCAGTTCGACACGCGCACATGGCACAGTCTCGGCGGCAGCGGGCGCCCCCAGGACGCTCCCGCGGAGGAGCAGACGTACCGCGCGAAGAAGCTGTACATGAGCCGCGGCACGACCCCCTGGCCCCACTGCGGCGCCCGCCTGCACAAGTGACCACGCCCCCCGGGCGGTCCGCCGCCGTACAGCCCCGCGCCCGGGGACCCCACCGCGGGCCCCCGCCACGGCCCACCCGGACCGTCCGCCGCCGCATGTCCCGCCCGGACCGCCCGCCGCCGCACGTTCCACTCGGGCCGCCCGCCCGGCCCTGCACCCCGGCGCCCCGCCGTCCGCCCGGCATTCCGCCGTCCGCCCGGTGGCCGGTCACCCGGCGGGGGCGGGAGGGGTACGGGCGGGCCCGTACCCTTGTCCCGTGAGCAGCCCCCTCCCCGACGCCCTCCTCGGCCCCGCCGACATCCGTGAGCTCGCGGCAGCGCTCGGTGTCCGTCCCACCAAGCAGCGCGGCCAGAACTTCGTGATCGACGCCAACACGGTCCGCCGTATCGTCCGCACCGCCGACGTCCGCTCCGATGACGTGGTCGTCGAGGTCGGACCGGGGCTCGGCTCGCTCACCCTCGCCCTGCTGGAGGTCGCCGACCGGGTCACCGCGGTGGAGATCGACGACGTCCTGGCCGCCGCGCTGCCCGCCACCATCGCCGCGCGCATGCCGGAGCGGGCCGACCGGTTCGCGCTGGTCCACTCCGACGCGATGCACGTCGCCGAGCTGCCCGGCCCCGCGCCGACCGCCCTGGTGGCGAACCTGCCGTACAACGTCGCCGTCCCCGTGCTGCTGCACATGCTCGACACCTTCCCCACCATCGAGCGGACGCTGGTGATGGTGCAGGCCGAGGTCGCCGACCGGCTCGCCGCCGCGCCCGGCTCGAAGGTGTACGGAGTGCCGTCCGTGAAGGCCAACTGGTACGCGGAGGTGAAGCGGGCCGGTGCCATCGGCCGCAACGTCTTCTGGCCCGCGCCGAACGTCGACAGCGGGCTCGTCTCCCTCGTCCGGCGGACGGAACCGATCAAGACCACCGCGTCCCGGCACGAGGTCTTCGCCGCCGTCGACGCGGCCTTCGCCCAGCGCCGAAAGACGCTGCGGGCGGCGCTCGCCGGCTGGGCCGGGTCCGCGGCGGCGGCCGAGGCGGCCCTGGTCGCGGCCGGGGTGTCCCCGCAGGCGCGCGGGGAGTCGCTGACGGTCGAGGAGTTCGCGCGCATCGCCGAAAACCGGCACGCGTACGAGGGGACGGGCGAGTGAGCGTCACGGTCAGGGTCCCGGCCAAGGTCAACGTCCAGCTCGCCGTGGGCGCCGCCCGCCCGGACGGGTTCCACGACCTGGCCAACGTCTTCCTCGCCGTCGGCCTGTACGACGAGGTCACCGTGACCCCGGCCGACGAACTGCGGGTCACCTGCGCGGGACCGGACGCCGGCCAGGTCCCGCTGGACCGCACCAACCTCGCCGCGCGCGCGGCCCTCGCCCTCGCCGGGCGCCGGGGCGTCGAGCCGGCCGTGCACATCCACATCGCCAAGGACATCCCGGTCGCCGGCGGCATGGCGGGCGGCAGCGCGGACGGCGCGGGCGCGCTGCTGGCCTGCGACACGCTCTGGGGTACCGGCGCCTCCCGCGCGGAACTCCTCGCGATCTGCGCCGAGCTGGGCAGTGACGTGCCGTTCAGCCTGGTCGGCGGCGCGGCGCTGGGCGTCGGACGCGGCGAGCTGCTGACGCCCCTGGAGGTCGGCGGCACCTTCCACTGGGTGTTCGCGATGGCCGCGCGCGGGCTGTCCACGCCGGCGGTCTTCCGCGAGTTCGACCGGCTCGCCGAGGGCCGGGAGATCCCCGAGCCGGTGGCCTCGGCCGAGCTGCTGGAGGCGCTGGCGAAGGGAGACGCGGACGCGCTGGCGGCGGCCACGGCCAACGATCTCCAGCCGGCCGCGCTGTCCCTGTTCCCCGAGCTGGCCCGCACGCTGGAGGCCGGGCGCGAGGCCGGCGCCCTCGCCACGCTGGTCTCGGGATCCGGGCCCACGACCGCCTTCCTCACGCGCGACGCCGGGTCGGCGGAGAAGGTGGCCGAGGCCCTCCGGTCCTCCGGCACCTGCCGCACGGTACGCACGGCGGCGGCGCCGGTGCCGGGCGCGACGGTCCTGTAGGGGGCGGAGCGCGGACGGTCCTCCAGGGGCGGAGCGCAAGTCCTGTAGGGGGCGGAGTGCGGACGGTCCTCCAGGGGGGGCCAAGCGCGTCGGACGCGATCAGCCCGTCCGCGGTCCGGCCGCGCGCACGGGACGTCCCGCCGGCCGGCGCCGGCTGCACCGCCGTACCCGATGCCCCCTCGCTCCCCGCCCCCACCCCCCGAGGCCCTACGCTAGAAGGCTGACCCCCGCGGCTGAGCCGCATGCCGACACAGCCCCGCGCACAGGAGTGAAATGGCCGTCAACCTGGTCAATGTCGAGAACGTCAGCAAGGTGTACGGCACCCGTGCCCTGCTGGACGGCGTCTCGCTCGGTGTGTCGGAAGGGGACCGGATCGGGGTCGTCGGGCGCAACGGCGACGGCAAGACCACCCTCATCCGGATGCTCGCCAAGCTGGAGGAGACCGACACCGGACGGGTCACCCACTCCGGCGGGCTCCGCCTCGGCGTGCTCACGCAGCACGACTCCCTCGACCCCGCCGCGACCGTCCGCCACGAGGTCATCGGCGACATGGCCGACCACGAGTGGGCCGGCAACGCCAAGGTCAGGGACGTGCTGACCGGACTGTTCGGCGGGCTGGACCTGCCGGGCTTCCCCAAGGGGCTCGACACCGTCATCGGGCCGCTCTCCGGTGGCGAGCGGCGCCGGATCGCGCTCGCCAAGCTGCTCATCGAGGAACAGGACCTGATCGTCCTGGACGAGCCCACCAACCACCTCGACGTCGAGGGCATCGCCTGGCTCGCCCGGCACCTGCAGAACCGGCGCTCGGCCCTGGTGTGCGTGACCCACGACCGGTGGTTCCTCGACCAGGTCTGCACGCGCATGTGGGACGTGCAGCGCGGCGACGTGTACGAGTACGAGGGCGGCTACTCGGACTACGTCTTCGCCCGCGCGGAGCGCGAGCGGATCGCCGCCACGGAGGAGGCCAAGCGGCAGAACCTGGTCCGCAAGGAGCTGGCCTGGCTGCGCCGCGGCGCCCCCGCGCGCACGTCCAAGCCGCGCTTCCGGGTCGAGGCCGCCAACGAGCTGATCGCGGACGTGCCGCCGCCCCGGGACAGCAGCGAGCTGATGAAGTTCGCCTCCTCGCGGCTCGGCAAGACCGTCTTCGACCTGGAAGACATCACCGTGCAGGCCGGCCCCAAGGTGCTGCTGAAGCACGTCACCTGGCAGCTCGGGCCGGGCGACCGGATCGGCCTCGTCGGCGTGAACGGCGCCGGCAAGACCTCGCTGCTGCGCGCCATGGCGCAGGCGGCCCGCACCGAGGGCGAGGAGCAGCCCGCGGCCGGCCGTATCGCCGTCGGCAGGACCGTCAAGCTCGCCTACCTCTCCCAGGAGGTCGCCGAACTCGACCCCGCCCTGCGGGTCCTGGAGGCCGTGCAGCAGGTCCGCGAGCGCGTCGACCTCGGCAAGGGGCGCGAGATGACGGCCGGGCAGCTGTGCGAGACGTTCGGCTTCAACAAGGAGAAGCAGTGGACCCCGGTCGGGGACCTCTCCGGCGGTGAGCGGCGACGGCTCCAGCTGCTGCGGCTGCTCATGGACGAGCCCAACGTGCTCTTCCTGGACGAGCCCACCAACGACCTCGACATCGAGACCCTCACCCAGCTGGAGGACGTTCTCGACGGGTGGCCCGGCTCGATGATCGTCATCTCCCACGACCGGTTCTTCGTGGAGCGTACGACGGACCGGGTGTTCGCCCTCCTCGGTGACGGCGCCCTGCGGATGCTGCCCCGAGGTATCGACGAGTACCTGGAGCGGCGTCAGCGCATGGAGGAGGCCGTCGCGGAGAAGACCGCCGCCGCGGCGCCCAAGCCGGCCGGCGCCGAGAAGAGCGCCGCCGACCAGCGCGCCGCGAAGAAGGAACTCCAGAAGATCGAGCGCCAGTTGGACAAGGTCTCCGAGAAGGAGGCCAAGCTGCACGCCCGGATCGCCGACAACGCCACCGACTTCGCGAAGGTGGCCGAACTGGACGCCCAGCTGCGGGACCTCGCCGGGGAGCGCGAGGAACTGGAGCTGCGCTGGCTGGAGCTGGCCGAGGACGCGTGACAGGGGGAGCGCGCGCCGTCGTGGGGTGAGGGCGCGCGCCCCGGTCGTGCGGGGGAGGCGTGGGCGACGCGATCCGGCCGCGTGCAAGGCCGGTGCGCGCGCCGCGTGAAGGGGGCGTGAAGGCGCGTAACGGCGGCATCACGGGCCGGTTCTCCCTTGGGAACAGCGGCGGACGAGGGCCCGTGGACTGTCGGTGCCGGGTGATAGAAAGAGCCGTCTGAAAACTGTCTGAGAACGACCTTGGGTCTGTCACGAACCTCAGGGCGTGGCTAAAAATCAGTGAACGAGGGGGAACAGCGCTGATGACTCAGCCGCCCGACCAGCCGCCGCAGGGCGAGTTCGGAGCACCGCAGGACCAGCCGCCGCAGGGCGGGTTCGGAGCACCGCAGGAGCAGCCGCCGCAGCCCGGCGGCTTCGGTGCCCCGCCGCCGCCGGCGCAGCCACCGGCCCAGGGCGGGTTCGGCGCCCCCCA
>NZ_WWJT01000372.1 GCF_009865385.1 Streptomyces sp. SID486 | reverse complement strand
CCAGTGTCGGCGGACTGGCGTGCGGCGCCCGTGTCCGGGTTCCGGGGCCAGGGCTGCTCTGCGAGGTCTGCTGCCTGATGCCGCAAATCCAGTGTCGGCGGACTGGCGTGCGGCGCCCGTGTCCGGGTTCCGGGGCCAAGGCTGCTCTGCGAGGTCTGCTGCCTGATGCCGCAAATCCAGTGTCGGCGGACTGACGTCCGGCGCTCCGTGTCCGGGTTCCGCGTCCACCGGCTGGTGTCCGGCGCCTGGGGACAGGTGCCCGTTTCGGGGGCTGTGCGTCGGACGGCCGGTCGGCGGGCGGTGGGGGACCGGACGGGGGATGCGTCCGGCGTGTGTCGCCGGAGTCCGGGGTACTCGGTGCACCCTGATCCCCTCCCCCTCGGCTAGGAGGGCACGAAGTGCATTCGACCAGGACGAGAACCGCCGCGGGCCTGCTGGGAGCCCTAGCGTTCTGCCTCGCGGTTCCCACGACCACGTTCGCGGACCCGGGCACGGACACGGACACGAACCGGGAGCCCACCGCGTACTGCGGCACGGACAAGGCGTCCGGGCTCGCGGTATGGGCCGCCGAGAAGGGGTCCTGCGCGACCGCCCTCCAGGTGGCGTCCGCGTACACCGAGGTCTGGCAGGGATCCACCGGCGCGTCCGTCCGCGCGGCCGGAACCACGTGGAAGTGCCGGGAACGCCAGGGGGATCCCAACCCCTACCAGGAATGCGTCAGCACGAGTGACAGCGGCCGGTGGGTCAGGCTCTCGTCCTGACCGGGAAGCCCGCCGCGGAGGTCCGCCGATGACGTTCACCCGTCCGTCGTGGCCGCCGACCCGGCCGCTCCCGCTCGCGCTGGTCACGGCCGGCACCGCCGTACTCCTCGCGCTCGCCCCGGCAGCCCGCGCCACGCCCGTCACCGCCGCGGGCGCGTGCGACAAGGCCCTGGCGGCGGCCGAGCGGGCGGAACGCGACTACCAGGCGCTGAAGAAGGACCTGGACCGCGTCACCGCCGACGGCGGGCACCCGGACGCCTCCCAGCGGCAGGCACTCGTGGACGCCGAGGCGGAGACCGTCTCCACGGCCTCGCAGGCACAGCGCGTGTGCGGCCCCTGACCCGCCCGGGGCGTGCGGCCCCCTGACCCGGCGGGGGTGTGCAGCTCCTAGGCCCGGCGGGGTGTGCGGCCCCCTGACCCGGCGGGGGTGTGCGGCCCCTGACCCGCCCGGGGTGTGCAGCCCCTTGGCCCGGCCGGCGTATGCGGCCCCCCGACCCGCCCGGCGTATGCGGGCCCTGAGCCGGCCGGGGCGTGCGGCCCCCTGACCCGCTCGGCGTGCGCTGATCGGGGGGACCGCACGGGTGTGCCCGGAGTGGCGGCCCTGGTCCCCCGGGTGTTTCCGGCATGGTCATGTGTTCATGCGACTGCGCACGTCCCTGTCCCTCGGTCTGGCCGCAACCGTCGCCACCGTCACCGCCACCATCACCACCGCCGCAACCGCGACCGCCGCAACCGCGACCGCCGCGACCGCCGCGACTGCCGTCACCGCCGCAACCGCGACCGCCATCACCGCCGCAACCACAACCGCGACCGCCACCACCGCCACCGCGACCGCCACCACCGTCACCCCGCTCCTCCCGGCCGGGGTCGCGCACGCGGTCGCCGAGGCCGCCTGCGCCGCCGCCGACGCGCGGGCCTTCCCGCTGGCCACGCGGATCCGGGGCGGTCCCGGCTCCTACGAGGCCGGCGGCGGATACGGCACCTGGTACATCGACCTCACCAACACCACCCGCACGACCTGTACCGGCATCCACCCGGTCGTGGTTCTCGTCGACGACAAGCGGGCCCTGCGGGCGGGCCAGCCCCAGCTGGACTTCTACGACGGCCCCCGGGCCCGGCCGGTGACCTTCGAGACCACCGACGAGCAGGAACTGGTCGGTGTGCTGGACGGCTCCGGCTTCGCCGGGTTCACCGTGCCGCCCGGCAAGACCGTCAGTGTCCGGGTCCGGCTCGCGCTCACCTCCGACGCCGTACCCGACCATGTCACCGTCAACGTCGCCGCCGTGCAGCGGCGGGGCGGGGACGGGGAGTGGGCGGGGGAGTCGAACGCCTACCGCTTCGCCATCGCCGGGGAGGAGGACACCCAGGACCCCCCGAACGCCCAGGACACCGAGGACACCGAGGACAACGGGGGCACCGAAGACACCCGGCAGGACGCGCAGGACGCGCAGGAGGCCCAGGACGGTCAGGCCACGGGTGACGGGCAGGGCACGAACGATCCCCCGGACCCCCGCGTCCCGCACGACCCCCACGCCTCCCCGGCCCCCCGGGGCACGGCGGACACCCCCGGTCCCCGGACCCCCGAGGACGCCCAGGAGGCCGCCGGGGTGCCCTCGGCCCCCGGCAGTGCCGTACCCACCGGCACCGGCGTCCCCGACTCGTCGCTGTCCCTCGCGAGCAAGGCGCGGGAACTGGCGCGCACCGGGCCGGGGCTCGCCCTCGGGCTGCTCGTCGCCGTCGGTGCCCTGTGCGCCGTGGGTGCGGGCGCGTTCCTGCTGGCCCGCGGCCGCCGCTGAACCGGCTCCCGCTCCCCGTCCGTCCGTCCCGTCTGCGACGATCCCTGCGTGGACTACCCGAACGACCAGGCCCCCGGCGCCCCCGTCCGCTCCGGCATTCCCGAGCACGGGCGCATCCCCAAGTACTACGCGGTGAAGGCACGGATCGCCGCGCTGCTGGAGGAGCTGGGGGAGGACAGCGTCATCCCCACCGAGCGGGACCTGGCCGAGCGCTACGACGTCGCGCGCGAGACCGTGCGGCAGGCCGTACGGGAGCTGGTGCTGGAGGGGCGGCTGCGGCGCCGGGGCCGGGGGACGGTCGTCGCCGGGCCCAAGCTGGCGCAGCCGCTGTCCCTGGCCAGCTACACCGAGGGCGTGCGCCGGCAGGGCCGGACACCCGGTCGTACGCTCGTCACCCTCGACCGGTTCCCGTGCCCGGACGCGCTCGCCGCCGAGACCGGGCTCACCCGGGGCGAACCCGTCTGGCACCTGGAGCGGGTGCTGCTCGCCGACGACGAGCGGGTCGGTCTGGAGAGCACGTACGTCTCCGTGGAGCGGGTGCCGCGGCTGGGCGCCGACTTCGACCCGGACTCCTCCTTCTACTCCTACCTCGAGGACCAGGGCATCGCCTTCGGCGACGCCGACGAGCGGCTGGAGACGGTGCTGGCCACACCCCGTGAGGCGCTGCTCATCGGCACTCCGCCCGCCCTGCCGATGCTGCTGATCCACCGCGTCTCCCGGGACACCGGGGGCCGCCCGCTGGAGCGGGTGCGGTCGCTGTACCGCGGGGACCGGTTCTCCTTCACCACCCACCTCACGGGAGGAAAAGTCCCCTCTCAGGAGTGATGCGAGGGGGTGGTGGGTGCGGAGAGAGGCGGTTTCGCCCGTTTATATATAACGGAAAGATAACGGGTCTAGCCCAAACGTGATGGGTCGTTCACGCTCTCGTTGTCAGCCGGATGTCTCCGGTTCCCGGATCGCGAGGAGCGTTGCCGTCGTGAAAGTGACAGTCGTCGGAGCCGGCGTGGTGGGCACCATGCACGCCTGGCAGGCAGTGGAGCGCGGCCACCAGGTCGTCCAGATCGAGCGTGAGGCCGAGGCGCGCGGCGCCTCCCTGCGCAACTTCGGACAGATCTGGGTCAGCGGGCGCGCCGGTGGGGAAGAGCTGGACGCCGCCCTGCGGGCGCGGGAGCTGTGGGAGGAGATCGGCGGCCGGGTCCCGGCTCTCGGGTTCCGGGCCATCGGATCGCTCACCCCGCTCCGCGGGCCCCTGGAGCTGGCCGTCGCCGAGGCGGCGGTGGCCCGCCCCGACGCCGCCGCCCGCGGCTACAAGCTCCTCACCCCGGGCGAGGCCCGCGCGCTCAACCCCGCCCTGCGCGGTGACTTCGACGCGGCCCTGTTCTGCGAGCGGGACGCGGCCGTGGAACCCCGTACCGCCCAGCTGGCCCTGCGCGAGGAACTGCTGAAGTCGCCGGACTACACCTTCCTGCCCGGCCGCGAGGTGCGCGAGGTGACCGGCGCCGGCACCGTCCGCGACGACCACGGGGACGTGCACCGGGCCGACGCCGTCGTCCTGTGCACCGGCGCCTGGCTCGGCGGGCTGGTGCGCGAGCTGGCCGGACCCGGTCTCCCGGTACGCCGGGTGCGGCTGCAGATGATGCAGACCGAACCGCTCGGCGAGCCGCTGACCACCTCGGTCGCGGACGCCGACAGCTTCCGCTACTACCCGGCCTACGCCTCTGCGGCGCTGGACGAGCTGAACGCCCGGCAGCCGCAGTCCAGGACGGCCGCCGCGCACCGGATGCAGCTGCTCATGGTGCAGCGCGCCGACGGCGCCCTGACCATCGGCGACACCCACGAGTACGAGCACCCCTTCGCCTTCGACACCGTGGAGGAGCCGTACGAGCACCTCACCGGAGTCGTCGAAGCCCTCCTCGGCCGGCCGCTGCCGCGCATCCGGCACCGCTGGGCGGGCGTGTACGCGCAGTGCACCGAACCCGGCCGGGTGGTGCACCGCCAGCAGGTGCACGAGGGGGTGTGGCTGGTCACCGGGCCCGGCGGGCGCGGCATGACCTGCTCCCCCGCGATAGCCGAGACCACCGCGAACGAACTGGGCTGGTGAGCTCCATGGACAACCCGACCGACATCCCGCAGGACATCCGTCTCGTCGTCCTCGACATGGCCGGCACGACCGTCGCCGACGGCGGACTGGTCGAGCGCGCCTTCGAGGCGGCGGCCACCGAGCTGGGCGTCGAGCCCGGCTCCCCCGGACACGCCGAGCACCTCGCCTACGTCCGCGCCACCATGGGCGAGTCCAAGATCTCCGTCTTCCGCCACCTGTTCGGCGACGAGGACCGCGCCCGGCGCGCCAACGGCGCCTTCGAGAAGGCGTACGGCGAACTCGTCGACGCCGGCCTGATCGCGGAGGTCCCCGGGGCCCGCGAGACCATCGAGCGGCTGACCGCAGGCGGCCGTACCGTCGTGCTGACCACGGGCTTCGCCCGCGTCACCCAGGACGCCATCCTGACCGCCCTCGGCTGGCGCGACCTCGTGCCGCTCACCCTGTGCCCGGCCGACGCCGGCGGGCGCGGACGGCCGTACCCGGACATGGTGCTGGAGGCGTTCCTGCGGACGAAGGCGGCCGAGGACGTACGCCAGGTCGCCGTGGCCGGTGACACCTCCTACGACGTGCTCAGCGGCGTACGCGCCGGAGCGGGCCTGGTCGCCGGCGTGCGCACCGGCGCCCACACGGACGCGGAGTTCACCGCCGCCGGCGCCACCCGTGTGCTCGACTCGGTCGCCGACCTGCCGGCACTCCTCGCGGGAGACCGGTGAGATGGGCATCCGCTTCGACTCCGTCACCGTCGCCTACGACGGCAACGTCGTCCTCGACGCTCTCGACCTGACCGTCGAGCCCGGCGAGGTCATGGCGCTGCTCGGGCCGTCGGGCTCCGGCAAGACCACCGCGCTGCGGGCGGTCGCCGGGTTCGTACGGCCCGTGGCCGGGCGGGTGCTCCTCGGCGGCCGGGACGTGACGGACCTGCCGCCGTACCGGCGGGGCATCGGAATGGTCGTGCAGAGCTACGCGCTCTTCCCGCACCTGCGGGTCGACCAGAACGTGGCCTTCGGACTGCGGGCCCGCAAGGTGCCCAAGGGCGAGATCCGGCAACGGGTCGCCGAGGCGATGGAGATGACCGGCATGGCCGGTCACGCCCGCCGGCATCCGCGCGAGCTGTCCGGGGGGCAGCAGCAGCGGGTCGCCATCGCCCGGGCGCTGGCCATCAGGCCGGACGTCATGCTGCTGGACGAACCGCTGTCCGCGCTGGACGCGCAGCTGCGCTCCGGCATGCTCGCCGAACTGGCCCGTCTCCACCGGGAACTGCCCGACCTGTCCATGCTGTACGTCACCCACGACCAGGTCGAGGCGCTGACGCTGGCGGACCGGATCGCGGTCATGGACAAGGCGCGGCTCCAGGCGTGCGGCACGCCGAGGCAGCTGTACCGGGCCCCGGCGAACGAGTTCACGGCGTCCTTCGTCGGCAACGCCAACCTGCTGCCGGTGACCGTCGGCCCGGCGGGCGTCGGTTTCGCGGCGACCGAGCTGAAGGTCGACACGGGGGAGGCGGCCGCGGGCGCGCGGGCCACCCTGTGCGTACGGCCGCATCTGGTCGGCCTCGGGGAGGGCCCCAACCGGCTCACCGGCACCGTCACCGAGATCCAGTGGCGGGGTGCCACGCACCGGCTGTACGTCGAGGTCGACGGCCACTCCGTCATGGCGGACGTGCGGGAGCTGAAGGACCCGCCGGCGCACGGCGCCACCGTGTCCCTGCACTTCGCCGCCGAGGACGCGGTGCTGCTGCCCGCGGGGGTGAGCCATGGCTGAGGCGGTAGGCAGAGCGCGCGCCGTGCCCGGCCGCACCCGCCCCCGCGGCGACAGCCGCACCGCGGACCCGGCCCCGCGTTCCCGCACGGCGCTGCTGTGGGCCCTGCCCCCGGTCGCCGCCCTCGGCCTCTTCTTCCTCTACCCTCTGGCCCTCGTCGTCCGGCAGTCCCTCCGGCCGGACACCGGGGGGACCTCGTTCCGGCCCTACGCCGACGTCTTCGCCTCCGAGGCGTTCCGGCACGCCCTGTGGACCACCGTCTGGCTGGCCCTGGCCTCCACCGCGGGCTGCCTGGTCCTGGGTTCCCTGCTGGCCCTGGTCATCGCGTTCGTGCCGTTCCCGGGGGCGAAGGCGGTGGCGCGGTTCATCGACGTGTACCTGTCCTTCCCGTCCTTCCTGATCACGCTGGCGCTGCTGTTCATCTACGGCACCACCGGCATCCTCGGGTCCTTGCGGTTCCTCACCACGCCCTGGGGCGTGCTGCTGGCGGAGATCACCTACTTCACACCGTTCGTGATGCGCCCGCTGCTCGCCGCCTTCGGGCAGCTCGACACCGCCCAGCTGGAGGCGGCCGGCTCCCTGGGGGCGCGGGCGCCCCGCATCGTGCGGCAGGTGATCCTGCCCGAGGCACTGCCCGCCCTCGCGGCCGGCGGCAGCCTGGTCCTGGTGCTGTGCCTCAACGAGTTCGGGATCGTGCTGTTCACCGGCGCGAAGGGGGTCACCACCCTGCCGATGCTCGTCTACGGCAAGGCGATCCTGGAGTCCGACTACCCGGGCGCCTGCGCGGTCGCCGTCGTCGACGTCCTGATCTCCACGGGCCTGTACGGCCTGTACCGGGTGGTGAGCCGTCGTGCTGGTGCATAGCCGCAAGGCCAGGTGGGCCATGTGGGCGGTCTTCCTCGTCCTGTTCCTGCCGCTGTTCGCGCTGCCCCTGCTGGTCCTCCTCGGCGCCTCCTTCGCCACCCACTGGTCCGGCGTCCTGCCCTCGGGGCCGACCGCCGCCAACTTCCGCACGGCCACCCGGGGCGAGGCCCTCCAGGCCCTCGGCACCAGCCTGGTCACGGCTGCCACCGCCAGCCTGCTCGCACTGACCGCGGGCACCTGGGCCGCGCTGGCCGGAGCGGCCCTGCGGGGGCGGTACCGGCGCCTGCTGGACGCCCTGTTCGTGCTGCCGCTCGCCGTGCCGTCGGTGGTGGTCGGCCTGTCCGTGCTGGTGGCGTACTCGCAGCCGCCGCTGCTGCTCAACGGCACCCGGTGGATCGTGATCGTCGCCCACACCGTGCTGGTCACGGCCTTCGCCCACCAGTCGGTGTCGGCGGCCCTCACCCGCCTGGACCCCTCCTACGAACAGGCCGCCGCCTCCCTCGGCGCCCGGCCCTCCTACGTCCTGCTGCGGGTACGGCTGCCGCTGCTGCTGCCCTCCCTCACCGCCGCCGCCGGCCTCTGCTTCGCCCTGTCCATGGGCGAGCTGAGCGCCACGATGATGCTCTACCCGCCCGACTGGACGCCCCTGCCCGTCCTCGTCCACGCGGCCACCGACCGGGGCGCCCTGTTCACCGGTTCCGCCGTCGCCGTGGTCCTCATGGCCGCGACCCTGCTCGTGCTGTCCGCCGTCTCCCGGGTGCGCACCCGGGCGTCGTACCGCTGACCCTCCTCCCCACCCCCTTACCGAGCCCAGGAGTTGGCCTCGCCATGCCCAGAAACCGCGTCGCGCTCGCCGCAGCCCTCGCCCTCCTCGCCACCCCCGCGCTGTCCGCCTGCGGCGGCTCCTCCGCCGCCTCCGACGCCGACGTCGTCACCGTCTACAGCGCCGACGGCCTCAAGGGCGAGAACGGCGACGGCTGGTACGACAAGGTCTTCGCGGACTTCGAGAAGCAGACCGGCATCAAGGTCGAGTACGTCGAGGGCGGCTCCGGCGAGATGGTGCAGCGCGCCGTCCGCGAGAAGAGCAACCCGCAGGCCGACGTGCTCGTCACCCTGCCGCCCTTCATCCAGCAGGCCGGCCGCAAGGGCCTGCTGCAGAAGTACGCCCCGCAGGGCGCCGACCAGGTCAGCGGGGCCGACAAGGCCGCCGACGGCACCTGGACCTCCGTCGTCGACAACTACTTCGGCTTCGTCTACGACAAGAAGGAGCTGAAGCAGGCGCCCAGGACCTGGGACGAACTGCTCGACGGGAAGTACCGGAACAGGCTCCAGTACTCCACGCCCGGCGTGGCCGGCGACGGCACCGCGGTGCTCGTCAAGGCGATGCACGACTTCGGCGGCAAGGACCAGGCCCTCGCCTACCTGAAGAAGCTCCAGGCCAACAACGTCGGCCCGTCCGCCTCCACCGGCAAGCTCGCCCCCAAGGTCGACAAGGGCGAACTCCTCGTCGCCAACGGCGACGTGCAGATGAACTACGCCCAGACCAAGTCCATGCCCGGCCTCGGCATCTGGTTCCCGGCCGGCCCCGGCGGCAGGCCCAGCACCTTCGCCCTGCCCTACGCGGCCGGCCTGGTCACCAGGGCCCCGCACAGCGGGAACGGCAGGAAGCTGCTCGACTTCATGCTCGGGCGCAGGCAGCAGCAGGAGGTCAGTGAGATCGGCGGCGGCTTCAGCTCCCGCAAGGACGTCAAGGCCACCGACGCCGACGCCATCGCGCTGGCCGGGCTGATGGACGGCGTCGAGGTCTTCGAGCCCGACTGGGACGACATCGACCGGAACCTGACCTCCTACGTCGAGGACTGGAAGTCCGCCACCGGCAGCTGACCCCCTCCCGAAAGCCCGGCCGCGGGTGATCGACGGGGTCAGGATCAGCCGCTCCTGACTAGGCTGGGGGCGTCGGTACGCCGTGGTTCCGGCGCCCCCGCTGCCCGCCCGTACATACGCCAGGAGACGCAACGACAATGGCAGACCGCAAGCCCATCGAGTCATGGCTCACCGACATGGACGGCGTCCTGATCCACGAGGGAGTGCCGATCCCGGGCGCCGAGGCCTTCCTGAAGGCGCTGCGTGAGTCCGGCCGGCCCTTCCTGGTGCTCACCAACAACTCCATCTACACCGCCCGTGACCTGCACGCCCGGCTGCGGCGCATGGGACTGGACGTGCCGGTGGACAACATCTGGACCTCGGCCCTGGCCACCGCGCAGTTCCTGAACGACCAGCGGCCCGGCGGCAGCGCCTACGTCATCGGCGAGGCCGGCCTGACCACCGCGCTGCACGACATCGGCTACATCCTCACCGACCACGAGCCCGACTTCGTCATCCTCGGCGAGACCCGCACCTACTCCTTCGAGGCCCTGACCAAGGCCGTCCGGCTGATCAACGGCGGGGCCCGGTTCATCGCCACCAACCCCGACAACGTCGGCCCCTCCACCGAGGGCGACCTGCCCGCCACCGGATCGGTCGCCGCCCTGATCACCGCGGCCACCGGCAAGAAGCCGTACTTCGTCGGCAAGCCCAACCCGCTGATGATGCGGGCCGGGCTGAACGCGATCGGCGCCCACTCCGAGACCTCCGCGATGATCGGCGACCGCATGGACACCGACGTGCTCGCCGGCCTGGAGGCCGGGATGCGCACCTTCCTGGTGCTCAGCGGCGTCACCGGGCCAAAGGACGTCGACCGCTACCCATTCCGGCCCTCGCAGGTCGTCGACTCCATCGCGGACCTGGTCGACCTGGTGCTGTGAGCCGCGGTCCCGCCCGGCCGAAACCCGCTGTCACCCGTTCGGAGCAGCAGGGCGCCTCCCGAGGATGCGGGGGCGCCCCGGCCGGGGGAGCCTCCTGGTAACTGGAGGTTCACGATGGGCTCACTACGCCTCACTCTCTGTACGGCAACCCTCGCCGCCGCCGCGGTCTGCGCGGCCGCTCCCGCCCACGCGGCGGACGGCGGCTCGGTCACCGTGACCCCCGCCTCCCCGGCACCGGGCACCGACGTCGCCCTGCGGGTCGGCGGCTGCTCCGGTGAGCAGGGCACCGCCACCTCGTCCGCCTTCGTGTCCGACGCCCGGCTGACCGGCGCCGAGGGCATCCTGAACCGTGCCCAGGGCGTGATGAGCGGCGAGACCCGGGTCCGTACCGACCTGGAGCCGGGCGCCTACACGGTGAAGGTCACCTGCTCGGACCGGACGATCACCGGTGCCCTCACGGTCGGCGGGACGGACGGTGCAGGGCCGGCGGAGCCCGTCGGCCCGTTCGGTTCCTCCGCCTCGCCGGTCGCCCCGGTCCCCGCGGGCGGCGGCGGCACGGCGCACTTCGCCACGGTGGCCACCAGCGGCTCAGGTCCCGACACCGGCCAGGCGGTGACCGGGCTGGCCCTCGCCGGGATCGCCGCGGTCGCCGTCGGGCTCCGCGCCCGCCGGAGCCGCGGTACCGGCTGACCGCCGATGTCCGACGACGACCAGGGGCGTACCGGCGGCGCGGGGCGGCTGGTCACCGGCCTGGCCTGGGCGGTGCTGCTGTTCGGGCTGTGGCTGTGGGGCCGCGGGGTGACCGACGGCGGCACTCCGGCCCGCCCCGCCACGGGCGACGTCCTCGCCGTCGGCGGGCTCGCCGGGCTGCCGCGCGCGGAGCGCCCCCTCGGCGACGCCGTGCCCCAGCGCGTCGACATCCCCGCCCTGGGCATCCAGGCGCCGGTGGTGGCCCGCGGCCTGGACGCCCAGGGCGCGGTCGACCCGCCGCCCTACGACCAGCCGGGCGTCGTCGGCTGGTACGGCGCCGGCCCGGGGCCCGGCGCCGCCGGGGCGGCCGTGCTGGTCGGGCACGTCGACACCGAGACCCGGCCGGCCGTGTTCTACCAGCTCAGCACCCTCAAGCCGGGCCGGCGCGTCCGGGTGTTCCGGGCGGACGGGAAGGTCGCCGAGTTCACCGTCGACGACGTGCGGGTGCTGCCCCGCGAGGGCTTCGACGCCCGGCTGGCCTACGGCCCCCGTGAGCCCGGCCGGGCCGAACTCCGGCTGATCACCTGCGGCGGCACCTTCGACCGGGCCACCCGCAGCTACACGGCGAACGTGGTCGTCTCGTCGTACCTCACGGGGACGACCGGCTGAGCGTCCGCGCTCACGGGGACGACCGGCTGAGCGTCCGCGCTCATGGGGACGACCGGCTGAGCGTCCGAGCGGCGGGTCAGCGGTAGGACACGGCCGGCCGGGTCAGGGTCAGCGGTGGGACACGGCCGGCCGGGTCAGGGTCAGCGGGGGGACACGGCCGGCCGGGTCAGGGTCAGCCGGGTGCGGACGCCGCCGAAGTGCTCCCTTATGGCCCGCTCGGCCCGCAGGGAGTCGCCGGAGCGGACGGCGTCCAGGATCTCCCGGTGCTGGCGGCAGGTGACCCTAGGGTCCTGCGGCGCGTCCACCAGGTCCCGCTGCACCCGGTGGAAGGCTTCCCAGAACGCCTCCAGCACCTCGCCCAGCAGTACGTTGTCGAGTCCCCGGTAGAGGGTGGCGTGAAAGGCGCGGTCGGTCTCGGCGAGCCCGGTCCCCTCGGCGGCCTCCCGCTCCATGCGCCGCACGAGCGCCTCCAGCTCCACGAGGTCCGCCTCCGGCAGCCGCCCGGCCAGCCGGGACACCAGCCCGGTCTCCATCGCCTCGCGCAGCTCCAGCAGCTGGAGCAGCGAGTCCTCACCACGGCAGTGGCCGGCGACGGTGCGGAAGGCCAGGCCCTCGATCATCGGTGCGAACGACATCGAGCCGACGTACGTCCCGAACCCGTGCCGGATCTCCACGATCCCCATCGCCTGGAGCGCCTTCAGGGATTCCCGCACCGAGTTCCGGCTGGCCCCCAGCAGCCGCATCAGCTCGGGCTCGGTGGGCAGCGGGGCGCCCGAAGGCAGCCGCTGGTCCACGATCAGCTTCTTGATCCGCTCCTGAAGGTCCCGGGCTGCCATGGCCAGAGGGTAACCGGCCATTCGGGGGAGGGGCAGACGAAAAGCCCCCCGCTTCCGCGAGGGGCTTTCCGGTCGGTGCGCCGCCAGGGACTCGAACCCCGGACCCGCTGATTAAGAGTCAGCTGCTCTAACCAACTGAGCTAGCGGCGCCTGCTGACAGAGAAAACTCTACCCGACCTCCGGGGGTGCTCCCGACCACCGCCGGCTGTCCTGACCGCCGGACGGGGGCCGCGTACATCGTTCGGACCGTCAAAATGCGCGTTGCGAACGCGGTTGGGAAACTGATCAACGTGCACACACGCGGACAAATCACCCCTGAATGTGAGGCAGATCGCATGACCGTTCCGGTGTTCGAGGAAGTCGACCCCGCGAGCGACTGCGACTGTCCCGGATGTGTCCACGGCCGGCGGCCGGCGCCTCGCCCGCTGTCCGGCCGCCACCGTGCGGCCCGCACGGTGGTGGTCCTGGCCGCCGCCTCCGCCGCCCTCGGCACGGTCTCCCCGGCCGCCGCCGTCACCCCCGGCCACTCCCCGCACCGCCAGGCCCTGCCCGGCGACGGCGAGCCCGAGACCCCGCAGGGCAAGAAGGCCCCGCTGCACGGTCCCGTCGGAGGGCCGGTGGGGGTCCCCGCCGTCCCCATCCCCGCCACCACCCGGACCGACATCATCAACCGGGCCAAGGTCTGGGTGGCCGCCAAAGTGCCGTACAGCATGACCGCGTTCTGGTCCGACGGCTACCGCCAGGACTGCTCGGGCTACGTCTCGATGGCCTGGGGCCTGCCGAACAACGAGTGGACGGGCAGCCTCGACCAGTTCGGGACGAAGATCGGCAAGGAGGAGCTGCAGCCCGGCGACATCCTGCTCTACCACAACCCCGACAACCCCGAGAAGGGCTCCCATGTCGTGATCTTCGGTGGCTGGACGGACCACACGCACACCTACTACAAGGTCTACGAGCAGACACCCCCGCACACCCGCAGCCAGACCACCCCCTATCCCTACTGGAGCAACACCAGCAAGTACGTCCCCTACCGGTACAAGGGCCTGCCCCAGAGCGCGGCCGGCGCGAAGGCGTCGGAGCCCTACCCCGGCGCCGCCTACTTCGGCCCCGGCGCCGACAACAGTCACGTGACCCGGCTCGGCCAGATGCTGATCGCCAGGGGTGCGGGCGCCTACTACCCCCACGGCCCGGGGCCGGTCTGGGGCGAGACGGACCGGCGCGCCACCCAGGCGTTCCAGCGGGCGCAGGGCTGGACGGGTGCCGACGCCGACGGGCTGCCCGGCCGGCGCACCTGGGACCTGCTGGCCACGGGCCAGGGCAAGGCCATCGGCCCGGCCGGCCCCGCCTCGCACGGGGTGCCCGGTTACCCCGGCCGGCAGTACTTCCGGCCGGGCGCGGTCAACGACCACGTCACCCGGCTCGGCGCCCAGCTGGTGAAGAAGGGGTTCGGCCGGTTCTACGCGGACGGGCCGGGGCCGGTGTGGGGCGAGTCGGACCGGCGGGCCGTCGAGGCGTTCCAGCGCACCCAGGGCTGGCGGGGCGGCGCGGCGGACGGCTACCCCGGCCCGGAGACCTGGCGCCGCCTGTTCGCCTGATCCCGCTCCGGGGCCGGCCGCCCGGTCCGGCCCCGGACCGTCCCCGTCCATCCGACCCCTGTTCATGACGCGTCTGGCGCGGAGGCTGGAGCACGCATGAGTACGACCACATCCCACACACCGCCCGAATCCGAGGGGCAGTCGGACGGCGCCGGTGCCGGTGCCGGCACCGGCACCCGGCAGGCCCGTCTGATCCAGAACGAGGCCACCACCGAGATCCCCGTCCACCTGCTGTTCCGGGACGATCCCGACCCGGTACAGGTGCCGCTCAGGCCGGCCGTGGTGGCCCGTCGGCAGGGCACCGGCGAGCAGCCCCGGCAGCGTCAGCCGGTGGCGGTGCGCCGCAGGCCGCTGCCGGAGGTCGACCCGGAGCTGGTGGAACGGCCCGCGCGGGTGCTGCCGGGGGCGGCCGGGCTGCTCGCCGGTGCCTGCGGGCTCACCGGCTGCCTGGCCACCACCTGGTGGGCGGGGCTGCTCCCGCCGCTCGCCGCCCAGGCGCTGGGGCTGCCCGCCCACCCGGGCGGCGGCCTCGGTCCCGCGCAGTGGGCCGCGTACACCGGAGCCGGCCTGCTCGGCGCGTTCGGCTTCGGCGGGCTGGCCCGGGGGCGGACCGGACGGGCCTGGGTGCTGGGCCTGTTCGGGCGGTACCGGGGGACGGTCCGGCGCGCCGGGCTGCTGTGGGTGAATCCGCTGGTGCTGCGCCGCCGGGCGGACGTGCGGCTGCGGCACTGGCGCAGCGAGGCGATGCCTGCGGCGGATCCCGACGGGATGGCGCTGCGGGTGGTGCTGCTGGTGGTGTGGCGGGTGCGGGACACCGCGCGGGCCCTGCTCGGTGTCGAGGACCACGAGACGTATCTGCGGGAGTGCGTGGAGGCGGCGCTGGCGAGGGTGCCGGTGGAGCCGGCGGGCGGGACGCGGGGCGGGGCGACGGCGGCGGGGGACGCGCTGACCCGGCTGGTGGCGACGGAGACCGCGCCGGTGGGCCTGGAGGTGTTCTCGGTGCAGCCGGTCCGGGTGGACTACGCCCCCGAGGTGGCCGGCGCCATGCACCGGCGCCGGATCGCCGCGCTGGACGCCCGGCAGCGGGCCACCATGCTCACCTCGGTGGTGGACTCGGTGGAGGACACGGTCACCCGGCTGACCATGCGCGGCCTGGTCGAACTGGACGACTACGAGCGCAAGGTGCTGGTCCGGGACCTGACGGTGGCGTTCTGCTCGGGCCGTGGGGAGCCGGTCTAGTCCAAGTCTCGTGATTGGTATGGACATGTTCAACACGCGGCAATAATCTGGGACTTGGTCTAGACCTACCTGCACGGCTCACCGAACTCCCCACGTTCTCCCCAGGAGCGGCAGCATGCGCACCAAGACCAAAGTGTCCGCGGTCGTGCTGGGCGCGGTCACCGCCGGAGCGTTCGCGCTCTCCACCGGCGGCGCCAGCGGCCACGGCTACACCGACCTCCCCATCAGCAGGCAGAAGCTCTGTCAGAACGGCACCGTGGCGAACTGCGGCCAGATCCAGTGGGAACCGCAGAGCGTCGAGGGCCCCAAGGGCTTCCCGGCCGCCGGGCCCGCCGACGGTCAGATCTGCAACGGCGGACTGAGCCAGTTCGCCCAGCTCAGCGCGCCCAAGACGCCGTCCGGCGCGGCATGGCCCACCACGAAGGTGACGGGTGGTCAGTCCTACACCTTCCGCTGGCAGTTCACCGCCATGCACGCCACGACGGACTTCAGGTACTACGTGACCAAGCCGGGCTGGAACCAGAACCACAACCTCTCCCGCTCGGACCTCAACCTCACCCCGTTCCTGACGGTGCCGTACAACGGCCAGCGCCCGCCGGCCACGCTCAGCCACAGCGGCACGCTGCCGTCCGGCCTGAGCGGGCACCACGTCATCCTCGCGGTGTGGACGGTCGCCGACACGGGCAACGCGTTCTACGCCTGCTCGGACGTCACCTTCTGACCCCCTCGGTGTAGGGTCCGCGTGCGCCGGTGCCGGGTCTTCCGGCAGCCGGCGCACGTATGGATCCCGCAACCGACGTACGGGGGTACAGCGCTGTGGACGCCCTGTTCGACATATCCATGCTGGGCCTGCTCGCCGGCCTGTCCTGGGCCGCCTTCGCCATCGTCCGCCGGACGCGGCAGCGGCGCTCGGCGTGGGAGAGCGGGCTGACCGCGCAGGCCCGTGTCGTGCGGGCGTGGGTGACCACCCAGGTGGTCAACAACGCGGTCCGGCGCGTCCAGTGGCACGAGTACGACTTCACCACCCTCAGCGGCGGCGCCGTCCGCTTCAAGGAGGCCGGCGGCCCGCGGGAGCGCGCCGTGGGCGACTCGGTCCGCGTCCACTACGCCCCGCACGAGCCGGACCGGGCCACCGCCGCCGAGCCGCAGCCCGGCAAGGACGTGGCCGCGGCGGCCGTCTGGCTGACGGTGATCGCCGGCTGCGCGATCTACCTCGTGCACGAGTGGGTCGAACTGTCCCGGTTCTGATACTGAGCTTCCCTTGAGGTCGGTCCCCCCGCCGGCCGGGTACGTTCCTCGCACGCCGGCCCAGCGGGGCGGGCGTGGGACCTCGGGGGGACCTCATGATCGAGCTCTGCTTCTACGTCGTGCCCGGGCTCGTGCTCGCGGCTCTGGCGTTCGCCGCGTACCGGCTGGTCCGCCGCGCGCGCCGGATCGGCCGGACCTGGTCGCACGGCCTGACCGCCGAAGCGCGCTGCCTGCGCACGTACACGACGACCAGCGGGGGCGGCGGCGACACGTCCGTGCACACGAGCTTGCACCACGTCTACGAGTTCTGTGCCCGCGACGGCCGTACCGTCCGCTTCGAGGAGGAGGGCGGCCCGGCGACCGTCCTGGAGGGCGACATCACGACCGTGCGCTACCTCCCGGAGTGCCCCGAGCGGGCCACCGCCCGGCCGCCGGCGCCCGGCAGGCTCGTCGGCGAGGCGGGCTGCGGACTGCTCTTCCTCGGCGTGGCCGGTGCCGTCTGCGTCGGCTTCATCATCCTCGCCCACGGCATCTTCGCCGAGTCGGACGGCCTGCTGCCGTGACCCTCCCTATCTGACGCACCGTCAGTTACCGTGCACACTTATGGAGGCGACACCGCGCACGGTGGCCGCGCTGGTCGCGGCACGCTGGGACGACCACCGGCCCGGGCTGTGGTGCGAGGACCGGATGCTGACGCACCACGAGGCGGCCGCCGGCGCCGCCGCCCGGGCCGCGCTGCTGACCGACCTGCTCCCGCCCGGCGCCGTACCGCACGTAGGGGTGCTCCTCGACAACACCGAGGAGTTCCCGCTCTGGCTCGGCGCCGCGGCCCTCGCCGGCGCGGCCGTCGCCGGGATCAACCCCACCCGCCGGGGCCCCGAACTGGCCCGGGACATCCGGCACACCGAATGCCCCGTCCTTGTCACCGAGCGGGCCCACCTGCCGCTGCTGACCGGGCTCGCCCTGCCCGGCGTGCGGCTGCTCGTCACGGACACCCCGGAGTACGGCACCCTCCTCGCGCCCTACTCCGGCGCCGTGCCCGACCCGTCCCGGGCGGCCCCGGCCGACCGGCTGCTGCTGTACTTCACCTCCGGGTCCACCGGCGCCCCCAAGGCCGCGCTCTGCTCCCAGGGCCGGCTGGCGGCGGCCGGGCAGGCCCTCGTCCGGCAGTTCGGGACGGGCGCGGACGACGTGCACTACGTCTGCATGCCGATGTTCCACGGCAACGCGGTCATCGCCGGCTGGGCGCCGGCGCTGGCGGCCGGCGCCGGGGTGGCACTGCGCCGGCGCTTCTCGGCCTCCGGCTTCCTGCCCGACGTACGCCGCTACGGCGCGACCTACTTCACCTACGTGGGCCGGGCCGTGCAGTACGTCCTGGCCACCGAGCCACGCCCCGACGACCAGGACAATCCGCTGCGCCTCGGCTTCGGGACGGAGGCCGGCGCGGCGGACGCGGCGGCGTTCGAGCGGCGGTTCGGGGTGCGGCTGGAGGAGGGGTACGGCTCCTCCGAGGGCGGGGCGGCCGTCCGGTGGACGCCCGGGACGCCTCCGGGTGCGGTGGGTCCGGCCGGGCCCGGTCTCGCGGTGCTGGACCCGGCCACCGGCCGGGAGTGCCCGCGGGCCCGCTTCGACGGCGCCGGACGGCTGCTGAACGGCCGGGAGGCGATCGGGGAACTGGTCAACCGCGGCCCGAACCCCTTCGAGGGCTACTGGCGCAACCCGGCCGCCGAGGCGGAACGGCGCCGGGCGGGGGCGTACTGGACGGGCGACCTCTTCTACCGCGACACCGGCGGCTACCTCTACTTCGCCGGCCGCGCGGACGACCGGATCCGCGTCGACGGCGAGAACCTGGCCGCCGCGATGATCGAGAACATCGTCGCCCGGTACCCGGGCGCGGACGCCGTCGCCGTCTACGGGGTGCCGGACCCGGTCACCGGCGACCAGGTCATGGCCACCGTCGCCGGGAGCTTCGACCCGGCCGAGTTCGCCGCGTTCCTGCGGGCCCAGCCGGATCTGGGGACGAAGATGGCGCCCCGGTTCGTGCGGGTGGTGGAACGCATGCCGGTGACGGCGACGAACAAGATCGAGCGGGCACGGCTGCGGCGGGAGGGCATCGCGTGCGCGGACCCGGTGTGGTGGCGGCCACCGGGGGAGGAGGGGTACCGGAGGCTGACCCCCGGGGACGCCGAAGGGCCCCCTCGCTGAGGCGAGGAGGCCCTTCGATCACGTGCGCCGCCAGGGACTCGAACCCCGGACCCGCTGATTAAGAGTCAGCTGCTCTAACCAACTGAGCTAGCGGCGCATGACTCTCGCCGACCGCGGCTTTTCGCTTCCGCGGCTGGCGACGAAGAAAATACTACCTGGTCCCACGGGGTGCTCGTGACCACCCTCCGGGTGGCGCCTACAGCGTCAGCGACAGCAGGACCGGCGCCGCGCTGCGGTTCAGCGTGTCCGCGGCCTGCTTCAGCCGGTGCGCGTCCGCCACCGGCAGGGACAGGGCGAGGCAGCCGACCGAGGAGCCCGCGGTGATCGGTACGGCCGCGCAGACGGTACCCACCGCGTACTCCTGCAGGTCGAGCACCGGCACCGTCGGCGGCTGCGACTCCAGGCGGGACAGCAGCAGCTTGTCGCTGGTGATGGTGCGCGAGGTGAGGCGGGCCATCTTGTGCCGGGCGAGGTGGTCGCGGCGGCCGTTGTGGTCCAGCTGGGTCAGCAGGCTCTTGCCGACCGCCGTGGCGTGGGCGGAGCAGCGGAAGTCCACCCACTCGTTGACCGCCGGGGTGGCCGGACCGGCGGCGTACTGGGTGACCCGGACCTCGCCGTCGACGTACCGGCTCATGTAGACGGCCGCGCCGACGGAGTCGCGCAGCCGGTCCAGGGTCTGCTGGAGCTTGTCGCGCAGCGCCCGCTCCCGGTCGTGCGCCGAGGTGAGCCGGCGCAGGGTGTCGCCGGTGACGTACGCCCCGTCGGTAATCTGCTCGACGTAGCCCTCGCGGCGCAGCATCAGCAGCAGGGCGGTGAGGCGCTCGGGGCCGAGACCGGTACGGCGGGCCAGCTCGGTGACGGTGACGCCGGCGGAGTGCCGGGCCACGGTCTCCAGCACGCGCAGCGCGTCCTGGGCGGAGTGGTACGGGGCGGTCGGCTCGATCCTCATGCAGGTCCCCCTCGGCCGCGATCCGGGTCGGCGGATCCTCTCCACGATAGCCGCCGGGAAGGTGCCGGAGGCAGGGGGAAGGCGAGATTACGCACCGCGCACTCGGCCCCCAACTGCGGCGGAGATCCGCTGGCACATGCCAGAGGCATGAGCCAGCGGCCGGACCTCGGCCCTTCCCCTCCGGCCCGCCGGAGCGATCACAGCACGGCGCTGATGAAGTCCCGGGTGCGCTCCTGCTCCGGATCACCGAAGATCTTCTCCGGCGGCCCCGCCTCGATGACCCGTCCCGCGTCGAACATCAGCACCTGGTCGGAGATGTCCCGGGCGAAACCCATCTCGTGGGTCACGCACAGCATCGTGATGTCGGTGCTGCGCGCGATGTCCCGGAGCAGGTCCAGCACGCCGGCGACCAGCTCCGGGTCGAGCGCGGAGGTCACCTCGTCCAGCAGCAGCACCTGGGGCCGCATCGCCAGCGCCCGGGCGACGGCCACCCGCTGCTGCTGGCCGCCGGACAGCCGGGTCGGCCGGGCGTCGCACTTGTCGGCCAGGCCCACCAGGTCCAGCAGCTCCCGGGCCCGCTCCTCCGCCTCGTCCTTCGACAGGCCGAGCACGCGCACCGGGGCCTCGGTGAGGTTGCGCAGCACCGACATGTTCGGGAACAGGTTGAACTGCTGGAACACCATCCCGATCTTCTTGCGGACCTCCCGGACCTCCTTCTCCGGCGCCGGGAACAGCCGCTGCCCGTCCACGGTGATCGTGCCCGCGTCCGGCTTGGCCAGGGTCATCAGCAGCCGCAGGATCGTGGTCTTGCCGGAGCCGGACGGCCCGATCAGGGTGACGTGCCGGCCGGTGTCCACCGACAGGTCGAGGCCGTCGAGGACGGTGTTGTCGCCGAACCGCTTGGTCACGCCCTCCAGGCGTATCAGCTCGGTCGGCGAAGCGGTGCCGGACACGGCCGGCTGCTTGCTGGTCTCAACGGACAAGACGTCGCTCCAGGGTGCGCAGAAGAAGGGAGGCCAGGTACGAGACGACGATGAAGGCGACCCCGATCACCGTCAGGGGCTCGGTGAACTGGAAGTGCTGCTGGGAGACGAGCCGCGCGCGGCCCAGCATCTCCAGCACGCCGATCGTCATCAGCAACGGCGTGTCCTTCAGCATCGAGATGACGTAGTTGCCGAGCGGCGGCACCACCCGGCGCAGCGCCTGCGGCAGGATCACCGCCGTCCAGGTGCGCCCCGTCGGCAGGCTCAGCGCGGTTGCGGCCTCCCACTGGCCCGCCGGCACCGCCTCTATACCGGCCCGGTAGACCTGCATCGTGTACGTCGAGTAGTGCAGCCCGAGCCCGATGACACCGGTGGCCAGCGGGGACAGGGTCACCCCCGCCTCGGGCAGCACGTAGAACAGGAAGAACAGCTGCACCAGCAGCGGGGTGTCCCGCACGAACTCCGTGAAGACCCCCACCGGCCAGCGCACCCACCGGGTGGGTGCGCGCATCAGCAGGGTCCACACCAGTCCCAGCGCGAACGCGATCAGCGACCCCAGGGCCAGCGCCTCCAGGGTGACGACCAGGCCCTTCCAGAAGTAGGGCATGAAGTCGGTGACGGCTCCCCAGTCCCAGGTCATCGGGCCACCCCTGCCTTCAGCCGGCGCTCCAGGCCCCGCATGCCGCGGGTGAGCGCGAACGCGATCACGAAATAGATCAGCAGCAGGTACGAGTAGATCTCGCCGCTCTTCTGGAGGGCCAGGCGCACCAGGTTGCCGCTGAACGCCAGGTCACCCATGCCCGTGATGGACACCAGCGCGGTGCCCTTGAGCAGCTCCACCAGCAGGTTCGAGAAGGACGGGATCATCTCCGGCACCGCCTGCGGCAGCAGGATCAGCCGCAGCCGCTGGAAGGGCGAGAAGCCGAGCGCGATGCCGCCCTCCCGCTGTGCCGGGTCCACCGCCTTCAGGGCGCCGCGCACGATCTCCGCGCCGTAGGCACCGTAGGTGAGGCCCAGCGCGAGCGTGCCGGCCCACATCGGCACCAGCTGCCAGCCGAAGGCGACCGGCAGCACGAAGAACACCCAGAAGATCATCACCAGCGCCGAGATGCCGCGGAACACCTCGGTGTAGAAGGCCGCGACGAAGCGGACCAGCCGGGACCGGTGGGTGCGCGCGGCACCGGCGACGAAGGACACGGCGACGGCGAGCAGCGCGCTGTACACCAGTAGTTGGAGTGTGGTGCCTATGCCCTGCAGGACATGGGCCCAGAGTCCCCGGGTCATGAGCCGCACAACTCCTTCGCGGTCAGGGTCGTCATCTCGGCCCGGGTGAAACCGAAGGGCCGGACGATCCGGTACAGCTCCCCGCTGCGGCGCAGCTTGTGCAGCTCGGCGTTGAAGGCGTCCCTGAGCCGGGTCTCCGTCGGCCGGAACGCGAACGCGCCGCCGTCCGCCTTCGGTTTGCCGTCGACGAGCGCCACGAACGGCTTGGTCGACTCGGCCTTGGCGGAACCCCGCGCGACGAGCCGGACGGTGACGGCGGTGCCCGTGAACAGGTCGACCCGCCCCGACTCCACCGCGTTCAGCCCGGCGACCTGGTCGGGGACGATGACGAGGTCGCTCTCCTTGAAGCCCGCCTCCACGGCGTGCTGGATCTGCGCGTACCCCGTACCGGTGGCGATCTTGGCGTGCCGGCGTAGCGCGTCCGCGTAGGTGTGCAGCCCCAGCGGGTTGCCCTTGCGGACGACGAAGGCGTCGGGCATCCGGTAGTCGGGATCCGCGAAGATCACCTGCTCGCAGCGGTCCGGGGTGACGTACATCCCCGCTGCCACCACGTCGAACTGCTGCGCGTTCAGGCCCGGGATCAGCGAGCCGAACTCGGTCGGCACCGGCTGGACCCGGTCCACCCCCAGCCGCTTGAAGATCACCCTCGCCAGCTCGGGCGCCTCCCCGGTCAGGTTCCCGTCCCTGTCGATGTAGCCGAAGGGAATCTCACCTGCGATCCCGAGGCGTACGACACCCTGGGCACGCAGCCGGTCCAGCAGGTCGCCGCCGTTCTTGCCGGACGACGCCACCCGCGTGCAGCCCGTGGCGCCCAGCGCGCCCGCGGCGCCGAACGCGGCGAGACCCGCGAGCAGCGAGCGCCGGGTGTGTCTGTGTTCCGTCCGTACCGTGTGCAGGTCGTTCCCAAGTGGTGGAGCCATGGCCGCGCGGCTACCCAAGCGCATCCGGGCTATGCACCCTGGTTGTCATGGCCGATCGATTCGTCACCGTCTCGCTCGAACTGCGGGACGCGCACTGCACGGTACGACTGCTGGACGACCGCGCGCCCCTGACCTGCGCGGCAGTGTGGGAGGCACTGCCGCTCTCGGGGGACGTCTACCACGCCAAGTACGCGCGCAACGAGATCTACGCCCTCTTCCCGCCGTTCGCCTCCACGGAACCCCCACTGGAGAACCCGACGGTCACTCCGATTCCCGGCGATCTCTGTTACTTCTCCTTCACCGGCACCGAACTGGGCTCACCCGCCTACGGCTACGACCGCGAGGTCCGCCCGAGCGCCACGGTGGTCGACCTCGCCCTGTTCTACGAGCGCAACAACCTGCTCCTCAACGGCGACGTCGGCTGGGTGCCGGGCATCGTCTGGGGTCAGGTCACCGACGGCCTCGACCGGATGGCCGAGGCGTGCAACGACCTGTGGCGGACGGGGGCGGCGGGCGAGCGGCTCAGCTTCCGGCGGGCCTGACCGTCCCGGTCAGGGGCAGGCCGGTCTCGTACAGGGCGTGCGCCGCCCGCAGCACCAGGTCGTCCCGGTGCCGGGCGGCGACGATCTGCATGCCCACCGGCAGCCCCTCCCCGTCCAGCCCCACGGGGACGCTCGCCGCCGGCTGCTGGGTCAGGTTGAAGGGGTACGTGAACGGCGTCCACCCCGTCCAGCGCCGGTGCGCGGACCCCGCCGGCACCTCCCGGCCCGCCTCGAACGCCGTCACCGGCACCGTCGGCGTCACCAGCAGGTCGTACCGCTCGTGGAAGAGTCCCATCCGCCGCCCGAGGCGCATCCGGACGTCCACCGCGGCCAGGTAGTCCAGCGCGCTCATCCGGGCGCCCTGCGCGCAGATCTCCCGCAGACCCGGATCCAGCCGCTGCCGGCGGTGCGCCGGGAAGCCCTGGGTCAGCCGGGCCGCGCCGGTGAACCACAGGGTGTGGAACGCCTCCACCGGGTCGCTGAAGTCGGGGTCGGCCTCCTCGACGTAGGCCCCGAGACCGGCGAGGGCGGTCACCGCCCGCCGTACCGCCGCGGCCACCGCCGGCCGGACCGCCACCTGGCCGCCGAGCGACGGCGAGTACGCCACCCGCAGCCCCCGCACCCCGCCCCGCAACGCCTCGGTGAAGGAGCCAGGCGCGGCCGGCAGCGCCGACCAGTCCCGCGGGTCGGGCGTGCCGATCACGTCCAGCAGCAGAGCGGCGTCCGCCGCGTCCCGGGTCATCGGGCCCGTGTGCGACAGCGTGCCGAACGCGCTCGCCGGATACAGCGGCACCCTGCCGTACGTCGGCTTCAGCCCGAACACCCCGCAGAACGCCGCCGGGATGCGGATGCTGCCGCCGCCGTCCGTGCCCAGCGACAGCGGGCCCGCGCCGAGGGCCACGGCCGCCGCGCTGCCGCCGCTGGAGCCGCCCGCGGTACGGGTGGGGTCGTGCGGGTTGCGGGTGACGCCGGTCAGCGGGGAGTCGGTGACGCCCTTCCAGCCGTACTCGGGCGTCGTCGTCTTGCCGAGGAACACCGCCCCGTGCTCGCGCAGCCGGGCCACCGGGGGCGCGTCCTCGTCCCAGTCGCCCTGCTCGGAAACGGTGGTGGAGCCGCGCAGGGTGGGGTGGCCGCGCAGCAGCAGGATGTCCTTGACCGTCACCGGCACCCCGTCGACCAGTCCGGCCGGCTCACCGCGCCGCCAGCGCGCCTGCGACTCCCGGGCCCGGGCGAGCGCGTCCTCCTCGGTGAGCCGCACGAACGCGTTCACCTCCGGCCGGCTCTCCCGAGCCCGCTCCAGCGCCTGCTCGGTCACCTCCACCGGGCTGAACTCGCCCTTGCGGTAACCGTCGAGGAGCCGGCCGGCGGTCAGGTCGGTGAGCTGCATGCACCCTCCAGGGGTCAGTGACCGGGTACGTATCCACGTGTCTTGTCGACCACGTTCGGCAGAGACCTGCCCACCGCCCACCGCTCGTACAACTCCACGAACTGAGCGCCCAGTTCGTCCCGCCAGCCGACCGTGTCCCCGCTCATGTGCGGGGACACGATCAGATCGGGCAGCGCCCACAACGGGCTGTCGGCCGGCAGGGGTTCGGCGTCGAACACGTCCAGGGCCGCACCCGCGATCCAGCGCCGGGTCAGCGCCAGGGCGAGGGCCTCCTCGTCGACCAGGCCGCCCCGGCCGACGTTCACGAAGAACGCCGACGGCTGCATCACGCCGAACCGGTGGCTGTCGAACATGCGGTACGTCTGCTCGGTCAGCGGCGCCGCCGCGATCACCCAGTCCGCGCGGGAGATCAGCCGGTCCAGGTCGGCCGGCCCGTGCACCCCGGTCCGCGACACCCGCCCGACCAGCGCCGTCGTCACGCCCAGCGCCTTCAGCGCCCGGACGATCGCCCGGCCGATCGGACCCGAGCCGACCACGCACGCGCGCGTGCCCGCCACCCGGCGGGTCTCCCGGTGCCGCCAGCTCCGCTCCCGCTGGTACTCCAGCGTGCGCGGCAGGTCCTTGGCGACGGCCAGCACGAGGGCCGCGACGTACTCGGCGATCGGCTGGTCGAAGATGCCGCGCGCGTTGGTGACCACCGTGTCCGAGGCGGCCAGCTCCGGGCACATCAGATGGTCCACGCCCGCGCTCGCCGTGTGCACCCAGCGCGGCCTCGGCCCGCCGCCCGGCCACGCCCGGCGCACCGCGTGCGAGGTGAAGTCCCACACCAGCAGCACGTCCGCGGTGGGCAGCCGTTCGGCCAGGTGCGCCGCGTCCGTGCGCACGATCCGCGCACGGCCGGTGAGCCGGCCGAGCCGGGGCGGCGGATCGGCGTCGAGGACCAGGACAGTGGGCGGTGTCGGCGTCATGCGGGGCGACTCCCGGCGTCTGACATGCGCGGATTGACCACGCTCGCACCCGAACCTACCTTCGTCAACACGGGCGTACCCACGATCCGTTGCCCACTCGTCTCCCAGCGTGAGGCCGGTGCCAGCCATGGACGTCTCCTTTCTCGGCGGTCCCCGCCCCCAGCGCGGTGTCGGCGTGGTGGCTCCCTTCGACTTCGCCCTGGACCGCGAGCTGTGGCGCTGGGTGCCCGACGACGTCTCCCTGCATCTGACCCGGACCCCGTTCGTGCCGGTCGAGGTGAGCCTGGACCTGGCCCGGCTGGTCAGTGAGCACGAGACCCTCGGCGAGGCGGTCCGGGCCCTGACCGCCGTCTCCCCCCAGGTCGTCGCCTACGCCTGCACCTCCGGCAGCTTCGTCGACGGCGTCGCCGGCGAGCGCGCCATGTGCGCGGCGCTCAGCCTGGCCGGCGCCCTGCCCGCGCTGACCACCTCGGGAGCGCTGCTGGAGGCGCTGGCGGAGCTGGGCGCCCGGCGGGTCGCGCTGGTCACCCCGTACACCGTGTCCGTCACCCGGGCGCTCCAGGAGTACATCGCCGAGGCCGGCGCCCGGGTCACCGGCTGCGCCTGGATGGGACTGACCCGCCACATCTGGCGGGTGCCGTACCGGGACGTCGTCGCCATGGCGCGCCGCGCGGCCCGGCCGGGCACCGCCGACGCGCTCTTCCTGTCCTGCACCAACCTCCCCACCTACGACGTCATCCCGCAGCTGGAGGCCGAGCTGCGGATGCCGGTGCTCTCGGCCAACCAGGTCACGATGTGGGCGGCGCTGCGCCGGCTGGGTACCCGGGCCGTGGGGCCCTATCAGGCGCTGCTGGACGATGCCGCGCGGGTACGGCCCGTACTGCCCGAAGAACAGCAGGAAGGCTGGACATGACCGCACTCGGATTCCTCTACCCGGGCCACTCCGCCGAGGACGACTATCCGCGCATCGAGCAGCTCCTGGGCAGTGACATCCGACTGGACCTGATCCACACCGACATCGGCGAGGACGCGCACCGGGTGGACGCGCTGCGCGAGATGGGCTCGGCCGAGCGGCTCGCCGCGGGTGTGGAGGGACTGCGGCTGACCGGGGCCGACACGGTGGTGTGGGCGTGCACCAGCGGCGGCTTCGTGCACGGCTGGGAGGGCGCGCAGGAGCAGGTGCGGACCCTGGCCCGGCTGGCCGGGATGCCGGCCTCCTCGACCTCCTTCGCCTTCGTCCACGCGGCCCGGGAGCTGGGCGTACGGCGGGTCGCCGTCGGCGCCACCTACCCCGAGGACGTCGCCGCGCTGTTCGCCGACTTCCTGCGGGCCGGCGGCCTGGAGGTGGCCGGCACCCGGTCCTCCGGGATCGTCACCGCGGCCGAGGTCGGCACCTGGGGGGAGGAGGAGGTGCTGGCGCTGGCCCGGGCCGCGGACGCCTCCGACGCACAGGCCGTGCTGCTGCCGGACACGGCGCTGCACACGGCCGCGCACCTCGGGCTGCTGGAGAAGGCGCTGTCCAAGCCGGTGCTCACGGCCAACCAGGTCACGGTGTGGGAGGGGCTCAGGCTCGCCGACCGGCGGGTGAACGCGCCCACGCTGGGGTCCCTGTTCACCCGCGAGCCCCTGGTGCAGGCGTAGACCGGGCGCCCCTCGGCCCCGGGCTCGCCTCGGCCCCGGGCTCCCCTCGGCTCCGCGCTCCCCTCGGCCCCGGGCCGCTCGTCCCGGTCCCGCGCCACCCGTCCCGGCCGGGCCGCCCGTCCCGGCCCGCCGCTTCGGCCCCGGCCCGCCTGCTTCGGCCCGGCCGCCCGCTTCGGGCCGTACGTCCCCTTGCCCGCTTCGGCCGTACGTCCCCTTGCGCGGGCGCGGGACAATGGACGGTGGCCCGCCCGAAAGCGGTGCCGGCGAACCGTACGAGGAGGAATGAAGACATGGCGGAGCCCACGCCGCGTCGTGACCAGCCGCGGCTACGCCCCGCGCCCCTGCTCTTCGAGCCCGCGGAAGCGGCCTCCGATCCCGAGCACTTCTTCGACCTGGAGTCGGTCGAGGACCCGCGGGAGCTGCTGGCCCGGGCGACGGAGCTGTCCCAGGCGTTCCGCGCGGCGGCCGACCGCGCCGTGGAGTACCAGGCCATGGCGGCGGCCCAACTGGCCGACCCGCGCCGGTTCGACCGGCTCACCCCGGCGGACATCGCCGACCGGGCGGAGTGGACCGAGGACTACGCGAAGAAGATGGTCGAGTTCGGGCGGGACCTGCTGCGCGGCGAGGGGGAGGGGCGGACGTCCGCCGACCCGCTGTAGCGCCGTGCGCCAGCCCGGGGCATATGCCAGGCGGGCAAGATACTCCTCGTCGCCCGCTCCTGTCCCGCGTTTGCGCAACTCAGGGGAACGGTCCGCTCACCGCCTGTACATGTAGATGTCATGAGCAGCGCCCCGAACGTCACCTGTGCCAGCTCCGACGGCGTCGCCTGGCTCGCCTCGGCGGGAACGCACCCCCGGAGCACCCTCGCCCTGTGGCGGGAGCGCCCGGACGCCCCGGTCGTCCTGCCCTGCGGCACCGTCTTCGACGTGGTGAGCGCCCCGGCGGTGTTCGGTCGCAGGATGCTGGACCGGCTGTGGGGCGAGGGGGCGGGATCCGGCCCGGTCGCGGTCTTCCGGGGCCGGACGCTGTTCTTCGCCGCCCCGGGCACGGCCCAGCGGCTGCCCTCGCTGCTGGGCTGGGAGGAGTGGGGGAGCCAGCGGGCGCAGGAGGTGCCGCCACTGCTGTGCCACGGCACGGGGGACGCCGTGACCGTCCCGCCCCTGGCCGGCGACGACGCCGGCGCCGACAGCCCCGGCGGCGCCCGCTGGCTGGTCGCGCCCGACACCCGGCACCCGTGGCTGCCCGGCCCCGAGGTCATGCTCTGGGCGGCCGTCCGGGCCGCCCGGGCAGCCGTACGGATTTCGATTTTTCCTCCCGCCGACCAGGATGCTAAGGTCTACGACGTCAGCAGGCGCCGCTAGCTCAGTTGGTTAGAGCAGCTGACTCTTAATCAGCGGGTCCGGGGTTCGAGTCCCTGGCGGCGCACGATGACGATGGCGATCCACGTTCACGCGAAAGCGCGGACAGGGGTCGCCATCTCTGTTTCCGTGCGGCTTCGCCGCGCGTCGCGGGGCTCGCCACCCGCACCCCCAGCCGGCCGACACCGTGGGCGACGGCCGTGTGACGGCACCGTGGGCGACGGCCGTGTGACGGCACCGTGGGCGACGGTCGTGCGACGGCACCGTGGGCGACGGCCGTGCGACGGCACCGTGGGCGTCGGGCCGCCGAGGGGCGGTGGCGGGCGTCGGTCCTCAGCGTCCGGCCTCGGCCGGGAGGTCAGCCGTCGGCGCCCGGGGTGATCTTCACCGTCCACGCCCCCGACGCCGTACGCCCCTCCGCCTCCACCTTCACGCCCTCCCCGGGCACGGTGAAGCTCTCCCCGAGGGAGACCGGTGCGTCGGCGAGGGGCGGGTAGACCGAGTTCTCCCAGCACGCCTCGGTGTGCGGGTGGGCGTCCACGACCTGGACCGGGCCGTCGCCGGACGCGGATCCGCCGCGCACCCGGTAGACCAGGATCCCCTGCCGGCAGGACGCGTGGTCCCCGCCGGCCGCGCCGCGCGCCTCGAAGGCGAGGACGCTGTCCGGGCCCGTGCGGACGACGGCCAGCTTGGTGCCGTGGCCGAGACCGAAGGCCGGCGCGCCCCCCGTGCCCTGCACCGGCACCCCCGGCCCGGCGGCGAGCGGCTCCAGGGTGAGGCGGGTCGGCGTGGCCCCCCGTACGCACGTCACCTGGCGCGGATCCAGCCAGCCGAGCTTCCACTTGTGCCAGCCGAACAGGTCCGGCGAGAGGCCGAACTGGCTGCCCATCAGGTCCCAGTCGCCGACGTAGGTGTCCCAGTCGCCCTTGCCGTCGACCGGGCGGTGGTAGAGGTCGGGCAGGTCGAAGACGTGGCCGGTCTCGTGGGCGAGGACGAGCCGGTCCGGCGGGTGGTGCTCGAACACCGTGACGACCCGGCGGACATCGGTGCCGTCCAGGCGCTGCGGCGAGTCGAGGTTCACCACCTTGGTGGCGTCCGAGTCCACCCCGGGCGCGTCCGGGTCGGCGACGAAGTACACGACCCGGTAGCGCGAGAAGTCGACCTCCTTGTCCGCCACGGCGAACGCGTCCCGCAGGTAGGCGGCCCGGTCCTCGGCGCTCCAGTCCCGCCTTATGGCGTACGACGACGACGGGCGCGGCATGCGCAGCCAGTGCTTCAGCGGGTGCGGGCGCAGTGTGAACCTGCCGTAGGAGGACTGCGCGTAGAAGGTGCTGGTGGCCGGGAAGTGGTCGGCCGTCAGTTCGGCGGGGGTGGTGCGCGGGGCGGCGTCCGGGAAGGACAGGAAGACCAGCACGGCGTCGAGCGTGCCGGTCGGACGGGTGTACGAGGTGTTCCAGGCGTCCACGCCCTCCGAATGGTGGACCTCGGTGCGGTGCAGGGCGCACGGGGCCGTCGAGAAGGGCTCGGCGGCGGACGGGCCGCTGAGGATCGAGGTCGCGGCGAGCGCCGACATCGTGGTGAACACGGCGGCGGTGCTGCGCAGCTTGGGCACGGACATGACCTCCGGTTGCGGTTCGCGGGATCCGCAACCAGATTGCTGGTATTCATTGGTTTATGCCCTGTTTGCCTGCACCGGAAGAGTGAGCGCGCCCCCCTTCGGGCGCCGGCGCGCTCCGGCGCCCGACACCCCGAAATGCTCACGGAACGTCACAACTGGTCGGGGGTGCGAAGAACCTGTCCAGGTGCGGGCAGAAACGATCTGTCGGAACCTGTGCTCGGTCGGGGACACTGGAGAGTGGCTGGAAGGGCCCGGGGCCAGCCTCTATGATCGGCACACTTTCCGGCACGGACAGAGATCGAGTGCACTGCGGGAGCGAGCGGTGAGCGGAACGTCCGAAGGGCCGACGCCCGCGGCAGACCTCGACCGGTCAGCCGTCACAGACAGTCACTACACCACCTACCACCGTGTCTTCGAGGCCGCCCCGCTCGCCATGGCGGTCGTCTCCCCCGAGGGCTTCGTCGTCAGCGCCAACACCGCCCTCGGGGAGCTGCTCGGCACCGACGCGGCCGCGTTCACCGGGCGGTCCGCCGCCGACCTGGTGGACCTGGCCTCGGACGCCCGCGGCTGGCACGCCTACCGCGAGGTGCTGAGCGGCCGCCAGGCCCGCCTGCGCTGCACCCGCCGGCTGAAACACCCCGAGGGGCACGCGGTGTGGGTCCGGGTCACCGTCGCCCCGCTGGCCGGCGGCGAGCCGGGCGTCCTGCTGTCGGTCGCGGACATCAGCGCCCGCCGCGAACTCCAGGCACAGCTACGGCACTTGCAGATGCACGACCCGGTGACCCGGCTGCCCAACCGCACACTGTTCTTCGAGCGGCTCACGGCCGCGCTGGAGGCGGGGGCGTACGAGCAGGGCGGCACCGGCCGGATCGGCCTGTGCTACCTGGACGTCGACGGCTTCAAGGCCGTCAACGACACCCTGGGCCACCGCTTCGGCGACCGCCTCCTCGCGGCCGTGGCCGAACGCCTGACCCACGTCGCCGACCGGACCGGCTACGCCCGCGCGGCCACGCCTCTGGTGGCCCGGCTCGGCGGCGACGAGTTCGCCCTGCTGGTGGAGGACTCCACCGGCACCGAACAGCTCGCCGACCTCGCCGAGTCCGCGCTGAAGGCCCTGGAGGAGCCCTTCGACCTGGCCGGGCAGCGGCTGTCGCTGACCGCGTCCATCGGCGTCGTCGAGCGGCACGCGGCCGGTACGACGGCCACGGGACTGATGCAGGCGGCCGACACGACCCTGTACTGGGCCAAGGCCGACGGCAAGGGCCGCTGGACGCTGTTCGACCCCGAGCGCAACGCGCACCGCATGACCCGGCAGGCCCTGTCCTCCACGCTGCGGCCCGCCATCGAACGCGGGGAGTTCGCCCTCGAGTACCAGCCGCTGGTGGCCATGGAGGACGGCCGGCTCAACGGCGTCGAAGCCCTGATCCGCTGGCACCACCCGCAGTTCGGCACGCTGACGCCGAATCGGTTCATCGGACTGGCCGAGGAGGACGGCTCGATCGTGCAGCTCGGCCGCTGGGCGCTCGCCACCGCCTGCCGCCAGGCTCGCCGCTGGCAGCTGGACCGCCCCGGCGAGCCGCCCATCTTCGTCAGCGTGAACGTGGCCGTACGCCAGGTGTGGGACTCCGACCTGGTGGCCGACGTAGCGGAGATCCTCGCCGAGACCGGGCTCGCCCCGCACCTGCTCCAGCTGGAACTGACCGAGTCGGCGGTGATGGGCTCCGCCGGGCGGCCGATCCAGGCCCTGCAGGCCCTCAGCGACATGGGCGTGCGCATCGCGATCGACGACTTCGGCACCGGCTACTCCAACCTCGCCTACCTCAGCCGCCTGCCGGTCTCCACCCTGAAGCTGGACGGCTCCTTCGTCCGGGGCTTCCAGTACGAGGAGGCCGCCAAGGGAGGTGTGCCGAACCCGGCCGACGAGGTCATCGTGGAGGCGATGATCCAGCTCGCGCACCGGCTGGGGCTGACGGTCACCGCGGAGTGCGTGGAGACCTCGGCCCAGGCCACCCGGCTGCGCCGGATCGGCTGCGACACCGGGCAGGGCTGGCTGTACTCACGCCCGGTGCCGCCGGATCGTATCTCCGAGCTGCTGCTGGGGACGCAGACCTACGCGGTCGGCAACCCGTAGGCGTCCGCGATCAGCTCGTAGGAGCGCAGCCGCAGGTCGCCGCGGTGCGCGTGCGAGGTGAGCATCAGCTCGTCGGCGCCGGTGCGCTTGCGCAGGTCGTCCAGGCCGGAACGGACCTCGTCGGCCGTGCCGTGCACGATGTTCGTCGTCCAGGAGGCGGCGAACTCCTCCTCCATCGGACTGAACTCGTGCCGCTCGGCCTCCTCCGGGTCGGGGAAGAGGCCCGGCCGGCCGGTGCGCAGCCGGATCATGTTCAGGGCCATCGCCCGGGTCTGCCGGCGGGCCTCCCGCTCGTCGTCCGTGGCGAGGGCCGAGACACCGATGAGGGCGTACGGCTCGGCGAGGAGCGCGGAGGGACGGAAGGTCTGGCGGTACAGGTCCAGGGCCGGGATGGTGTTCTGCGCGGAGAAGTGGTGCGCGAAGGCGAACGGCAGGCCGAGCAGGCCGGCCAGCCGGGCGCTGAAGCCGGAGGAGCCCAGCAGCCACACCGGCGGGCGGTGCGGGGACTGCACGCCGCCCGGGCTGCTGCCCTGCACCGGGCCGGGGATCGCGTGGATCCGCCGGTACGGGTGCCCGTCGGGGAAGTCGTCGTCCAGGAACCGGGTCAGCTCGGCGAGCTGCTGCGGGAAGTCGTCGGCGCCCTCGTTCAGGGTCTCGGTGCGGCGCAGCGCGGCGGCCGTGGCCCCGTCCGTGCCCGGCGCCCGCCCGAGGCCGAGGTCGATCCGCCCCGGGGCCAGCGCCTCCAGCGTGCCGAACTGCTCGGCGATCACCAGCGGGGCGTGGTTGGGCAGCATCACGCCACCCGAGCCGAGCCGGATGCGGTCGGTGTGGGCGGCCAGATGGGCGAGGATCACGGCGGGGGAGGAGGAGGCCACGCCGGGCATGGAGTGGTGTTCGGCGACCCAGTACCGGTGGAATCCCCGGGCCTCCGTCAGCCGGGCGAGCGCGACGCTGGTGCGCAGGGCGTCGGTGGCGGTGCTGCCCGCGCCGACGGTCACCAGGTCCAGCACGGAGAGGGGGACGGGGGCGCTCCCGCGCGTCGTGCCCCGGATCTCGTCTGCCTCGTCTGCCGCCACGGTATGGCCTCCCTGTTCCGAGCCGCCTTGCTCTGTCCTGCGACCCTTAACAGGAGGGAGTCCCCGCTTATTCCACGACCGGGCCCTCCAGAACCGCCCCGGGGCCTGCCGGACCTGCCGGATCTGCCGGGTCTGCTGGGTCTGCCGGGTCTGCCGGGTCTGCAGATCATCCGTACCGAAACCGGTTCGTTCTGGGATGAGCGGTGAGCGGACCCCCTGCGGCGCGGGACTTTGCGGAACTCCGCGGGGCTGCAGAGCGCCGCCGCCGCTGCCATCAGGCGGTGCTCAACCAGGGCTGTGACCGTCCGCCGGATTTTCTATGCCCGGGACATCATGTGCACGGCGGTGCAGCCGCGCTGCGTCGTTTCGTGGTCGGCGAAGGCCTTCAGTGCGAATTCGGCGAACGTCGCGGAGTGGTGCGGGACCGGATAGCTGTCCGTGTCCCTGTCGTACAGGTGGTACAGCACGAACACCGCCGGTTGCGCGGACTGAGGGCACGTCGCGGTGGCCCAGGCATAGTCCCGGTCGCTGCCGGTGGGGCCGTAACCCTTCTTGAGGTGGCCGCGCTCGCTCGTGAGGAAGTCCTTGGCGGCGGCACCGTAGTAGGCGTACAGGCCGTAGCCGGGCTTCCCGGTCTTCGTCACCAGGTAGCAGTTGGTCTGCGGAGCGTCGGGATCCGCTGGGTACTCCATGACCTCAGGAGTGGCGTTCCGGGCCGCCGTCGTACCCCGTAGCGCGACGCACGAGCCCTCGGCCTGTCGCAGCGGCTTGGCCGTGCCGGGCGTGCCGAGCCGTGCGGCGGACAGGCCGGTGAGCCGCTTGCCGGTCTTCGCCTGGCAGCCGAATTTCTCGGCTGTCTTCTGGGCGGTCTCGGTGGTCACCCGGCCGAGTCCGCCCAGAGTCGCACTGTTCGCCGTACCGAGCAGGTCACCGTAGGCAACCAGAGCCTTGCTCTTCTGGTTCACGCAGTCGAGCGCGACCATGACCTGATAGGTGCCGCTGTCGTACCTGACGACGCCGGACCAGCCGTGGCCGAGCGGGGCCGCCTGCGCCTTCACCCCGTTGTAGTCCTCGTCGTACCAGGCGAGGGTCCCGGAGGGGGCCGCCGCACTGCTCCAGCGCAGCTTCAGTTCCAGGGAGCTGCCCTGCGGGCCGGATGCCGAGTTGTGGACGCTGCAGGCGGCCAGGTAATCGCCGTCGCCCTCGTCGTCGGCGCTCAGGTGTGACGAGTGCAGAGCCGTCCGGAGCCCGTCCTGGGCCAGGGTGCCGTCGCAGGCCCGGTCCAGTGAGCGGTCGTCACTGCCCGCGTCGAAGGCCCCGGTGCCGTGGAGCACGAGCCCCAGAAGCGCCAGAGCCAGCAGGCACGCCCCTGCGCACCACCCGGCGTGTATACGTCGGAACCCGGATTTCATCTGCATCGTGCTCATTCTGGCGGGGGACGTTCGGTGCCGTGCCAGCGGTCGGCGCGAAGCGTGCTCAGCGCCGGTCGCTGTCCGCCGCTTCCAGCTTGGTCCGCTTGGTCCGCCGGTCCGCCGCCTATTGGGCGGGAGTCAATGGGAGAGGGACAGGCGCGTGATATCCGAGCTACGCCCGGTTTCCTGAGAAGCGGTCGCCAGGCTCCGCGCCTCGGACGCGAAGCGGAGCGCTTCCGCTGTCTGCTCGGCGTGCTCGGCGTGCTCGGCCGAGAGCATGCCCACATGTACGAACGGTGCGCCCCGGTGGGTGACCATCGGTCGAAGGTGTCGCTGGATGCGTTCAGGGAGGCCGAGAGCGGCCAGCGCTTCACGGAGTGCGTTGGTGGCTCTGTCCGCGCGACTGCGGCTGTCCCGCCACGTCTGCATGTCCATCAGTGCGCCCCCGCCTGGTGCTGGCGCAACCTGACGTTGCTGTCGGACACTGCGCTGTAGTCACCCGTGGAACGAGCGTTCTCCCTGGCGACCGAATGGGAAAGGCAAGTCGGGCAGCCGGGAATAGCCGAAGGTTCGCACGGCAACTCGGACAGATGCGTCCCTTCAGTGGGAATGCCTCCGGGTCCCGCGTTTTTCCGTTCACTCTCCATGAGTCCATCATGGCGTCTCAAAGAGCCCGCGTGGAGAGCTAGTTACGTTGACGCATAAAACCGCCGGCTGCCTGTTCCAGGAAGGCGGAAGCGTCGTCACCAGTCAACGCGTGCGACCAGAAGAGTTCGAACAAACTAAGGTGCTGGGTTATGTCCCGCGGGTCACGCAATACGACTTCACCGGAGAAAAGTTCGACGGTTACAAGGCGTTCGTCGTAGACCACGAAGATGTTCATAGGGGTGCCGGGAACGTGCACCCCCTGTGGGACTATCCCGATCGCGACGTTGGGTTTCCTGTTGATCTCGGCCATGTGCGAGCACTGGGCTGCCATGGCCTCGATGCTTGCCCGTTGCCACTTGACGGCTTGTTCGGTCATCAGGAACCAGAACGAGCGCGATGGGTCGTCCAGGATGGCCTGACGGTCCATACGGGCCTGTACGGCCCGTGCGACGTCCCTGGCCGGGTCACTGGTCACCGTGGGCGAAAGAGTCTCGACGGCGTACTCACGCACGTGCAGCAGGCCTGTGGGGATGGCTGGGAGGAAGTGCCGCATCACCCGCGAGGAAGACTCAAGGGCCCTTAGCTCGGCTTGCTTGTGATAGAGGCCGACGCGCGCATAGGCACGCCAGGATGCATAGTCCACATTGGCTCTGCGTGCCAGTCGAAGGAGTTCGTCGGCCACCTCGTCAGGCACGGCGAGCGCTTTGAGGATGCGCTCGACATCGATGACCGTTGGCAGGGCACGACCGGTCTCAATACGGCTGATCTTCGTTTGGCTCATGTTGCAGCGCAACGCCAGGCGTTCGCCGCTGAGGCCGGAAGCGCGACGGAGACCTCGAAGGGCCTCCGCCAGATCCTTCCGTTCCCGTGCTTGCGTCTCAGGTTCGATAGGCACTGAACGGTACGGCACTTTCTAGCGCGAGATCCCGCCACGCGAGATACTTACCGATGTCCGGGTCCTGGATCAGTTCCCGATCGATCTGCGTTCCGTCGGGACGGTAGTTGAGATGCACCACGGTCGTTTCGTCGAACAGCCAGAAATCTTGCTCCGGCAGCCCGGGGTTCGGCCGATCCGTCAGATCAACTATCCGGTAATCCTCCCCGGCCGCGAGTTTCCGGGGATGCACCATTCGAACAGGTACCGGCTGTACGGCGTGAGCGGGCGGCGCACGATCTTGGCACGGGTCATCGTTCGCCCGGCCGCCGCATGGTCCCGGATCGTCTGGTGCCATGGCGCGTTGAAGCCCTCCGGCATCGACGCGCCGGCGAGGAAGTCACGGACCGTCTCACCCTCGGCAGGCATGGTGTAGGTCTGGTGGACTTCCAGCCGGAACGCGGAGCGTTTGAAGTCGCGGAAGTACGCCTGCCACTCGTCACCGTCCAGCAGTACGGGGCTAGAGCCATCCACGGGCACGCGCGGCCTCCTTGAGGATGTCTTCAGGGATCAGTACGACCGACTCACCTTCCGGCGTCGGGTGGACCACGTCGTAACCCTGGACGGCCAACATGCCCGGCTCCGGGGTGGAGTACACGGTAGGGCAGTCGCCGTTCCCGCACTTGTCGTCACCGCCGCTCCTGCACGGCCCGCCAGCACTTATCAGCAGTTCGTCCACTGAGACCCCTCCGGTCTGTGTGGTCGGCAAGTTACGGGCCGTCATACACGAGGGGCGAGAGTGGCCCCTCGTCCAGTCACGAAGTCGCATAGACCCGTGGGTGTGAGTCACCGGCCGATACTGCCTGAGCAGGTAGGACGGCGGCTGGTCACGCGCACGGTGCATGACCGGCCACCGCAAGCCCATGGCACCGTGGCACGTCAGGGCCGCCAGGCCACCCGGTGTTCGCCCAGGTGTGAGAGGACCGCGTGGTTCGCCTCCCAGCCGTCCGGGAACTTCACCAGCGTGCCCAGCTGGACCGGTTCCGTGGCGGGGTAGTCGTCCAGCAGGTCGCTCACGCCGGCGCGGCAGACCACGATGCACGCGTGGCGGTGGCGGGAGGCCAGGACGCACAGCCGGCCGGTCTCCAGGTGGAACGCGGTGGCGTCGGGGCGGCCGGAGAGCGGGTGCAGGACGACCGTGACGTCGTACTCCCGGCCCTGCAGACGGTTCGCCGTGTCCACCGTGACGTCCGGCACCCCCAGTCCGGCCAGGGCCGCGCGGACCGCCGCCGCCTGGTCGCGGTGGGCCGTACCCACCGCCACGCGGTCGGCGCTCAGGGGCGTGGGGGCGGGGGAACGCTCCGAGGTCGCCGCACCACCCCGGTCCAGCAGCCGGCGCACCACCGCGGCCACCGCCCGGACCGCCTCCGGGTCCGTGCGCGGGGTGTGCCGGGCGGGCAGCTCCAGCAGCCCCCAGCCGGACTCCGCGGCCTCGTCGATCACCCGGTCCGGGCCGGAGCCGTCGGAGGGAACGGCGAAGGCCAGGCGGCGGTCGCCGTGGGCCGTGCCGCTGCGGAACGGGGTGTACGGGTAGAAGGCGTCCGAGACCAGCGGTGCCGCGGAGGCGGGCAGCCGCCAGGAGACGGGCAGGCGGTGCTGGGGCAGGCCCGGGTTGTGCGCCAGCAGCGTGCTGACCGCGGAGGCCGACGGGTCGTACGACAGCCCCGCCCACTGCTCGCTGCCCACGATCGCGAACGGGTCCAGCTGCCCGGGATCGCCCACGAACAGCGCCCGCTCGAACAGACCCGCCACGGCGAGCAGGGAGTCCGAGCGCATCTGGTACGCCTCGTCCACGATCGCGTGCCGCCAGGGCTCGTCCGCCTTCACGTGCGCCCACTTCGCGGCGGTGGACAGCACGACCGGCAGGCCGTTCAGCTCGGCCGCCTTCGCCGACGTACGGACCTGCGGCAGCTCGTCCAGCGCCTTGTCGTAGGCGTCGGCGTCGCTGCTGTGCAGCCGGCCGACGGGCAGCTCCGGGTTCTTCTCGGCCAGGCGCAGCACCAGGTCGTCGACCTGGGCGTTCGTCTGGGCCACCACCATCAGCGGGCGCCCGGCGCCGGCCAGTTCCAGGGCCGCCCGCACCACCAGCGTCGACTTGCCCGCGCCCGGCGGCGAGTCCACCACCACGCCCCGCTCGGTGCCGTGCAGCGTGTCGCGCAGGATCGCGTCGGTCGCCCGGCCCGCCGCGGCTGCGGGGTCGAAGTCGACGGTCGTCACAGCACGTCCTCCTCGGTCACCGTGTCGGGCGCCTCCGGCCGCGGCTCGCCCGGCGGCCCGCCGTGCGTCCAGGGCGTCTCCTCCGGCTCGGGCAGCTTCGCGCCGCCGCGCTGCTCGTGTTCGAACACCGTGAAGCAGACCCGGTCGCCCTTCTCCGGCACCGAACCGGGTTCCGGTTCCCTGCCGCGGCCCATCTTGTCCAGGATCCGCAGCACCAGCACACCGTCGCCCTCGGGGCCGACGAACTCCGCCGCCTGCGGCCTGCCGTCCAGCGAGCGGTACACCTTCGCCCGCTCCGCCAGATGCGGCCGGTCCTCCGTGCGCACCGTCACCAGCGGGCGCGGGCTCGGCCGCTTGCCCTCGCTGTACGCCGGTACGACATCGGTCACCTCGCCCGCGAACGCCTCCCCGGCCAGCCGCCGCCCCGCCATCACCAGCGGGTCGTCCAGCGCCTCCTGGGCCTCCAGACGGGCCTGTTCGCGCTCGCGCGTGGCCAGCTTGTTCGCCGCCGTCACCGCGTCGTCCCGGCGCGGCTGCGGGGGCTCCCCGGCCAGCACCCGGTCCCGGTGCCCGGTGAACGACCAGCGGTCCCGGGTCCAGCGCCCCTCGACATGCCCGCCCGCGGGCAACTCCCGCAGCAGGTCCAGGCCCCGCCACACCGCGTCCCAGGTGGGCCGGGTGCGGCTCTCGACGAGGTCGCGGACGTCCCGCTCGGCCAGGGTGAGCGCGGCCAGCCGGCCGTCGGCCTCCAGCGGGTCCTCGGCGGCGGCCAGGGCCGTACGCGCGCGGTCGTAGCGTTCGATCGCCGGGGCCAGCAGTCTGTTGTCGAACGCCGGGTCGGTGGCCGGGCCGGCCGGCGGGCACAGCAGCTGCCCGGCCGCGTCCCGCTCCAGCTCGGCCCGGCGGGCGGCCTCGGCGCCGCTGAGCCCAGCGGGCGGGTCGATCCAGGCGAGCAGCGCGCCCAGGTGCTGGTCCTCGAGCCCGGACTGGCCGGTCGCCCAGTGCCGGGCCAGCACCTCGGTCAGGGCGAGCAGCAGCGAGGATCCGGGCACCCGGGCCCGCTCGCCGTAGTGGGTCAGCCAGCGGCCGAGCAACGGCACCCGGGGCGGCGCCGGATAGGGGGCGTCCGGGTCCTGCTCGGCGGTGCGCCGGAACCGCATCGAGCGGCCCAGCAGCCGCACCAGGTCCAGGCCCGCGCGGCTCGGCACGATCAGCTGGGGCGCGTCCGCGCACAGCTCGGCCGCCACCTTGACCCGCTTGCCGGTCTCCGGGTCGGTCTCGGTGCGCTCGGCCGCCTCCACGGACTCCGCGTGGGCGTCGATGTACGGCAGGACGATGTCGGCCAGCTCGGCGAGGAACGTGAAGCGCAGATCGCGGTCCCGGGGCTGCGGTACGGCCAGCAGCCGGGGCGCGTCCCGGTCGGTGCCGACCAGCGCGCCGAGCGGGGCACCGGTCTCACCGGCGGTGATCAGCGGCACGAACACCAGCGGGCGGTCGGACAGATGCCGGTGCCGGACGGTCGCGGCGGGCTGCGCCCGGCCGGTGCCGACCGCCTCCAGCCGGGCGAGGGTGGTGATCAGGGACACGCGGTCACCGCCGTGCGTCCGGCGGCCGCCGTGGCCGATGCCTCCGCGGCCTCCCGGCGGGCTTCCGCGGCGTCCCGCAGGGCCTCCGCGCGCAGGGCCGCGGCCCGGCGCAGCGCGGCCACCGCCGGGTCGTCCGGGTCGCCGGACTCGCCGCGGGCCGCCGAGAGGACCTCCTCGACCGTGGCCAGGCCGCCCAGTTCGGCCCGCAGGGGCCGGCCGAGACGGGTGACCACGCCGGCCTCGCGGGCCCGGTCCCGGCAGTGGAAGGCCAGTTCGCAGGCGGACAGGCACTCCGGCGCGTACGTCGCGGGCACCGCCTCCACGGCCGCGGTCAGCTCCTGGGCGGGCCGGTCGGGCGCGAAACACGTGCCCTCGGGCAGTGCGCCGGCCAGCTCCTCGATACGGGTGAGCCGGGCCAGCTGGCGTGCGGTGACCGCGCGCTGCTTGCGGACGTCCACGGCACAGCCCGCCGCCAGGTTGGAGAAGTCCTTGGGGCACACCAGCAGCACCCGGTGGTGCACCCGCGGGGCCGGGTCCAGCCGCGCGGCGACCTCCTCCAGCGCCAGCACGTACACCGCCGCCTGCCGGGCCGCCGCGCCCGCCTTCGCCGGGTCCGCGGAGCCGTCCACCATCGGGAAGGACTTGATCTCCACCACCGACCAGCTGCCGTCGGGATGCACCACCACGGCGTCCGGCTCCAGGAAGGCGGGTGAGCCCGCCACGTCCAGGACGAGCATCGGATGGTCCAGCAGCGTCCAGCCGCCGGCCCGCACGGCCTCGCGCAGCGCCAGCGCCGTACGCGCCGTGCGCCCCTCGGGGCCCTGTGCGCTCAGGTCCGGCACGGCGGCGCCTTCCGGCTCCTCGGCACCGGGGTCCAGGTGGGTGTGCGCCAGCCGCAGCAGCTCCGCGCCGCCGTCCGCCTTCACCCGCGCCTCGAACGCGTTGCCCCGGGTCAGCGCGAACTGCGACTGCCCGAAGCCGGACGGTGAGCCCAGCGCGGTGGCCAGCCGTGCCTTGTCCACCCCGGCGCCGTCCAGGACCGCCCGGCGGGCGCACCCCGGGTTGGCGGCGAGCGCCGCGAGGGCGCGTGCGTCCAGGGACCTGGCGGGTACGTCGGGACCGCGCAGCTCAGCGAGCCGGTGCCGGAGCGCTTTCTCCCGCGTCGGTGGGGGAGGCGTCCGGTCCGGCCGCGGCGTCGTGCTGCGACTCGCGCTGCCGTGGAATTCGCTCACCCGCGGAAGTCTGGCATCCGGCACTGACAATCGGGGAACCCGTCCCGTCCGCGACCGGTGCCGTGCGCCGCGACAGGCGGGTCCGGACCAGGTCGGCGGCCCGCATCACGCGCGGCGCCAGCAGGAGGCCGACGCCCATCACGGCGACGCCCGCGACCGCGTCCAGGAAGTAGTGGTTGGCGGTGCCCATGACCACGAGCGCGGTCATCAGCGGGTAGACGACGCCGAAGACCTTCGCCACGCGGGTGCCGCCGTACCGCCACAGCATCACCCCGCACCACAGCGCCCAGCCCACGTGCAGGCTCGGCATCGCCGCGTACTGGTTGGTCATGCCGCCCATGCCGCGCGGGGCGCTGGCCTCGCCGCCCCACCAGCCGTACGAGCTGTACTGCGCCATCGTGTCCACGAAGCCGTGGCCGGCCGAGAGCAGCCGGGGCGGGCAGGTCGGCAGCAGCGTGAAGCCGATCAGACCGATGAAGGTGGACGTCATCAGCCAGGTGCGGGCCGCGCGGTAGTGCCGGGCACGCGCGTGGAAGAGCCAGACGAGGACGGCGGGCGTGACCAGGTAGTGCAGCGAGGCGTACCAGAAGTCGGCCGGCACCCCGAGCCAGGACTCCCGCGTGAACAGCCGGTTCAGCGGGTGCTCGGCGTTGAGGTGCAGTGCCTTCTCGATGCGCAGGATCGTCAGGCCGTGGTCGACGGCGCTGGTGACGTCACCGCGCGCGAGGAGCCGTCCGGCCGAGTAGCAGCCGTAGACCAGCAGGATCAGCGGCAGCTCGGTCCACCAGCGCAGCCGGGATCGTGGGGCCACCTCGGTGCCCGGTGTCTCGGTCTGCGGCAATCCGATCGCCCTCCCCCTTCTGCTGTGCGGTGCGCCCCCGCGGGCGACCGTGCCACTTTACGGCGTCCCTGCGACACCCATGCGGGCGCTCCGGTCACACCTGGGCGCGCGCTCAGCCCTCGAAGACGCCGGGAGCGCCCGCACGGTTGCCTGGCAGGGGGGTGCGCGATGATGGAGGGACCGCATCCAGTTGTCGTCCCGGTGGCGTCCGTGTGACGTCACTCTCCCGGAGAGGTCTCTCATGGCACCGCGCATCCTGCTGGCCCGCCACGGACAGACGGCGTGGTCGCTGTCCGGCAAGCACACCGGCAGGACCGACGTGCCGCTGCTGGAAGAGGGCAGGCGCGGGGCCAAGCTGCTCGGGGAACGGCTGCACCGCGCTCCGCTGGACGGCCTGGCGGGCGCGGAGGTGCGCACGAGTCCGCTGTCGCGCGCGCGGGAGACGTGCGAGCTCGCCGGGTTCGGCGAGCGGGCCGAGCGCTGGGACACGCTGATGGAGTGGGACTACGGCGCGTACGAGGGGATGACCCCGGCCGAGATCCAGGCGGTCCGGCCGGGCTGGCTGATCTGGCGGGACGGGGTCCCCGGGGGCGAGACCCTCGCCGAGGTCACCGCGCGCGCGGACGAGGTGGTGTCCTGGGCCCGCTCCGCCGACCGCGACGTCCTGGTCTTCGCCCACGGCCACATCCTGCGGTCCATCGGCGCGCGGTGGCTGGGGCTGCCCCTCGACTTCGCGGCCCGGATCCGCCTGAACCCGACCTCGCTGTCCGTCCTGGGCTGGGCCTACGGCGAACCGGCCATCGAGAGCTGGAACGACGTGGGGCACCTGGCGGGCTGAACCCCCGCCCAGCCGTAGCGCGCGCGTGCCGGTCCGGGAACGCCGACACACCCGATGCCCGCCGGTGCGGCAGCAGCGCCCCAGCCGTAGCCGCCCGTACCGCCTGGCCGTAGCCGCCCGTACCGCCTGGCCGTAGCCGCCCGTACCGCCTGGCCGTAGCCGCCCGTACCGCCCGGCCGTAGCCGCCCAGCCGCGGCGCGCGCGTGCCGGTCCGGGAACGCCGACACACCCGATGCCCGCCGGTGCGGCAGCAGCGCCCCAGCCGTAGCCGCCCGTACCGCCTGGCCGTAGCCGCCCGTACCGCCTGGCCGTAGCCGCCCGTACCGCCTGGCCGTAGCCGCCCGTACCGCCCGGCCGTAGCCGCCCAGCCGCGGCGCGCGCGTGCCGGTCCGGGAACGCCGACACACCCGATGCCCGCCGGTGCGGCAGCAGCGCCCCAGCCGTAGCCGCCCGTACCGCCTGGCCGTAGCCGCCCGTACCGCCTGGCCGTAGCCGCCCGTACCGCCTGGCCGTAGCCGCCCGTACCGCCCGGCCGTAGCCGCCCAGCCGCGGCGCGCGCGTGCCGGTCCGGGAACGCCGACACACCCGATGCCCGCCGGTGCGGCAGCAGCGCCCCAGCCGTAGCCGCCCGTACCGCCTGGCCGTAGCCGCCCGTACCGCCTGGCCGTAGCCGCCCGTACCGCCTGGCCGTAGCCGCCCGTACCGCCCGGCCGTAGCCGCCCAGCCGCGGCGCGCGCGTGCCGGTCCGGGAACGCCGACACACCCGATGCCCGCCGGTGCGGCAGCAGCGCCCCAGCCGTAGCCGCCCGTACCGCCTGGCCGTAGCCGCCCGTACCGCCTGGCCGTAGCCGCCCGTACCGCCTGGCCGTAGCCGCCCGTACCGCCCGGCCGTAGCCGCCCAGCCGCGGCGCGCGCGTGCCGGTCCGGGAACGCCGACA
>NZ_WWJT01000371.1 GCF_009865385.1 Streptomyces sp. SID486 | reverse complement strand
GCGTTCGGCGCGGGCCGCCCGGTCGAGCGAGTCGGCGCGTCCGGCGAGCCCCTTGACCCGCTCCTCGTGCGTACGGGCCTGGAGGCGGGCCTCCATCTCGGTCTGCCGGGCGTTGGCCCCGTCGGCGGCGAGCCGGTCCCGCACCGAGGTGTCCGGCTCCTCCTCCACCGGCATCTCCTCGGCCACGGCCAGCCGCTCGGCCAGCTCCTCGGCTTCCCGCACGGCCTTCTCCAGCGACTCCTGCGCGCGTGCCGCCGCCGCGGCCGAGCGCTCGGCCTCGCCCGCCGCGCCGCGCGCCTGTCCGGCCAGCC
>NZ_WWJT01000370.1 GCF_009865385.1 Streptomyces sp. SID486 | reverse complement strand
TGAACCACACCAGCGACCAGCACCCGTGGTTCCAGGAGTCGAGGCGCGACCCGGACGGTCCGTACGGGGACTACTACGTCTGGGCCGACGACGACAAGCAGTACCAGGACGCCCGGATCATCTTCGTCGACACCGAGGTCTCCAACTGGACGTACGACCCGGTACGCAAGCAGTACTACTGGCATCGCTTCTTCTCGCACCAGCCGGACCTCAACTACGAGAATCCGGCGGTGCAGGAGGAGATGATCTCCGCACTGAAGTTCTGGCTGGATCTGGGCATCGACGGGTTCCGGCTGGACGCCGTGCCGTACCTGTACCAGCAGGAGGGCACCAACTGCGAGAACCTGCCCGCCACCCACGCGTTCCTCAGGCGGGTCCGCAAGGAGATCGACGCCCAGTACCCGGACACGGTGCTGCTGGCGGAGGCCAACCAGTGGCCCGAGGACGTCGTCGACTACTTCGGCGACTACTCCTCCGGCGGCGACGAGTGCCACATGGCGTTCCACTTCCCCGTCATGCCGCGCATCTTCATGGCCGTACGGCGGGAATCCCGCTACCCGGTCTCCGAGATCCTCGCCAAGACCCCCGCGATCCCCTCCGGCTGCCAGTGGGGCATCTTCCTGCGCAACCACGACGAGCTGACCCTCGAGATGGTCACCGACGAGGAACGCGACTACATGTGGGCGGAGTACGCGAAGGACCCGCGGATGCGCGCCAACATCGGCATCCGCCGCCGCCTCGCGCCCCTGCTCGACAACGACCGCAACCAGATCGA
>NZ_WWJT01000369.1 GCF_009865385.1 Streptomyces sp. SID486 | reverse complement strand
CCGGGCCCGGGCAGCGCCGTGGTGCCCGGCGCGCCGCCGGGCGAGGTGGCCGCTCCCGGCGAGGTGGCCGCTCCCGGCGAGGACGCCGCGCCGGAGGAGGCACCCGCGGTCGCCACCGGACCGGTGCCGCCGCCGGGGTCCGGCCACATGCTCACCGCCAGCACGATGACGAGCAGTCCGGCCGACGCCACGCCGAGACCGGTCAGCAGGCCCCGGGACGACCGGGCGGCACCGGACGCGCGCCGCGCGGACACGCCGACGGGGAGCCGGCCCGGCGCCGCGGAC
>NZ_WWJT01000037.1 GCF_009865385.1 Streptomyces sp. SID486 | reverse complement strand
GGGCGGTGGGACGGGGCGGTGGGACGGGGTAACGGGACAGGTTGATGCGGCGGTGCGAGGTGCCGGGGGCGAAGTTTTTTCTTCGAGTCGGGAACACCATGGACCCGCCGTTCGTATCTCATGGTGAGCGCTCGAACACATGGAGCTACAACACATCGCGCAGGACTCGGTCCCGGATCATGAGGGCGGCCCGCTTGTCGGGCAGGTCGACCTCGGCCGCGAACCGAAAGCCGGCGCTCAGGAACGCGGCGACGGAGGGGGTGTTACGGAGATCGGGTTCTGCCACCACTCGTGCGCAGGTGGGACGCCGGTCGAGGATCAGGTCGGCCACGGCTCGCAGCAGGGCGGATCCCCGCCCTCGCCCACGGTCGGCGGCTTCACCGAAGAGGAGGTGGATGCCGGTGTCGTGCGGCCGGGCCGGATAGTGGCGGGCCAGCGGATCCAGGTCCGCCCGGTAGATCTCCCAATAGCTCATAGGGATGCCGTCGAGGACACCGAGACACGGCGTGCAGCGCCCGTCGCCATGGAGCTGCGCCCGTAGATGGTCCTCGGTCCTCTTCCGGGGTCCGGCCAGCCCCCAGAAGTCCGCGACGGCGGGGTCGTTCATCCAGCGGTGGACGAGCGGCAGATCCTGGTCGACGCGTAGGGGAACCAGCTGGAACGAGCCGACAGGGGTCGCGACCGGGCCCCAGGTGGCGAGTCGTCCGAGCAGGTCGGCCGTCGCCCCGGCTCGGAGGGCGAGGAAGTCGTCCGGCAGTTGCAGGTCCAGTGTGTCCTCGCCGTCCGGGTCGTCGTCCTCGACGGTGAACCGGCCGAACGGAGAGGGCCGGGGATCCGTGGCATCCGCTCGGGGGCCGGCACTGTCCTGGCGGGCAGGGGCGGGGCCGGCTTCGGCGGTCGCGTCGGTGGAAGGCACGGTGCGCTCCTCTCAGGAAACGAGATGGGTCGTGTTCCTCGGATGTGGCGGATGAGCGGAGGTGCGGGTGAGCGGGGGGCGGGCGAGCGGGGGGGTGCGGGCGAGCGGATGTGACGAGTGAGCGGGTTGCGGGTGAGCGGAGGTGCGGGAAAGCCGGTCAGGCTCGTGATGGCCCAGGGCGGCAGCGGTGGGGCAGGGAGAGGTACGGCGCTCAGGAGCGAAGGGGGTTGGCGATGGTGACGTAGACGGACTGGGTGTCGACCGGACCGACGAGTTCGTCGAGGCCGTGCAGCCGGGTCAGCAGGTTGGCCTTGCACCGCAGCACCGGTGAGTCGAGCAGACGGCCGGGCAGGGAGGTGCGCAGTGGAGCGGATCCGGAGGACAGGGTCGTCAGGAAGCGGCGGAAGGCCGCGAGGAGCAGACGCTCGTCGGCGAGGCGCTGCGAGCCGAGGGCGCCGATCAGTCCGAAGACGTTGTTGACCGCCAGGTAGTAGGCGAAGCGTTCGTCGGCCACCTCGTCGGAGACGAACGTGTCGCTGCGCTCGCCGATGCCGGGCAGCCGGGCGTCCAGTTCGGCGCGCCGGGACTCGCGGAAGTAGTAGCCCTGGTTGTCACGGTAACGGGCACCGGCGGGCCAGCCGTCGCGGTCCAGCAGGAGCAGGGTGTTCTGGTGGTGGGCTTCGAGGGCGATCCCGGCCTCGCCGTCCAGCCAGAGAACGGGCCGGACGACGTGTTCCAGATAGCGCAGGAACCACTCCGTGGCGACGGCGCCGACGGGCCGGCCGGTGCGTGCCGCCAGGTGTGCCAAAAGCTGGGCCAGACGGGACCGCATCGGCCAAGGACGGTGGCCCGGTGGGACCTTGGCCGGGCGAGCGGCACCGGGGTGGGGCGAGAGGAGTCCGGCGACGCAGCCGACGTCGTCGGACGGGGTGAACGGGTTGTGCCTGATCATCACGTCGAGTCCCGGCACGGGCCGGCCGTCGGGATCGTCGACCGCGAGCCAGGCCGGGTCGCGGACGATGTCGAAGCACGGGTGTACCGCCTGCCACTGCCTGGCCAGACCGGTACGCAGCAGCCGGTGCACCTCGACTCCGCGGTGGAGTTCCTTGCGCAGGTTCTCGCGGCGGGAGTTGGTGATGCGCAGGGCCAGCGAGAGCTTGAGCATCGCCGGGGCCCCGGACCGGTGGACGGTTCGCACGGAGGAGGTGGGGTGCCAGGGGGCGCCGAGGGTGCCGAGGTCAAGAAGGAGTCCGGAGTCGAGCAGCGCGGCGACGGAGTCCCGGTGCCGTACCTCGCGTGCCTGCCAGGGGTGCAGCGGAAGGGCGGTGTAGCCGTCGGGCAGGGGCAGGTCGGTTCCGGCAAGGCGTCGGACGATGTGGTCCGGGGGTACGGTACGGCCGCGCTCGGTCCAGGCCGAGTCGGCCGCGAGGAGATCGGGGGCGACGGCCAGCCAGTGCAGGGGGAAGGAACCGCGTGACTCGGGTGAGTACCGGTCGGCTTCGGTCTCGGTCAGACCTTCCCGGCTCTTCGGCGACGGGTGCAGCGGGTGCCCGAGGAGGAGGGCCTGTTCGGCGTCGAGGAAGAGGTCGGCGTTGCCGTCGGCAGGGTGTTCGCGCCGGTGGCGGATGAACTCCGCCGTGCGGCGGACGGAGTCGGCCACCGCGGCGACGAGACCACCGCGGTCGCCGACGCCGACGCCGACACCGACACCGTCGCCGGTGCGGGTGTCGGTACGGGTGCCGGGGACGACGGGGGCGAGGCCGGCGGTGGGGACGTGGCCGGCGGCGGTGGCATGGCCGGCGGAGGGGACGCGGTCGGCGGTGGTGGCCTGGCCGGCAGTGGGGACG
>NZ_WWJT01000368.1 GCF_009865385.1 Streptomyces sp. SID486 | reverse complement strand
CCGTTGGAGGCGCCGTCCTGGTTGACGGCCGAGCCGCGCACCACGGCCAGCACGCGGTGGCCGTTGCGGCGGGCGTCGCCGAGCCGCTCCAGCAGGAGCAGGCCGGCGCCCTCGCCCCAGCCCGTGCCGTCGGCGCCCTCCGCGAAGGACTTGCAGCGGCCGTCCTCCGCGAGGCCCCGCTGGCGGGAGAAGTCGATGAAGGTGTCGGGGGTGGACATCACGGTGACGCCGCCGGCCAGGGCCAGGGCGCACTCGCCGGTGCGCAGCGCCTGCACCGCGAGGTGGAGGGCGACGAGGGAGGAGGAGCAGGCGGTGTCGACGGTGACG
>NZ_WWJT01000367.1 GCF_009865385.1 Streptomyces sp. SID486 | reverse complement strand
CTGGGGTGTCCGGGCGGTGCCGGCACGGTCCGCGGCGGCCTTCCCGGCGCCGAAGCCGGACTGCGCGGGCGGCGCGCCGAAGCCGGCCGGACCCGGAGGGGTGTCAGCACCGGGCGCGCCGGACGCACCTGAGGCGCCGCCCTCGGAACCGGCCGGGCCGGGCGGCACGGGACGGAACGTCATCGTGCCGTCGTCGGTGCGGGGCGACGCCGGACCGGGGATCGGGCGGCGGAAGACGAAGGTGCCCGGGTCCGGGGCGCCGCCGTCGTCAGCCGGGGGGATCGCGGCGGTGCCGTCGGCGCGGCCGGTCCCCTGCCCGCCCGCGGGGCCCGAAGGGTCCGCGGGAACCCGCGGGTCGACCCCCCAGGCGCCGCCCCGGCCGCCGTCGCCGAACCCGGCAGGCCGGGCCTGCTGACCGGCCGCGTCGGGCTGCGCCGGCCGGCCCCACTGAGCACCC
>NZ_WWJT01000366.1 GCF_009865385.1 Streptomyces sp. SID486 | reverse complement strand
ACCCGCTGCTGCTGGCCGCCGGAGAGCTGGGCCGGCCGGTGCCCCAGGCGGTCGCGCAGCCCGAGGGTGTCGATGACCCGGTCCAGCCAGGCCGCGTCCGGCCTCCGGCCCGCGATGTCCATCGGCAGGGTGATGTTTTCGGCCGCGGTCAGCGTCGGAACGAGGTTGAAGGACTGGAACATGAACCCGATCCGGTCCCGCCGCAGCCGGGTCAGTTCCCGCTCCCGCAGCCCTGTGATCTCGGTGTCGCCGAGCCACACCCGGCCGGCCGAGACGGTGTCGAGGCCCGCGAGGCAGTGCATGAGCGTGGACTTGCCGGAGCCGGAGGGGCCCAT
>NZ_WWJT01000365.1 GCF_009865385.1 Streptomyces sp. SID486 | reverse complement strand
GGCCGCCGCGGCCGGATCGTCGTCTCCACGGCGCTGCTGGCCGCGCTCGCCCCGGCCGAGCGGCGCGCCCTGTTCGCGCACGAGCGCGCCCATCTGACGGCCCGGCACCACCGGCATCTGCTCGCCGCCCGGCTGGCCGCCCGCGCCAACCCGTTCCTGCGCCCGCTGTGCACCGTCGTCGGCTACACGGCCGAGCGGTGGGCGGACGAGGAGGCGGCCCGCGCGGTGGGCGACCGGCGCACGGTCGCCCGGGCCATCGGCAAGGCGGCCCTGCTGTCCCCTCGTCCCCCGGTGCCGACCCTGGCCGCGCTGGCCGCGCCCGGCCCCGTGCCACGCCGGGTCGCCGCGCTGCTCGGACCCGCACCG
>NZ_WWJT01000364.1 GCF_009865385.1 Streptomyces sp. SID486 | reverse complement strand
GAGAGGGCAGCGGCGGTGGAGAGGGCAGCGGCGGTGGAGGGGGCGGCGGCGGTGTTCGCGTACGTCGTCATGTGATCCACCCTAGAGCGGCGAAAGACCGACTGTAGGGTGCACTTCCATGACGGATACGTGGGTCAATTCTGCGGAGCGGATCGGTGCCGACCTGCATCTGGAACTGTCGGGTCCGGGGAGCCGCCGGGCGGCGCTGACCAGGGCTCTGCGGGAGGCCGTGCGCAGTGGCCGGCTGGCGCCGGGCACCCGGCTGCCGCCGTACCGGTCGCTCGCCGCGGACCTGGGCGTGGCCCGCAACACCGTGGCCGACGCGTACGCGGAGCTGGTCGCGGAGGGCTGGCTGACCGCCCGGCAGGGATCGGGGACGCGGGTCGCCGCCGGGCC
>NZ_WWJT01000363.1 GCF_009865385.1 Streptomyces sp. SID486 | reverse complement strand
GGCGGGTGGGGGCCGGGCCAGGGGCGGCCGGGACAGGGGCGGGGGCGGGGTCAGGGGCGGAGAGCTGACGGAGTCCTGGTCAGAGGTGGCGGGCGGTCAGGTCGGTGAGGGCCGTGCCGAGGTGGTCGAGGCCCTCACGGATCCACGGCAGGGCGAGCGGGTCGGGCGCGGTCAGCGCGGCGGTGCGCCGCTCGTCGGTGTCGCCGTACAGGCGGCTGGTGGCGGCCCGGATCCGCAGGGCGCGGTCCGGCTCGCCGAAGGCGCTCGCCGGCAGGGTGCCGACGCCGTGCCGCTCGACGAGCAGCCGGACCAGTCCGGCGCCGCCGGTGACGCCGTGCACGGTGGCGAGGCGGGCCCGCAACGGCTCGAAGTCGGGGTAGAGGTAGCAGGTGGCGGTGACCGGCGCGAGCAGCGCGCCGACCGCGGTGAAGCGCTCGGCCGCCGCGCGGGCCACCGCCGCGTGCAGGCGGCGGCTCGCCGCGATCCGCCCGGTGATCTCCGGTGGTTCGGTGAAGGCCCAGGCCGCGGCCGTCTGCACCGGGGCGGGCGGGCTGGACCAGATCTGGCTGGCGACGGAGAGCAGCGTCGTGCGCAGTCCGTGTCCGGCGGGGCTGTCGGGCAGCCGGGCCACACCGGTGCGCCAGCCGCCGACCGCGAGGTTCTTGGTGAGGCCGGTGGTCACGACGGTGCGCTCGGGGGCGTACCGGGCCGGGGAGACGGCGGGCCGCGCGGGGTCGTGGACCAGATCGCCGTAGATCTCGTCGGAGACCACGAACAGGTCCAGTTCGCGGGCCGCCTCGGCCAGTCGGCGCACGGTCCCGGCCGGGGCGACGGTGCCGGTCGGGTTGTCCGGCACCGTCACCACCACCGCGCGCGGGTCCTGCCCGGCGGCGCGCGCGGCGGTGACCGTCTCGCGCAGCCGGGCGGGGTCCGGGACACCGCCCTCGCCCGGCCGGATCGGCACGGGCAGGGCCCGGCCGCCCGCGAGCCGGGCCTGGGCGGCGTAGCTGACCCAGCTCGGCACGGGCACCACCACGTCGCCGCCGATCGCGAGGAGCAGCGCGTACAGCAGGGACTTGCTGCCCGGGCCGGCCACCACGAGGCCGGGGTCGGTGGGCAGACCGCGCCGCCGCCAGTAGCCGGCGGCGGCCTCTCGCAGCGCGGGCCCGCCCGCCACCGGGCCGTAGGCGTTCTCCCCGGCCGCTGCGGCCAGCCGCTCGCGCAGTGCCGGGAGCACGGGCAGCCCGATCTCGCCGCTGGTCATGGGCAGCACGCGCTGTCCCGAGCGGCGCCGCTCCTCCAGGGCGGCGTCCGCGGCGAGGGTCGCCGACATGGGGACGGCCGCGGCCCGCCGGGGGGACGTCTGCGGGGGCGTACCGGACGTCTGCGGGGGCGTACCGGGGACGGCCGGAGAGGCGGTCCGGGAGCCCGCCTGGAAGTCCGTCCGGGAGTCCGTCCGGGGTTCCGTCCTGGATTCCGTCCGGGAGTTCCTCGGCAAGGTGGGCCGTGAGGCCGACTGCGTGGCGGCCGGCTGCGTGGCGGCCGGATCAGGAACGGTCCGCGGCGGAGCCGCCGGAGAAACCCCGTCCCCCG
>NZ_WWJT01000362.1 GCF_009865385.1 Streptomyces sp. SID486 | reverse complement strand
GCCAGGTGCAGGGCCACCAGCGACGACGAGCACGCCGTGTCCACGGTGACCGCGGGCCCTTCGAGACCGAACGTGTACGAGATACGCCCCGAGACGACACTGGCGGCGCTGCTCGTCACGAGGTGACCCTCGACGTTCTCGGCCGCCGCTTCGCGCAGGCTCCGACCGTAGTCCTGTCCGTTGCTGCCGATGAAGACTCCGGTCGGTGTCCCCTGCAGCAGGGTGCCGTCGATACCGGCACGTTCGAAGGCTTCCCAGGAGGTCTCCAGGAGCAGCCGCTGCTGCGGGTCCATCGCCGTCGCCTCACGCGGCGAGATACCGAAGAACTTCGGGTCGAAGGCCCCGGCGTCTTCGAGGAAGGCTCCTTCGCGGACGTAGCTCTTGCCCTGCTCGTCCGGATCGGGGGCGAAAAGGGTGTCGAGATCCCAGCCGCGTCCTGCCGGGAACTCGGTCAGTACCTCGCGTTCGTCGGCCAACAGGTTCCAGAGTTCTTCAGGCGTCCGTACAGCGCCGGGGAACCGGCAGCTCATGGCCACGATCGCGATCGGGTCGTCGTCCGTCGCCGTCGTGGTGGACAGGGCCGGTCCGTCGTCGTCGCGCAGTCCCAGCGCCTCGGTGCGCAGCACCCGTGCCAGCGCCGCCACGGTGGGGTGGTCGAAGAGGAGGGTGCTGGAGAGCTTCAGGCCCGTGGCCGCGTTGAGGCGGTTGCGCAGGGTGACGGCCGCTAGTGAGTCGAAGCCCAGCTCCTTGAAGGCCCGTTCGGTGTCGACGGCCTCGGGCCGACGGTGTCCTAGTACTGCGGCGACGTGGGAACGCACGAACTCGACCAGGGCGCGGTCCTGTTCGGCGGTGCCGAGTCCGGCCAGCCGCCGACGCAGGGAGGTGTCGGCGGGAGAGCCACCGTCGTCGGTGGCGTTCCGCTGCGCGTGCCGGGTCAGTTCGGTCAGCAGCTGCGGGGCCCCGACCCCGGCCCTGACCTGCGCCAAGGTGTCCCAGTCGACGTCAGCGACGAGCAGTGAGGCCGCCATCGGGTCGTTGACGGACTGTTCCAACTCCGCGATCGCCAGGTCGGGAGACATGGCGGGCAGGCCGTGTTCCTCCCAACGGTCCGCTACGGCACGTGCCATGCCGTCTTCGGCCCAGGGGCCCCACGCGATCGAGGTCGCCGGCAACCCCTCGGCCCGCCGCACCTCCGCCAACGCATCCAAATACGCGTTCGCCGCAGCGTAATTACCCTGCCCCGCACCACCCACAGTCGCCGAGAACGACGAGAACAACACGAACGCCGACAGATCCAACCCACGCGTCAACTCATGCAGATGCCACGCACCCTCCGCCTTCGCCCGCAACACCCCCTCGAACCGCTCCACCGACAACCCGTCCAGCACACCGTCATCCAGCACACCCGCCGCATGCACCACCGCCGACAACGGCACCTCAGCCGCAATCCGCTCCAACAACCCCGCCAGCGCACCACGATCACCGACATCACACGCCACCACCGACAACCGCGACCCCAACCCCGCGACCTCAGCCCCCAACTCGGCCACACCATCCACCGCAGGACCACGCCGCGAAGCCAACACCACATGCTCAGCACCCGCCCGCGCCAGCCAACGCGCCACATGCCGACCCACACCACCCGTACCACCGGTCACCAGCACCGTCCCCGACACCCGCCAGGAACCACCACCAGAACCC
>NZ_WWJT01000361.1 GCF_009865385.1 Streptomyces sp. SID486 | reverse complement strand
GCCTGCGCTCCCCGGGCCGCCTGCGCACCGTGGGCCGCCTGCGCACCGTGGGGGGCCTGCGCACCGTGGGGGGCCTGCGCACCGTGGGGGGCCTGCCCGGTCGAGGCCGCCTGAGCCCACCGGCCGGCCTGGTCCGCCGGACCGGTCTGGTCCGGACCCGCGTGCCCCTCGGGGCCCACCTGGCCCGGGAGACCGGGGTCCTCGTCGAAGAAGTGCGGGCCCGTCTCCTCCACGGACGGGGCGGCCGGCTGGACGCCGGGCGGCGGAGTGAGCGGTTCGCCGTCCTTCGGCGCCGGGCGGCTGGTGCCGGGCACCCAGGAGGCGCCGTTCCAGTACCGGACGTAGCCGGGGATGGACGGGTCCGGGTAGTAGCCCTCGCGGGGCCTGTCGTCGCCGGGTGCCGGGGTTGGGGCGCTCATGTCCGATCGTCCCGTATCTGCTCGGAGGTGGTATGGGGGCCTCCACATCTATCAGACGCGGGCATCCCCCACCGCCAGTCCCGCCGGACCCACCCCTTTCCGGGCAACGGCGTACCGGACCCGCCCGGCCTCGCGGAAAAATTTCCCCGAACCCGCGTAATGGCCCCGCCCCAGACCCCTCTCCCTCCGTGCGGGCCCGGTTCGAGCGGCCCCGACCAGAGAGGAACGCAGGTCATGCAGCACACCGTGGTGGAACGGGAGCTGGAGCTTGAGCTCATCCTGGCGCCGGAGCGCAGCGTCCCGGTGCCGGCCCGGCTCAGCTACCGCTCCGACGACCCCTATGCCGTCCACATCACCTTCCACATCAACTCCGAGCAGCCGGTCCACTGGACGTTCGCCCGCGATCTGCTGGTGGAGGGGGTGTTCCGGCCGTGCGGGCACGGGGACGTACGGGTGTGGCCGACGAAGGTGAACGGGCGCGGGGTCGTCCTGATGGCGCTGAGTTCACCGGACGGGGACGCGCTGCTCCAGGCGCCGGTGCCGCAGGTGTCGGCCTGGCTGGAGCGGACGCTGCGGGTCGTGCCGCCGGGGGCGGAGGGCGGCCGGCTGGGCCTCGACGACGCGCTCGACCAGCTGCTCGCCCGGTGACGCCCCGTCCGGTCCCGCGCCCGGTGACGGCCCCTCCGGTCCCGCGCCCGGTGACGGCCTCTCGGGTCCCGCGCCCGGTGACGGCCTCTCGGGTCCCGCGCCCGGTGACGGCCCCTCCGGTCCCGCGCCCGGCGGGTCCTGTCCGGGCCGGCTCCGGCGGGCGCAAGGGCTCCGCCGGCCCCGCGCCCGTCCTCGGTCCGTCAGAGGACCTTGCCGGGGTTGAGGATGCCCAGCGGGTCGAAGACCTGCTTCACCGCCCGCTGCATCTCCACCCCGACCGGGCCGATCTCCCGGGCCAGCCACTCCTTCTTCAGCACGCCGACCCCGTGTTCGCCGGTGATGGTGCCGCCCAGCTCCAGGCCGAGGGCCATGATCTCGTCGAACGACTCGCGGGCCCGGCGCGACTCCTCGGGGTCCTGCGCGTCGAAGCAGACGGTGGGGTGGGTGTTGCCGTCGCCCGCGTGCGCGCAGACCCCGATCGTGAGGTCGTACGCCCCGGCGATCCGCTCCACGCCGTCGAGCATCGCGCCGAGCTTCGACCGGGGCACGCACACGTCGTCGATCATCGTCGTGCCCTTGACCGCCTCCAGCGCGGTCAGCGAGAGCCGCCGGGCCTGGAGGAGGAGTTCGGACTCGGCGGCGTCCTCGGCCGGCACGACCTGCGTGGCGCCGGCGGCCTCGCACAGAGCGCCGACGGCGGCGAGGTCGGCGGCCGGGTCGGGGGTGTCGAAGGCGGCCAGCAGCAGCGCCTCGGTGGTCTCGGGCAGCCCCATGTGGGCGAGGGCGTTGACCGCCTTGACGGTCGTACGGTCCATCAGTTCGAGGAGGGACGGCACGTGACCGCCCGCCATGATCCGGCATACGGCGTCGCAGGCGGCGGTCGCGGAGGCGAACTCGGCGGCCAGGACGAGCTGCCGGGGCGGCTTGGGCTTCAGGGCCAGGACCGCCCGGACGACGATCCCGAGGGAGCCCTCGGAGCCGACGAAGAGACGGGTGAGGTCGTAGCCCGCGACGCCCTTGGCGGTACGGCGGCCGGTGGACAGCAGGCGGCCGTCCGCGAGCACGACGTCCAGGCCGAGGACGTACTCGGCGGTCACGCCGTACTTGACGCAGCACAGGCCGCCGGAGGCGGTGCCGATGTTGCCGCCGATGGTGCACATCTCCCAGCTGGAGGGGTCCGGCGGGTAGTACAGGCCGTGTTCCTCGACGGCGCGGGAGAGGACCGCGTTGATCACACCGGGTTCGACCACGGCGATCCGGTCGACGGGGCTGATCTCCAGGATGCGGTCCATCTTGGTGAGGGACAGGGCGATGCAGCCGTCGGTGGCGTTGGCGCCGCCGGACAGACCGGTGCGGGCGCCCTGCGGGACGACCGGGACCCGTAGTTCGGTCGCCGTGCGCATGATGTGCTGAACCTGCTCGACGGTGCGCGGGAGGACGACGACGGCGGGAGTGCCCGCCGGGCAGAAGCTCGCCATGTCGTTGGCGTAGGAGGCCGTGACGTCGGGGTCGGTCAGGACGGCCTCGGGCGGCAGGCCGGCCAGGAGCCGGTCGGTGAGGTTCCCCGTGTGTTCGTCGCGCGGTGCTTCGATACGGCTCATGATCACAGCGTGACACTCGCGGCCATCGGTGTGAACCCCAACCGTGCCTCCCTTGGGCCACCCGGATGTGCTCGTCGTACTGGCGCACAGTGAGCGCCATGGACCACCGACCGAGCATGCCGGGTACGTCCCTGATCACCGACCCGCCACCGCGTCGATCCCGGCGCGTGCTGCGGCGGGTGCTGGTCGCCTCGCTGGCGGGCGGCGCCGTCGCGGGCGCGGTGCTGACGCTGCTTCCGGGCGAAG
>NZ_WWJT01000360.1 GCF_009865385.1 Streptomyces sp. SID486 | reverse complement strand
GTGCGCGGCCTCGCCCCCGCGGCCGCGCGGCGCACCGCCCGCGCCGTCACCGAGGCTCCGCCGTCCGCCGAGCCGCTGTCCGGGCGGCTGGCCCGGCTGGGTGCGGCCGACGGTCTGCGCCTGCTGGTGGAGACGGTGTGCGGACATGTCGCCGACGTCCTCGGCCACGGCTCGGGCAGCGCCGTCGACCCCCAGCGCCCCCTCGGCGACCTGGGCGTGGACTCCCTGGCCGCTCTGGAGCTGCGCAACCGGCTCGGCGCCGACACCGGCCTGCGGCTGTCCACCACGCTCACCTTCGACTACCCGACCTCCGACGCCCTCGCCCGGCACCTGTTCGCGGAGCTGGGCGGCGGCACCCGCGGTGACGTGGTCGACGTCGAGGCCGAAGTGGTGCGCCTGGAGGCGGTGCTGGACGCCGCGCTCGACGAGGCCGTGCCGGACGAGGAGCGGCGCGCCCGGGTCGCGGCCCGGCTGCGGGCCCTCAGCGCGCGGTGGGACGGCACCGGGCCGTCGCCGGACAACGGGACCGGACACACCGGCGGGCCGGGGCTGGAGACGGCCACGGCGGACGAGCTGTTCGGCATCCTGGACGACGAACTGGGCAGCTTCAGCTGACCGCCGCGCCCACGGACCGGCGCGGGACCGGCGCCCCCGCCAGGGTGCTCCGGTGCCCGCCGGGTTCGGGCCTGCTGGGTCCGGGTCTGCTGGGTCCGGGCCTGCTGGGTTCGGGGTTCGCCGGGTCTGGGGTCCGCCGGGTTCGGGGTTCGCCGGGTCCGGTGCCCGCCGGGTCCGGTGCCCGCCGGGTCTGGGGTCGGTGCCCGCCGGGGTCGTCGGCGGCAATTCGGGGTTCGCCGGGCCCGGTGCCGCCCCGGTCCGGGGCCGCCGGGTCCGGTGCCGCCTGTGCACCCGAGCGGCACAAGCCGGCGCGGCCCCACCGGTGATGTCACCGGCGGGGCCCCGGGGGTGTGTGGACGAAGGTGCCGCAGGGTGGTGCGGACGGAGGTGCCGCGGAGTGGTGCGGACGGAGGTGCCGCGGGATGGTGCGGACGGTGAGGCCGCGGAGTGGTGGGGACGGCGAGGGCGCCGGGCCGCTCAACCGGCGGGCGAGGGCGGCGCCGGGGCGCTCAGCCGGCGGACGAGTGGGTGCTGGCCCAGCGGTCCGACAGCTTCGGAATGCGGTGCTCCAGCATCTTCGACGGCAGCTCCGAACGGCTGGCGACGTTCAGCTTGCGGTAGACCCGGGTCAGGTGCTGCTCCACCGTGCTGATCGTGACGTGCAGGCGGGAACTGATCTCCCGGTTGGTGTACCCGAGCGCGGCGAGACCGGCGACCCGGCACTCCGCGTCGCTGAGGATGGCGGGACCGCCCTCGGTCCCGGCGGTCTCGGGGCGTGCCGGATCCTCCAGCAGATGCGCGTCGACCGGCGACTCGATGCGGCATGCCTCGGCCTCCCGCGCCGCCTGCCGCGCGACGAGCCGCGCGCGGGCGTACTCACCGAGTTCGTAGTGCGCCGCGGACAGGTCGGCGTACGCCTGGGCCAGCGCGTACCGGTCCCCGCACGTCTTGAGCAGGTCGATCGACTCGCGCAGCAGCGAGGCCCGGCGGTGCGGCTTGCTGGTCGCCGCCAGCAGCCGCAGTGCCATGGCGCGGGCGCGCGAACTGTGCCCGCCGGGCAGCCGCAGCTGTTCCTCGGCCCACTCCCGGGCCGTACGGGCCTTGCCGATCCGCAGGTTGACCAGGGCGAGGTCGGACCGCCAGGGGATGCCCTTCTGGAGGCTGGGGTTGCCTTCCCGCAGCAGCCGTCCGCAGGTCTCGAAGTCGCCCAGCGCCGCGAAGGGCCGGTCGGTGGCGAGGTAGTGGTGGCCGCGGGCCCGCAGGTACTGGATGCCGAAGACGGTCCGGAACATCGGCTCGGGCACGTCGTGTCTGAGCAGTTCCTCGGCCTCGGCGTAGGAGCCCATGGCGGTGAGCGCGGAGATCGCCGTCGACAGCGGGAGGCCGATGAGGACTCCCCAGCTCTGGGCGCGCAGCGTGCCGAGCGCGGTGAGCGCGCCCTGCGAGGCGGTGGTCACGTCCCCCTGGAGCAGGGCGATCTCCGCCCGGATGGCGCCGAGCACGGCCTGCCAGGTCGTCGCCCGGCGTTCCCCGGCGCACTCCAGCAGTACGTCGCACGCCTCGGCGGCGACGGCGGGCCGGTCGGCGTGGGCGATCGCGAGCAGCGACATCGCGACCAGCTCGAGGTTCAGATAGTCCAGCTGGTGGCCCTGGAGGGCTTGGGCGACGGCCGCGGCGGACTCGTCGGTGGCCTCTCCGCCGATGAGCGCCGCGACCCGCGCGGCCAGCCCGCCGGCGTCGGCCCGCACCTGGCGGCGG
>NZ_WWJT01000359.1 GCF_009865385.1 Streptomyces sp. SID486 | reverse complement strand
GGCGGCCGGGGCCGCGGCCGTGCCACCGCCGTGCCACCGCCGCGTCGCCGTAGCCGCCGCCGGGGGCGGCACCGCCGACCGGGGGGGGCGACCGCGGGGGCGACCGGCGGGGACGTCCGGCCCCACGGTGATGGGCCGAACGGCACTGGGGAGGCGCACGGGCGGGGACGACAGTGGAGGCAGGAGCGGCACCGGTCCCCCGCGGTGTCGCTCCGTCCGCAGGACGCGGAGATCCGCGCCGGGTCCCTGACGTCCCCGGGGGTCACATGGGCCCCAGACACATGGGCCCCAGACACATGGACTCCGGACACATGGGCCCCGGACACATGGGCCCCGGACACATGGGCCCCGGACACATGCACCCCATCCGACGAGAGACGCGCACGCGCCGGGGAGGCCGGCCATGATCCGTCCGTACGAGCCGCCGCGCCGCCGTATCGACCTCGACCGGGCCGAGGCGCTCCGCCTCCTGGGCAGCGTCCCCCTCGGAAGGATCGTCTTCACCCGGCAGGCGCTGCCGGCCGTACGCCCCGTCAACCACGTCGTCGACGGTGGGGACATAGTGATCCGTACGCCGGAGGGGTCCGCGCTGACCTCGCACACCCAGCGGGCCGACGGCCGCGGGGTGGTGGTCGCCTACGAGGCCGACGCCATCGACCCCGACACCCGCCTGGGCTGGAGCGTGGTGGTCACCGGTTACGCCCGGCTCGTCACCGATCCCGCCGAACTGGTCCGCATCCGAGGGCTGGTGGAGCCCTGGGTGCCGCACCGGGGGACGGACCAGGCGGTCCGTATCCGTCCGGAACTGGTCACGGGCGTGCTGCTCACGGGGGCGGGCGAGGCGCGGGACGGCGCACGGAGCCGTGGCTGACCGTTCCGCCCTCCGGTCTCAGCTGTCCCAGCTCCACTCGGCGACCTCGGGCAGGTCGGTGCCGTGTTCGCGGATCCAGGCGTGGTGGCGGGTGCGGGCGTCGGCCATCTCCTGGCGTACGGCGGCCGCGCGGACGGCGAGACCGGGGACGCGGTCGATGACGTCCATGACGAGCCGGTACCGGTCCAGGTCGTTGCGGACGACCATGTCGAACGGGGTGGTCGTGGTGCCGGACTCCTTGTAGCCCCGCACGTGGAGGTCGGCGTGCCCGGTGCGGCGGTAGGCGAGGCGGTGGATCAGCCACGGGTATCCGTGGTAGGCGAAGATCACCGGCTTGTCGGAGGTGAACAGGCCGTCGTACTCGAAGTCGGTCATCCCGTGCGGGTGTTCCCCGTGCGGGAGGAGCCGTGTCATGTCGACCACGTTGACCACTCGCACGGCCACCTCGGGCAGGTGGCGGCGCAGCAGCTGCGCCGCCGCGAGCACCTCCTGCGTGGGCACGTCACCGGCGCACGCCAGGACGACGTCGGGTGCGGTGCCGTCCTCCGTGCCCGCCCACTCCCAGATTCCCGCGCCGCGTGCGCAGTGCGCCCTGGCCTGGTCCATGGTCAGCCAGTCGAAGCAGGGCTGCTTGCCCGCCACGACGACGTTGACGTAGTCGCGGCTGCGCAGGACGTGGTCGGTCACGGAGAGGAGCGTGTTGGCGTCCGGGGGCAGATAGACCCGTACGACCGCCGGGCTCTTGTTGAGGACGTGGTCGACGAATCCGGGGTCCTGGTGCGAGAAGCCGTTGTGGTCCTGGCGCCACACGTGTGAGGTCAGAAGGTAGTTGAGGGAGGGGACGGGAGCGCGCCAGGGCAGGTCACGGGCGGTCTTGAGCCACTTGATGTGCTGGTTGACCATCGAGTCGACGATGTGCACGAACGCCTCGTAACAGGAGAACAGTCCGTGCCGGCCGGTCAGGAGATAGCCCTCCAGCCAGCCCTGGCAGAGGTGTTCGGAGAGGACCTCCATCACCCTGCCGTGCGGGTCCAGGTGTTCGTCGACCGGGAGGATCTCGGCCTGCCATGCCTTTCCGCTGGCGTCGAAGACGTCCTGGAGCCGGTTGGAGGCGGTCTCGTCCGGGCCGACGAGGCGGAAGTCCCGGCGCTGCCGGGTGTCCTTCATGACCTGTGCGAGGAGGCCGCCCAGGACGCGGGTGGGCTCGTGCAGCGTGCCGCCGGGCTTGTCGACGGGGACGGCGAAGGCGTCGAGGGAGGGCAGTGGCAGCTCGCGGGCGAGGAGACCGCCGTTGGCGTGCGGGGTCGCGCCGAGCCGCTTCCCGCCCTCGGGGACACAGGCGAGGGCCTCGGCGACGGGGCGGCCCTCCTCGTCGAACAGTTCCTCCGGCCGGTACGAGCGGAGCCACTGCTCCAGCTGCCTGAGGTGACCGGGGTTCTGGCGCACGGTCGCGAGCGGTACCTGGTGGGCGCGCCAGGTGCCCTCGACGGGTACGCCGTCGACCTCGGCCGGGCCGGTCCACCCTTTCGGGGTGCGCAGGACGATCACCGGCCAGCGCGGGCGCTCGGTGCCGCCGTCCTCGCGGGCGGTGCGCTGCAGCCGGGCGATGCGGTCCAGGGCGCCGTCGAGGGCGGCGGCCAGGGCGCGGTGCACCTCGGCCGGGTCGTCACCGCTGACGTGCACCGGTTCGTGGCCGTATCCCCACAGCAGTGCGTCGAGTTCGGGCTCGGGGAGGCGGGACAGCACGGTCGGGTTGGCGATCTTGTAACCGTTGAGGTGCAGGATCGGGAGCACGGCACCGTCGTGCACCGGGTCGAGGAACTTGTTGGAGTGCCAGGAGGCGGCCAGCGGCCCGGTCTCCGCCTCGCCGTCGCCGATCACGCAGGCGACCAGCAGCCCGGGGTTGTCGAAGGCGGCTCCGTAGGCGTGTGCCAGGGAGTAGCCGAGTTCGCCGCCCTCGTGGACGGAACCGGGCGTCTCGGGTGCGACGTGGCTGGGGACGCCGCCGGGGAAGGAGAACTGCCGGAAGAGCCGGCTCATCCCCGCCGCGTCCCGCGACACGTCGGGGTAGGTCTCGCTGTAGCTGCCGTCCAGCCAGGAGCCGGCGACGACGGCCGGTCCGCCGTGTCCCGGTCCCCAGATGCACAGGGTGTCGAGCCCGCGCGCCTTGATCACACGGTTGAGGTGGGTGTACACGAGGTTCAGGCCGGGCGAGGTGCCCCAGTGCCCGAGCAGGCGCGGTTTGATGTGTTCGGGCCTGAGCGGCTCGGTCAGCAGGGGGTTGGCCATGAGGTAGATCTGGCCCACCGCCAGGTAGTTGGCCGCGCGCCAGTGGGCGTCCAGGGCGCGCAGCTCCTCGTCGGTGAGCGGGGTGGCGTCCGGTCGGGCGGCCTCGGGCATGGGTCCTCCGGATTCGTCGTCCATGGTCGGCAAGTGTGCCGGGAATGTCAGGAAAGTTCGGGTACGACGGCCACCGGGCACCCCGAGTGGTGCAGCACGCCGTGGAGGAAGCGGCCGATGTGGAAGCCGAGGCGGCCGTGCCGGTGCCCGGCGCCGACGACGAGGAGGTCGGCCTCGTACGAGACGGCGAGCAGGGCGTCGCGCGCGCGGCCCGCGTAGGCGCGGAGGTCGGCCTTCAGGTCCGCGGGTGCCCCGCGCAGCGCCTCTTCCAGCAGTTCGGCCGCCCGCTGCCGCTCGGTGTGCGCCGGGTCGCCGGCGAGCCCCGCGAG
>NZ_WWJT01000036.1 GCF_009865385.1 Streptomyces sp. SID486 | reverse complement strand
GCCCAGGCGCACCCGGTCCGGGGCCCCCGGCACCGGCGGCGCGGCGGACACGGCGGCGCTGCCCGGCGGCGGCGCCGCACCCGCCGCCGACACCACCCCGGCACCGGACACCGGGGCGCTGCCCCGGCGCGTGCGCCAGGCCAGCCTGGCGCCCCAGCTCAGGCAGGACTCCGAACGGCGCGCCGAGCCCGCGGCGCAGCCCGCCGACCGCGACGCCGAGGAGGTCCGCAGCCGCATGGCCTCCCTCCAGCGAGGCTGGCAGCGCGGCCGCGAGGAGAACGCCGCGGGCGACGAAGCCCGGGACGGCACAGCACCAGGAACGACTAAGGGGGACGGTCGATGACCGCACCGAGGGCCACCGGCCACACATCCGCGAACAAGGGGGAGCTGAACTGGCTCCTGGACGATCTCGTCGACCGGGTCGCCAGCATCCGCAAGGCCGTCATCCTGTCCGGCGACGGACTGCCGACGGGCGTGTCCAAGGACCTGACCAGGGAGGACAGCGAGCATCTGGCCGCCGTGGCGTCCGGTTTCCACAGCCTCGCCAAGGGAGTCGGGCGGCACTTCGAGGCGGGCAGCGTCCGGCAGACGGTGGTCGAGCTGGACGGCGCCTTCCTCTTCGTCACCGCCGCCGGCGACGGCAGCTGCCTCGCCGTCCTCTCGGACGCCGACTCCGACGTCGGGCAGGTCGCCTACGAGATGACACTCCTGGTCAAGCGGGTCGGCGTGCATCTGGGTGCCGCTCCGCGCACCGATCTGCCCGCAGGCGGGTAGTGGGATGACATGAGCGGAGACGGTCAGGGAAGAAGCCACTGGTTCGACGACGAGGCCGGGCCGGTGGTCCGGCCGTACGCCATGACCCGTGGCCGTACGACCAGCGAGGCCCAGCACCGCCTCGATCTGATCGCGGTGGTGGTCACGGAACCCGACGCCGGCGACCCGGAGACGGACCCGACGCTGTCCCCCGAGCACGTGGACATCGTCGGGCTCTGCCGCGACGAACCGCAGTCGGTCGCCGAACTCGCCGCGGAGCTCGACCTGCCCATCGGTGTGGTCCGGGTGCTCATCGGCGATCTGGTGCACTGCGAACTCGTCCACGTGACCCGCCCGGTGCCCCCGGCGGAACTCCCGGACGAGAACATCCTGCGCGACGTGATCAACGGCCTCCGGGCGCTGTGACCGGCGCGGAAGCGAGGTGGTGACGTGACTGGCTGGCAGTTCTGGGTCGACCGGGGCGGTACCTTCACCGACATCGTCGCGCGCCGCCCGGACGGCCGGCTGCTCACGCACAAACTGCTGTCCGACAACCCGGCGCGCTACGCCGACGCGGCCGTGGCCGGGGTGCGCGAACTCCTCGGTGACTCCAAGGAGCCCGTCGAAGCCGTCCGCATGGGTACCACGGTCGCCACCAACGCCCTGCTGGAACGCACGGGCGAGCGCACCCTCCTGGTCGTCACCCGCGGTTTCCGCGACGCCCTGCGCATCGCCTACCAGAACCGCCCCCACATCTTCGCCCGCCGCATCGAACTGCCCGAACTGCTCCACGAACGGGTCGTGGAGGTGGACGAGCGCCTCGCCGCCGACGGCACCGTCCTGCGCGCTCCCGACCTGGACGCCCTGGCCGGCCCGCTGCAGGAGGCGTACGACGACGGGATCCGCGCGGTCGCCGTCGTCTGCCTGCACAGCCACCTCGACCCCGGCCACGAACGCGCCGTGGGCCGCCTCGCCGCCCGCATCGGCTTCCCGCAGATCTCGTTGTCCAGCGAGGTGAGCCCGCTGATGAAGCTCGTCCCGCGCGGGGACACCGCCGTCGTGGACGCCTACCTCTCGCCCGTGCTGCGCCGCTACGTGCGGCACATCGCCGAGGAGCTGCGGGGCGTCCGGCTGATGTTCATGCAGTCCAACGGCGGGCTGACGGAGGCCGGACGGTTCCGCGGCAAGGACGCCGTCCTCTCCGGACCGGCCGGCGGCATCGTCGGCATGGCCCGCATGTCGCAGCGCGCCGGTTTCGACCGCGTCATCGGTTTCGACATGGGCGGCACCTCCACGGACGTCTCGCACTTCGCCGGCGAGTACGAGCGCGTGTTCACCACACGGATCGCGGGCGTCCGGCTGCGCGCCCCCATGCTGGACATCCACACCGTCGCCGCCGGCGGCGGCTCCGTCCTGCACTTCGACGGTTCCCGCTACCGGGTCGGCCCCGACTCCGCCGGCGCCGACCCGGGCCCCGCCTGCTACCGCGCCGGCGGCCCGCTCACCGTCACCGACGCCAACGTCATGCTCGGCCGCATCCAGCCCGCCCACTTCCCGGCCGTCTTCGGACCCGGCGGCGACCAGCCCCTGGACGCCGGCCTGGTCCGCGACCGGTTCACCGCACTCGCGGCCGAGATCCACCGGCGCACCGGCGACGACCGCACCCCGGAGCAGGTGGCCGAGGGCTACCTGCAGATCGCCGTCGTCAACATCGCCAACGCCGTCAAGCGGATCTCCGTCCAGAAGGGCCACGACGTCACCCGCTACGCCCTGACCACCTTCGGCGGGGCGGGCGGCCAGCACGCCTGCCGGGTCGCCGACTCGCTGGGCATCCGCACCGTCCTCGTGCCCCCCATGGCCGGCCTGCTGTCCGCGCTCGGTATCGGCCTCGCCGACACCACCGCCATGCGTGAACACTCCGTGGAAGCACCACTGGAGGCCGCCGCCATGCCCGGCATCCGTCGGACGGCCGACGACCTGGAGGCCGCCGCGCGCGCCGAACTGCTCGCCGTGGGCGCCGTGGGCGCCGTGGGCGCCGGGGCCGCCGGGGGCACCGGGGCCG
>NZ_WWJT01000004.1 GCF_009865385.1 Streptomyces sp. SID486 | reverse complement strand
ACCCTCGTCATGAAGGACGACCCCGACTTCGGCCCCGGAACCCTCGTCATGAAGGACGACCCCGACTTCGGCCCCGGAACCCTCGTCATGAAGGACGACCCCGACTTCACCCGGTAGTCACCGGCGGGGTCTGACGTCCGGCGGCGGCCTCGGCCGTCGCCGGAAACTCCGCAGAAAGTAGCCGTCGGTGTCCTGTGCCCACCCTCCGGGGCCGGTGCGGGACACCGACCGGAAGGGCCCCCTAGGAGTTGCCCGTTGATGCCCGTCGTCCCGGCACGCCGCACCGTCACCGCGTTCTGGACCGCCAGCGCCCTGAACTCGGGTGCCACCTGGGTCATGCAGGTGGCGCTCTTCGTCTACGTGCTGCGCCACGCCTCCCCGTCGGCACTGGCCGCCGTCCAGCTCACCGGTACGCTGCCCGCGCTGCTGTGGATGCCGTTCGCCGGCGCCTTCGCGGACCGCAGCGGCGTACGGCTCCTCGCCCTGACCTCCATGGTCGTACAGGCGTTGAGCCTGTGCGGCATGGCTCTGCTGCTGAAGTCCGGGCTGTGGGCGCCGAGCCTGCTCTACGCCTTGCAGGGAGCGGCCAACGCCGTCTGGGGCCCCGCCCGCCAGCGGTGGCTGTACTCGGTCGTGCCGCCCGAGGGGCGCCAGGCGGCCAACGCGGCGCTCGGTTCCGTGTCGGGCACCATGACGATCGTCGGCGCTGCGCTCGGGGGCGCGCTCGCGGCCTGGAGTGCCGGGGGCGCCATCCTCGCCGCGGCCGGGTTGCAACTGGCGGCCGTGGTACCGCTGTTGCTGGTACGGCGGCCGGGCGCGAGAAGCGGGGCCGGCGCCCGCAGGGCATCGCTGCGGTCCGACGTCCTGGAGGGCTTCACGGTGCTGCGCGGCCTGCCGCTCGCACGGTCCGTGATCTGGATCGGCATCGCCTGGGGTTTCATCGGCGGCGCGTACAACGTGCTGCTCGCCGCGTACGTCACCTACCAGCTGCACGGCAGCAGCGTGACGCTCGCCGTCTTCTACGTCGTGGACGGCGCCGCCACCATCATCGGCTCGGCCCTTGCCGCCCGGCTGTCCACACCACGCCATCTGCCCGGCTACGCGATCGCCTACGGGGTGCAGGGCGCCGCGTGGGCCGCGATGTTCCTGCCCGGAAACGCGCTGTTCGGCGCGGTCCTGCTCGGCGGGATGCGGGCGGCGAGCGGTGTGATCATCGCGCTGGACTCGACCATCCTGCTGTCCACCGTGCCAGAACGGCTCCGGGGCCGGATCACCAGCCTTCATCTCACCACCTACGGCGGCGTCTCCCGTCTCTCGCTGGCTGTCTTCGGCGGCATCCTCGCCGCCGTCGGAACCAGGGCCGTCGGTCTGACGACGGGTGTCGCCTCCGTCGTCGTCGGCGCCGCCTGGTGGTTCACGGGCGGCCGCGGGGCCGGTGCCCTCTACCAGCGGGCCCTGGCATCGCCGGACGCCGCCGAAGCCGCCCCCGCCGCCACCGGCCCGCTGGGAAAGGGAACACCGTGACGCTCACGACCACGGCCCAGGACGTGCTCGACCTGCTGCTCACCCGCTCCAGTGTGCGCGCCTTCACCGCCGAGGAAGTCCCCGCGCCCCTGGTCACGCAGGCGCTGGGTACGGCGGTGCGCGCCCCGACCTCCTTCAACTTCCAGCCGTACAGCTTCATCGTCGTCCGCGACCGGAAGCTGGCCGCCGAACTCGCCGACGTGGCCGGCGGCCAGCCGCACATCCGGCAGGCCCCGGTGCTGGTCATGGTCTGCGCGGAGGTCGCCAGGGTGGGCCGGTACTGCGGGCTCGTCCCGGACGCCGACGGCGGCGCCCCGCACGACCTGCTGCTCAGCTGCGTCGTCGATGCGTCCCTCGCCGGCATGTGCGCCGCGCTGGCGGCCGAATCGCTCGGCCTGGGCACGGTGATGGTCGGCGGCGTGCGCAACCAGCCGACGCGCGTCCGGGAACTGCTCGGCATACCCGAGGGGGTCCACGTGCTGTTCGCCCTGTGCATGGGCTGGCCGGCCGAACGGCCCGCCGTCCGGCCGCGCCTCGACGCGGACCTGTCCGTGCACGCGGACCGCTACGACGGCGCCCGGGCCGAGCGCGCGGCGCGCTACGACACCCGGACACTGCGCAAGCCCGGCGGGCCGGTGACCGCACGGGAGGCCGATGCCTGGCGGCAGGAGGTGGCGAAGGGCGTCAGCCGCGCCCGCCGGCTGTTCACCGACGGCTGACCGACCTTGCCCGGAAGCGAAAGGAGATGCAGCCAGGGATGTGCCGGATCTACGGAAGTCTCGGGACGCGGTTGACCGCGGAGCAGATGCGGGGCGCCGGCGAACTCATGCGGCACGGCGGCCCCGACCAGCAGACCGCCGTGCGCGAGACGGCGTGGGCGCTGGGCAGCAACCGTCTCGCCATCACCGACCCGCAGGGTGGCCGACAGCCCTTCGTCCTCGGCGACCCCGACGGCGACGGCGCCATCACGGTCGTCTACAACGGCGAGCTCTACAACCACCGTCAGCTGCGGACGCGGCTGGAACGCCACGGCTACCGGATCCCGGACCGCTGTGACGGCTCCGTGCTGCCGGCCCTCTACCACCTGTACGGGGACTCGTTCACCGACCACCTGGACGGCATGTACGCCGTGGCCGTGATCGACACGCGGGCCGAGCCACGCCTGCTGCTGGCCACGGACCACGCGGGGATGAAGCCGCTGTACTACCACTACGACCGGCGGGGCGACGCGCTCTGCTTCTCCTCCGAGCTGCCCGCGCTGCTCGCTCTGCCGGGCGTCCCGCGCACCCCCTGGGAGGCCGGCCTCGACGTCTACCTGACCACGAGGACGCCGTTCGGTGAGCGGACGATGATCGAGGGGGTGATGGTGCTGCCGCCGGCATCGACCGCCGTCTTCACGCGGCGCGACGGCCTGCGCGTCCACCGCCGCGCGGCCGTTCCGCCGCCCTCACCGACCGCTCTCCCGCACCCTCCGGACTCGCTGGAGGAGGCCGGCGCCGCGGTGCTGCGGGAGCTCAGGGCCGCCGCCGGGCAGCTCGCCGAGGCGGACGCTCCGCTCTGCGCGATCACCAGCGGTGGCCTGGACTCCGGCCTGGTCACCGCTCTGCTGGCGGAGCGGGTGCGGCCGTTGCACACGTTCACCATCGGCTACCGCGGCACTTGGCCCTTCGACGAACGGCCGTTCGCGCGGGAGATCGCCGACCGTCACGGCACGGTCCACCACCAGGTCGAGGCGGACCCGCGGGACTTTCCGGCGCTGCTCGGTGAGACGGTACGGCACCTGGGCCAGCCGAACGCCGATCCCATCACGCTGAGCACACTCGTGCTGTTCCGCGCCGTCCACCGGGCCGGTTTCAAGGTCGCGGTCACCGGCGACGCCGCCGACGAGGCGTTCGGCGGCTACGACCGGATCCGCAAGGCCGTGGCGGCGGGCCCCGACTGGGCGCGTGACTACGTGACCGCGCTGGCCGCCGCCCCCCTGCCGCTCAGGGAACGCCTCTACACCGACGACTACCGTGCCGCGCTGCGGGGCGTGCCCTCGGAACACGGCCGGCTGCGCGACCTGCTGCATGCCCCCGGGCGCGGACGGCTCGACCTCATCACCGAGTTCGAGCTCACCGAACGGCTTCCCGCCTACCACCTGCGCCGGGTGGACCACCTGAGCATGGCCTCCTCCGTCGAGGTCCGGCTGCCGTACTGCCAGCGGAGTGTCACCGCACTCGCCTCCCGCCTGCCCGACACCACCCGGGTCGGCGACGGCCGCGGCAAGCGGGCCCTGTACGCCGCCGCCGGCGGCCTGCTGCCCTCGTCCGTGCTCCGCCGTCCCAAACAGCCGTTCACGCTGCCCGTCACGGCGATGCTGACCGGGGGATCCCCTCTCATGGAACACGCCAGGGAAGTGCTCAGCCCGGCTGAGCTGAAGCGGGACGGACGGCTGGACGCCACCGCCGTCGGGCGGCTGCTGGACCGTCAGGCCGAGCGGCCGGACGACGTGACCTCCCTGGCCGTGTGGTCCCTGCTCGTGCACCAGCGCTGGCTCGACCAGCTCGACGGCCTGGGCACGACGTCGGCCGGTCCGCGCCCCTCGACCGGGGCGGGTACGTGATGGAAGCCCACATCGTACGCGCCGAAGGCAGCCCGAGCCCGACCCTGGTCCTGCCCGCCGAGGCGTTTCCCGCGCAGCCCGGCCCGCTGGCCGCGGCGCTGGAACCGGTGTGCGCCTGGCTGGCGCACAGCCGGTGGCGGTCCCTGACCAAGATTGCGCTCGTCGGCCGCTCCGCGAGGCCCGGCCACGGCATCGAATACCGCTTCGTCCAGCTGCTGCCCGGCCGGTCCGCGGGTCCGCGCATCGAACTGCGCGGCAGCTGCGGACACTCGATCCTCGCGGCCCTGGTCGCGGCGGCCGCGTGGCGTCTGGTGCCGCCGCTGCGTCCCGGCTCCCGCGTGCTGGTCGACGTACTCAACAACGGGGACCAGGTGCTGTGCCAGGTGGAGGCCGCCCGAGCCGGGGAATGGGTCCTGGACGCCCACTTCGTGCACTCGCCGCCGCTGCCGGCCGACCGCCTGCTGCTCCTGGGCGCACCGGTGTCGCCGCTCCCGCATGCTGGTGGACAGATCCGTGTCTCGGTGGTCTCGGCCGGTAATCCGTACGTGTTCGTGCACGCCGCCGACCTCGGCGTGCACGACATGCCGGCACTGTTCACGGCCGGGGAGCCGCTGTTCGAGGCGATGTCGCGGATCCGGCGGTCCGTCGCCGCCCTGCTCGGCTGGCCGTCCGAGGGGGCGTTCCCCAAGATCGCGGCCGTGCTGCCGGACGGGACCGGCGGCCTCGCCGCGCGTGCCGTCTCCGTCCCTTCGTGGCACCCGACCATCGCACTGACCGGGGCGGTCTGCCTGGCGGCGGCCGCGGGGCTGGCCGGGACGGTCCCCCACGACCTGCTGCGCCGGACCGGTCCCGGGCGGGTGCTGCTCATCACGACACCCGGCGGCAGCACCTCCGTCTCCGCCGTCTTCGATGTCCGGGCGGAGGGCGGCCGTGCGCTGTGGCGGGCGGGCATCCGGGGCAAACGCGTCCGGTATCTGAGCGCCGTGCAGCTCGGTGTCCCGGCACGGCCGGAGCACGTCGCCGCGCTGGTCGGCGGCCACACCGCGGAGGAGGAGCGATGACGTACGACCTGCTGGTGCGCGGTGGCCGCGTAGTGCTGGAGGACGGCGTGCGCCACGCCGACGTGGCGGTCCGGGGTGAACGCGTCGCGGCCCTGTATCCGCCCCGTGCGGCTCCCCCCGCCGCCTGCGTCGTGGACGCCGCGGGCATGTTCGTCCTGCCCGGACTGATCGACTCGCACGTGCACTTCCGCACGCCCGGCCTGACGCACAAGGAGGAGTGGGCTACGGGCTCGCGGGCCGCTGCCGCGGGCGGTGTGACCACCGTCATCGACATGCCCAACACCCAGCCCCCGCTGTTCACCCCACAGGACGCCTATGATCGCCACGAGCTGATCAAGGGCAGCAGCCTGGTGGACTACCGCTTCCACGCGGGAGTCGATCCCGAACACGTCGACGCCGTGGCCGAGTTCACGCCGAAGGAGGCCACCTCGGTCAAGGTGTTCCTGACCGGTCATCACACCGCACCGCACGTGCTCAGCGACCCGGCACTGCTCGACCGGCTCTTCAAGCTGGCGGCCGAGCGGCAGCTCCGCCTACTCTTCCACGCCGAGGACGACGCCGTCTTCCGGCTCCTGGACCAGTGGCAGGGACCGCCCGCCGCGCCCCTGGACTACGAGCGGCACCGGCCGCGGACAGGCGCGATCGTGGCCGTCGCCCGGCTGGTGGAACTCGTACACCGCCACGGCACCCCGGCGCACGTGCTGCACGTTTCCACCGCGGAGGAGGCCGACCTGCTCACGGCCGCCGCGGCGGCGGGACTTCCGGTCACCTTCGAGGTCACCGGTCACCACCTGACGTTCACCGACGACGACACCCGCGCCCTCGGCCCCCGGATCCGGCTCAGTCCGGCCATCCGCGGCCGCAAGGACCAGGACCGGCTGTGGCGCGCGGTCGCCGGCGGTGAGGCCGCCACCGTCGGCAGCGACCACGCGCCGCACGAGGCCGGGGACAAGTTGCTCTCGGCGGCCGACGCCCCACCAGGTCTGCCCGGCGTCCAGGAACTGCTGCCGGCCCTGTTCACCGGACTGCGTCGACGCCACCCCGCGGACTCGGACGAACGGCTGCTCGCCATCGTGCAGCGGGTACTCGCCCGCGAGCCGGCCCGCCTGTTCGGCCTCTCCGGGCGCAAGGGCCGGATCGCGCCCGGACTCGACGCGGACCTGGTGCTCTTCGACGCTTCGGCGCCTTGGTTCATGGAGCCCCAGCTGGTCCAGAGCAAGTGCGGATGGTCGGCGTACGAGGGCCGCAGCTTCACCGGGCGCGTCGTGGCGACCATCCGGCGTGGACAGGTGGTGTACAGCGACCGCACCGGAGCACCGGTCTTCGGTCCGGCCGACGGCATGTGGCTCGCACCGGCTGAACCGGCGGTCGGGCAGCCCACGGCCCAGGACCCGGAGGGGAGGTAGCGACCGGGCACACGGTTCCTCTCCGCGGGTCACGCCGCTCGCCGGGGGCAAGGCACTCGCCCACCCGCACACGGAGCCGGGCCGGCGCCGGCCCCGTGTGCGGGTGTCGGTGGGACCACCCCTCATACGGTGCCCAGGCCCAGCGCCGAGGAGCGCCGCGCTCGGCAGGATGCTTCTCGTCGGCAACGAGCCGGCGAGAAGCCCCCTACGCGGGCCCAGGAGGACATCGTGAACGAAACCACCGCCAGGCGGCTGACGGGTCTCGCCGGTATCGCCACCGCAGCCGCCTTCATGGTCGAAGTACCCCTGTACTTCGTCTACTCCGGCCCGCCGCCGGACGCGAACGTCCTGGCCAGGCTGTTGATCGGCATCATCGCGCTGGCGTGCCTGATCGTGTTCGTGACGGCCTTCCGTGAACTGGTCAAGCGGGCGCGCCCCGCCTGTGAATGGGTGGGCACGATGGCCTTCGCCACCGGACTGGTCTACGCGACGGTCACCCTGGTCTCCAGCGGGCTGGAAGCCGGCGCGGTCATCGCCGCCGACCATCCGATCGACCCGACCGTCACGGTCAGCGGCACCTACATCCTCTACGGGTCGATCGGCCGCCTCATGCTCGCCCTGTTCCTGGCCACGGTGGGGTACGGCATCTCCCGTGCCGAGCTGCTGCCGCCCTGGACCGGCCGCTCCGCGTTCGCCCTGGCCGGGGTCAACCTGGCCTTCGTACCGTCGCTGTTCTTCGGCAACGACCCCGCGCACTTCTACGCGGCGAACGGCTGGGGCACCACCGCCTTGATGGGCGCCGTCCTCAGCTACTGGCTGCTCGCCCTGGGGATCTCCCTCTACCGCAGCGCCGCACGACATGTGCCTGTCGCCTCCCCGGCCCTGCACCGGTGAGGGGGGTCCGGGCCTCCGCCGCGCACACCGTCACAGCCCCGCGCCGACCGACGAATTGACCTGTCTTTCCAGCGCTGGATTGCACTCCCCCACCGGTCTTTCACCTTCGTAGAGTAGTGATCACAAACGACGGCGGGACATCACAGCACGAGGGAGAAACCATCATGACCAGCAACGACACCAAGCACGCCGCCCTGCTCACCCGTGCCGCGGAGGCCGAGACGTCCGCCGACCCGAGCAGCGTCATGACGCTGCTGGCGGACACGGACGGCCCGGGCGGAGGCTTCACCGCGTACCGCTCCACCTTCGCCGAAGGAGCGGTCGGGGCGCCCGCGCACTTCCACACCAAGGCCACGGAACTCTTCTTCGTCATCAGCGGCTCCCTCCAGGTACTGGTGGGTGAGGAGATCACCGTCCTCGACGCCGGCGACTTCCTCGCCATCCCTCCGCATACGCCGCACGCGTTCGCCGCGGCACCCGGTTGCGAGGCCGACGTCCTGTTCACCTTCACGCCGGGCATGGGCCGTTTCGACTATCTGCGGCTCCTCGGCAGCGTGATGCGCGGCGAAGCCGACCCGAAGAAGATCGCGGAGTCGTCGGAGCGCTACGACAACCACTACGTCGACAGTGCCGTGTGGCGAGAGGCGCTCGCCGCGCGGTGAACGGGCAGCCGGAGGGGTGGAAGCCCGCCACGGCCCGTCGTGGCGGGCTTCCCCGCGCCGACCGACACGCCAGGCCGTACGGGGCACCCTGCGCACCGGCGACGACCCCGCCGGGCGTCACCAGGCACCGGCCGGGCGTCACCAGGCACCGGCCGGGCGTCACCAGGCACCGGCAGGGCGCCGTCGTGCGTCCGGCCGGCATGTCGTGCGGGCAGCGTGTCGTCCGGGTCGGCGGACCGGGTTGGGGAAAACTGGCCGACGGGGGCAACCGCTCGGTGAAAGGGACCACCGCCGCATGACCACCGACTCTCGACCGGGGCGCCCTGTCCGGATCCTGGTGTTCGGCGCCGCGTTGCGCGCGGGGTCCACCAATGCCCGGCTCGCCTCGCTGGCGTCGAAGCTGATCGCGGAAACCGGTGCCGAGGTCGACCTGGCCAGGATGCGGGATTTCGACATGCCGCTGTACGACGGTGACGCCGAGGACGCCGAAGGGCTGCCGTCCGGCGCCCTGGCCCTGTGCGAGCGGATCAAACGCTGCGACGCGTTCGTGGTCTCGTCACCGGAGTACAACGCCTCCGTTCCAGGGCTGCTGAAGAACGCCGTCGACTGGGTCTCCCGGGCACGACCGCAGCCGTTCAAGACCAAGCACGCGCTGCTGCTCTCGTCCTCCCCGTCGATGATCGGCGGCAACCGCGGCCTGTGGGCGCTGCGGGTCCCGCTGGAGCACCTGGGGACCCGGGTCTACCCCGACATGTTCAGCCTGCCCCGCGCGCACGAGGGTTTCACCGAGGACGGCCGACTCGCCCACCCCGGCTCCGAGGACCGGCTCGCCGAGACCATCTGCGGGTTCATGCGGCTGGTGAGCGCCGACGTCCAGTTCGTGTGCCTGCAGCGCCGCTGGTACGAGTTTCCCGGCGATCGCACCGACGCGCCGGTCACCCACCGGACCGAGGGCTGACCCGCGTCCGGCGCGCCGCCGCCCGGGAGCACCGCCCTGCCGGACATGGTTCCCGGCACGAAGGGGGATCGCGGACGTCGCCGAAGTGGTGCGGTCGTGCTCCCGCCGTCAGACCGGGCTGAGGACGAGCGTGGTCATGGGGGAACCGTCGGCCGCGCCGGAGGTCAAAGTGGCCGCTTCCTCGGCGGTGACCGAGAGGCCCGCCGCCGCGAACAGCGGTGAGAGGGTCGACGGCGTCCAGATGCGGTCGTTCATGTCCGCGACCACGCACCGCACCGGCTCGCCCGGCGCCGGCGCGGTGCGGGGCACGGCCGCCGTCCGGTGCAGCAGCGCGGTGTCCGCGTCGAAGCGCATGGACCAGATGACGATGTGGTGGAAGCCGTCGCGGTCGGCGAACGAGTCCACGACCATGCGGCCGTCCAGATGGGACATCGCGGCCGGTGCGCCGTCGTCGAAGACGCTCACGGCGATGCGCCCGCCGGGAGCCAGCAGGGAACGGGCGTGTGTGAGCAGCCCGGACACGGCCGACGCCTCGGTGAACCCGTTGAGGGTGCAGTCGGCGAGCAGCACGGTGTCGAAGGCGGACTCCGGACGGTAGGCCAGGAAGTCGCCCGTCACGAACTCGACCCGGCCGGTCCCGGCGGCCGCGGCCCGCGCCCGGGCTCGCTCCAGGGCCGGCTCGGAGGTGTCGATGCCCACCAGCAGGGACGCTTGCGTGGTGGCGGCCAGGTGGACCAGGGCGCGTCCCGTCCCGCAGCCCACCTCCAGGACCCTGCCCCCTTCGCCCACTGCCGAGGCCAGGCCGGCGAGGTCCCAGTCGGTCTCGCCGGTGCGGCGCTCCACGTCGCGTTCGTAGTCGTCGAAGAGCGGGGAGTCGAAGTAGTACGGCTCGGCCACGGCGCTGACGCCGGGCAGCCCGAAGAGCCGGTCCAGCGGCGGGAGAGGCCGCGGCACCGGCGCCCCGGCACGGCTGTAGTCGGATCGCACGGCCACGGGCGCCTCCGCCTGCGGACGGTCCGATCCCAGGGCCGCCGGCTCCTCCGCCTGCGGGCAGTCCGAGCCCACGGCCACCGGCTCCTCCGCCCGCGGACAGTCCGAGCCCACGGCCACCGGCTCCTCCGCCCGCGGACAGTCCGAGCCCACGGCCGCGCGCTCCTCCGCTCGCGGGCGCAACGGCACGCCGGACGTCCACAGCACCCGGGTCCGGGTCTGGCCGGCGGCGACGGTGATCACCTCGCGCGAGGACTCGGCGAACCCGAGCCGCCGCAGCAGCGGGACCGCCCGGGTGTTCTCGGAGACGTGGCAGTCCACCCGCAGCCGCCGTACGCCCCGTCCGGCCAGCGCCGAGCCCAGGCCCAGCAGGATGGCCGTGCCGAGGCCGCGGTCGCGCCACTCCGGGTCGACCAGCAGCATGCCCAGGGCCGCCGTCCGGTCGTCGGGGTGACCCTCCAGCAGATCGGCCGCGGCGACCAGACGGCCGTCGACATGACAGCCCATGAGGTGCTTGCGTTGTTCGGGCACGTGCTGGAGACCCTCGAGGAACTGGCTCTGCGCGTCCGCGGCTCCGGTCGGAATCCCGAAATTGAGCCGGGAGTAGTCGTCGCATCTCTCCAGGAGATCCTGCAGCGCGGGCCCGTCATCGGGTGTCAGAGCGACCAATTGGCGATCATTCGGCACCGTTACGCGCAGTGTCACCGCTCTCCCTCGGTCGAAATCCGGCACTTCAAGACAGCGAACCGCCAACTTATCGCGCACCGTTGCCAGTTGCCAACTGCACACGTAGGCTTTCCTACCGCTACTCGTGCCGCGAATGCAATCCGAACTCGAACCCGACCGATACCGGACCGAAATCGCGGGAGCAATCCGATGGTCATTCAAATGCCCGCGCCGTTCAGCTTTTGGGTGCAGCCCACGAAACGCACCAACCTCGACAGCATCATGGCCTATGACGTGCACGACCCCGCCGAAACCGAACTCAGCTTCGACGAGGTCACCCGGTCGATGCAGGAGATGTTCGACCGCGACGTCATCAGCGTCTTCTTCGAGGGGGGCGAGCCTTTCCTGCGCGACGACTTCCTCGACATGGTCGAATACGCCACACCCAACGCCTTTACCATGGTGCGGACGAACGGCACCCTGCTGACGGCCGAGACGGCCCGCAGACTCAAGTCGGCCGGCGTGGGAGTCGTGTGTGTGGACATCGAGGGCGGTGACCCGGCGACCCACGACACGCTCGTCGGCCTGCCCGGCGCGTTCGACCGAGCGGTCGAGGCGGTCCGGCACCTGGCCGACGCCGACGTCACCACGTTCATCACCACCATCCTGACCAGCCACAACATCGACCAGCTGCAGGAACTGGCCGACCTGACGGCCGCCACCGGTGCAGAGAAGCTCGGGGTCCTCAGGCTCTACCCGCTGGGCCGGGCCCGCGGGAACTGGTCCCGGCTGTCGGTGCCGCTGCCCCGGCAGATGGCCGCCCTCGCGGCGATCCAGGTGCCCGACGGGGTGCAGCTGATGCAGTCCTGGCACCCCAACGACCCCAACTGCTGCTGGCAGATGGCGGCCGTCGACGCCTACGGCAACAGCATCGGCTGCCCGTACCTGCGCGACTTCGCCAACTACGGCAATATCCGGGAAACCTCGTTCATGGAGACCTGGCGCAACCCGGTCTACAAAAAGGTGCGTGCCGCGAGCGCGGTGGAGGCGTGTCCCGAATGCGCGGCGAACGACCGCAACCGATCCGGCGGCTGCCGGTCGACGGCATACGCCTTCGGCGGAGCCTGGGACGCGCCGGACCCGTACTGCACCCACATGAACAACGGCACCGACCTGACCCGCCTCCCCCGCCGGATCGTCGATCTCCCGTTCGGCGCGCCGCCGACCATGACAGGGGTGTGACCGGTGACCACCGAATCCCCCGAGCGGACCGTGTACAGACAGAATGCCCGGCTACGGCTGCGGCCGTTCGAACCCTGGCACGCCGTGATGGCCTATACACCGGACAAGCCCGCCCTGCACTGGCTCAATTCCCATTCCTGGCTCGTCCTGGAATTGTGCGACGGCCGCACCCTCACGGAGATCGCCGGGACCATCGCGGAGATCATGCCCGACCGCGACGACGTCCTCGCCTCCACCAAGGGCTGCATCGAAGACCTGGAGCGAAAGAGCCTTGTCCACGCGAGCACCGACGCCGGAGAACCCCCGGCAGGGAAGGAGGTGAAGAACCGATGACCAACCACATCGACATCGAAAAGCTCAAGGCGATCGCCGCCGAGGACGACGAGCGTCCCGAGGTCTCCACGATGGACCCCCAGGTCCGGACCTCCAAGTACGCGCTGTTCCCCGAGCCCAAGGACATGTCCGCGTTGGAGGACGAGTCCTGAGCTGACGGGTGCCCGCCGGGGTCGAGGACCCCGCCGGGCACGGTAGTCCCCTTTCGCTCCAGGCACGCGGAGGTTCCATGGCAAGTCGTCCTCGCACGCTGCTGGTGAACCCACCGCTGTGGAACGTCTACGCGCCGCACCTGGCGGTGCCACTGCTCACCGCCGCGCTGCGCGACCACGGGTGGCCGGTCACCGCCTTCGACCTCGGCGCCGTCCACCTGCGGTGGATGCTGACGGCCGAGACGGTGGCCGGCCTCTGCGAACGCTACGACCGGGCGGACCGACTGGGCCTGGATCCGGCGGCCGTGGACGAGGCCCGGTTGCTGCTGCCCTCGGTGTGCGACGGCGTCGAGGCCGCCTGGGCCGTCGTACACGATCCCGCCGGCCTGCACGATCACGACGCGTTCGCCCGGGCGGCCCGCACCCTCGGCAACGCGCTCGTGTGCCACTCCGCCGCCTTCGACGGGTTCCACTGCGACCTGCGGTCCAACCGCCAGCACTACAGCGAGCGGTCGAGCGCGTCGGTGCTGGCCGCGACCCGTGACCGGGACCGCAATCCCTACCGGTGGGCGTTCGAGACCCTGCTCCCGCCCCGGCTCGCCGACCCCGGGCTGGGCATGGTGGGCGTCTCGGTGTCGGCCGACACCCAGCTCATCCCCGCCATGACGGTGGCCGCGCTCGTCCGCGAACACCGCCCGGACCTGCGGATCGTCATGGGCGGCAACTACATCACCCGGATCGCCGGACGCTGGCGCGGCCGGCACCCCTTCTTCGACCTGGTCGACGACTTCGTGCTGTACGAGGGCGAGGACGCGATCGTCGCGCTGTGCGAGAACCTTTTCGAGGGCGGCACCCGTCCGGTCCCCGGCCGCAGCTCGCTCACCCCGGACGGGCGGCTGGACTTCGCCCCCGCCCGCGACGTCGACCTGGCCACACTGCCGGCCCCCGACTTCGACGACTACGACCTCGACTCCTACCTGGCCCCAGGGCCCGTCCTGCCGGTGCTGGCCTCGCGCAGCTGCGCCTGGAACTGCGCGTTCTGCTCGATCCCCTTCGCCAGCAACCGCTACCGCCACCGCGACGCCACCGCCGTGGTCGACGAGATGCAGCACCTGGCGCGGCGGTACGGCTCCACGTCGTTCATGTTCGTCGACGAGATCATGACCCAGCGCACGCTGCGCGAGGTCGGCGCCGAGCTGGTGCGCCGCGACGCCGGTCTGCACTGGTACGGCGAGACCCGTTTCTCCGCCGGACTGGACGACGACCTGGCCGCCACGCTGCACCGGTCCGGCTGCCGCAGACTCGACCTCGGCCTGGAGTCCTACAACCAGCGGGTCCTCGACCTCATGCGCAAGGGCACACGGATCGAGCACATCGAACCCGGTGTCGAGGCCCTGCTGCGCGCGGGCGTACCCGTGCACCTGTTCTGCATCACCGGCTTCCCCGGTGAGACGGACGAGGAGGCCCGCCGTACCGCCGCGTTCGTGGAACGGACCCTGCGCCGCTCCACGGAGGAGTTCGGCCTGCCGTACTCGACCAGCGTCAACGGGCCGTTCATCCTCGACCTGCTCTCGCCGGTCGGTGAACACCCGGAGCAGTTCGGCATCACGGTGCTGCATCCCGGCCCGGACGAGGATCTGGCGCTGAGCGTGGACTACATCGCCGCGTCGGGGCTGACCGGGAGCGCGGCCGCGGTGCTGGCCGCCGAGGCCGACGCCCTGCCCGACACCGGCCGTACCGCGCCGTTGCAGCACCGGGGGCTGATCGGCGAGTCCGAGGAGTACGCCTTCCTGCGCTGCGTCCTCGACACCGGAGTGCCGCCCGGGCGCCCCACCGCGGAACCCGCCGTGTTCACGCCGGCGCCCGGCGACCTCCTGCGGCTGGCGGACGGGGTCACCTGGCGGGTGTCGTCCGACACGCGCACGGTCGGGCTGTACGCCGCCGGAGCCGACAGCGTCCTGCGGCTGCCCAGCCGCTGGACCGGGCTCCTGTCCGACCTGGACAAGGGCGTCGGTCCCGGCAGAGGGGACGACGGGAGGTGGGACGACGACGTCCTGGACGTGCTCTGCACGCTCTGGACGTTCGGGTTCCTCGCGGATCCGCAGCGCCACGCCACCCCGCTGCCCGCCGGTGACATGCCCGGACTGCGGGTCCGGGCGACGCCCGGCTGGCGCCGGTCCGTCGACCCCGACACCGGCCGGGCGCGGTTGACCAGCCTGGTGACGGGACGCGAAGTCGCGCTCAACGTACACGCCTTCCTGCTGTGGCTCGACCACGCCGGGGGCGGACAACCCGCCGCGGCCGACCGGGACGCGGTGGCCGACATGATCCGGGTCGAACTCCTCCAGGCGTACCTGGGGGACGACCCGGTGACGACCGAAGCCGCATCCGGCCGGGAAACGGGACGAGAAGACGCATGACCACGGTTCGGACCACCACCGACGACACCCGCCGTCTCCAGTACTGGCGCGCCTTCCTGGAGCGCTACTGGGAACGCGAGGCGGGCATCGTCGGCCCGTCCCCGGTCGACCTCGGCCTCGGCGGCGACTGGTTCTTCCGGGCCGTCGTCGCGGCCGCCGCCGCGGGCGAGCGCGGCGAAGGACCGCTGCTGCGGCTCTCGGTCGACGGCACCAGCCCGCGCACCGGCAGAGCCCGCTACCTGCCCCGCGCCGAGGACGGGTCCGTCGCCGGATTCCTCGCCCGTATGGACGGCGAGACCGGCGGCGCGGAGTGGAGCATCGGACTGAGCAGGCTGCACCGGACCAGCTTCGAGATGTGGGAGCGGGCCGCGGTGTTCACCGAGGGACTGTGGAGCGCCCTCGGCGGTTTCCCCTCGGGCTACGCGGACACCGACATCTTCCTCGGCCGGTACGTGGGTACACGCGGCGGCATCCACTGCGACAACGCCGCCAACTTCATGTTCGGCGTCGCCGGGCCCAAGGAACTCGTCGTCTGGCCGCCCTCCGCCGGCGAGTGGCTGCCTCGGCACCGCCCCGACTGGTCCGCCGTGCGCCACACCGGGCAGGCACTGCGCGCCAGCACCACCGACATGGGCTACTTCCCGTCCCGGTTCTGGCACGTAGGGTCCTCCCCGGACGCCGCGTCCGCCACCTTCAACATCGCGCTGTTCTTCGACGGCGACCCGGTCGACGCCGTCACCGACGCCGTGACGGCGTCGCTCGCCGGCACCCCCCGCCAGCCTTACGACCAGCTCGTACGGCCGGACGGCACGGAGCTGCCCGAGGCGCTGGCCGACCTGCTCGACCGCTCCCTGGCCCGCATCGACCGGGCCGACGTCGCCGACCGCCTGCTGGCCACGTGGCTGCGCAAGCTCAGCGCCCGGGGCTTCGGCCACGTACCCGACCCGCTCGACGTCCCCCCGGTCGACCACGACCTGCCGGTGCGGCTGCACCGCTTCCCGGTGGTCTCCCAGCGGTCGAAGGGCAGACTGCTGGTGTCGGCCAACGGCCACCTCGCCCGCCTGCCCGACCACCCCGCGCTGCCCGCCGTCCTCGACCGGCTGAACAGCGGGGACGTCGCCACCCCGGCGGACCTGGCGCGTGAACAGGCGGGAGCCGGAGGGGACTTCGCTGATATCGTCGACGCCGTCCTCTACCGGCTGCGCACATGGCGCGCGATCGACGTCCTGGACAGGGATGCCCCCTAGCCCCTCTCGTACCCGTCTGCGCGCGGCCCTGCTCTTCGCCGTCCTGCTGGTGTCCGCCGGAGGCGACGAGGTCGCCGTCTTCGCCCTCACCTTCCACCTGGCCGCCTCCGGTGCCTACGTCGTCGCGGTCCTCCAGATCGCCGGGCTGCTGCCCGGCGTACTGCTGGGGCGTCACGTGGGCCGAGCGCTGACGGGGCGCCGGCCGGGGCCGGTGCTGGCCGCGGCGTCCGTCGCCCAGGCCGCCGTCGCCGTCGTGCTGTCGTCCGGCCTGCCGCCGGGGGGCACCGTCGCGTGCGTGGCCCTGCTGGCCGCGGTGAACACCGTCAGCGTCACCGTGGTGAACGCGGCCCTGCCGGTGCTCGCGGGCACCGGCGTCGCCGAGAAGGCGTACGGGCTCGGTCAGTCGGCCGCGTCGCTGGCCATGGTGCTGGGGCCGCTCGCGGGGTCGGCCCTGTTCGCGGCCCTGGGCGTACGCGGCGCCCTGCTCACCGACGCGGCGACCTTCCTGGCCGTGGCGGTGTACGGCGTCGCGGTGCGCTCGGCGGAACTGGTCCCCGGCGACACCGGGACCGACGCCGGGCCCGAGCGCGGCGGACTGACCGGTGGCTCGCTCCTGGCCCTGGGTGTGGTGTTCGTGGTGATCGCCGCCACCGCGGGCACGGACGTGGCGTTCGTCTTCCTGGTCCGCGAGCACGTCCCCGGGTCGGCCGTCGCCGTGTTCGGGTCGGCCACCGCAGCGTGGGCCGTCGGCGTCCTCGCGGGCAGCGCCCTGGCCGGCAGGCTCGCCGCGACGCCGCCGGTGGTCCGCCTCGCCCTCTCCGGTTCGGTCATCGGCGCCGTCTACCTGGCCTGCGGTCTCGCCCCCACCGTCACCGTCCTGCTGACCACCTTCGTCGTCGGCGGTGCCGCCAACGCCGTCTTCAACGCCACCCTGCGCGCGGCCATCTACCGGATGGCGGGCCCGGCGGAGGCCGCCCGTGCCTTCGGTACCTTCACCGCCGGGGTCAACACCGCCGTCCTCTGCGGCATCCTCGTCACGACCCCCTTCGCCGAAGGCGCCAGCGCCTGGGCGTACACCGTCGGGGGCGCCGCCGCCCTCGCCGCGGCTCTCGCCACCGTCCCGCTCGCCCTGCGGGCCGGCACGGCGGAGTCCGCCTGACCGCGCCCCCGCCGGCACCGCACTATCCGGCGAGGGCGCCGAAGCCGGCGCCGGTCAGCTCGCGGCTCGCGTCCCACAACCGCGCCGCGACGCGGGGATCGGCGAGGTGGTCCCACAAGGGCTCAAGCCGGGGCTCGCCGCGCAGTCCGAAGACGCGCGGTCCCCACAACTGGCCGCCGCGCACGGCCGGGTCGAGCACCGCCCGCACCGCGGGCCGGGCACCGGCGTGCTTGCCTTGGAGGAGGAGGGCCGCAGGTGCCGCTCCCAGCCGTGCGCCGGCCGATCGCACGTGGACCGGTGGCCGGGACGGAGTGAGGGAGTCCAGCGCGCCGCCGGGGTGAACCACCACGCTGGCCACCGCACTGCCGGCGGCGCGCAGCCGGCGGTCGAGTTCGACGCCGAAGTACATCTGTGCCAACTTGGAGCGTCCGTAGGTGCGCTTGGGCCGGTAGTCCTTGCGGGACTGGAGGTCGTCCAGGTCGAGCCGCTCGGACTTGGCCGCGAAACTGCCCATGGTCACGACGCGGGCCGCCGGGGCGGCCGACAGCAGCGGCATCAGCCGGTCGGTCAGGGCGAAGTGCCCGAGGTGGTTGGTGCCGAACATGATCTCGTGGCCGTCCCCGGTCTCCGTGCGCGGCGGGTCGTCGAGCGCGACCCCGGCGTTGTGGACCACGGCGTCGAGACGCTCCAGGTCGAGCGATTCCACCGCTGTCTCGAGTGACGACAGGTCGGCGAGGTCCAGCCGCACGGCCCGCACCCGGGCGCCGGGGACACGGGAGCGGATCGAGGCCGTGGCGGCCTCGGCCTTGGCGGGATTCCGGCTGCCGAGTACGACGGTGACCCCGGCCGCCGACAACTGCTCCGCCACGAAGTACCCGATACCGGCGTTGCCGCCGGTGACCAGGACGACGCGGCCGTCGGCACCGGGGGGCCGGCGGACGTTCCAGGGCGGGACGGAGGACGTGGACGACATGGCGGTGGGGCTCCCTTGCTGTGGAAGGCGGCGGTGCCGCTCCCGTGGAGCGGCCCGGACACGCACGATGCCAACGGCCACCGACACATTGCCTACGGATCACCGACAGTCCCGCCGGACAGGCCGGCCCGGCTCACCGACAGCCCCGCCGGGCGGCCCGGCCGGGGTTGCCGAACGGTCCCGCCGGGCGGCCGCCCCGGGTTCCGGAGCGGGTCGGTGCGGGTGTGGGGGCGGGCGCAGCCCACGGAGAGTTCTTCCGGAGCGATGGCGTGAGCGAGTTCCCGGGGCTTCCCCCCTCGTCGGCGATGACACTCTCGTCGTCGCCGAACGCTTCCGGGTGGTCGTCGAACCCGACGCCCCGCGTGCTCGGTGACGGCATCCGTTCGCGGCGCGCGGGGGCAGCGGACTCAGGGACGGTGCTCCAGCACTTCGAGGTCACCGGTCTCGGTGTCGTAGCTGCGCAGGGTGGTGAGCCGGGCCGACAGCGGTGGCGCCGGCAGCAGTTCGGGGACCCGGCGGCCGGCGAAGGCACCGGCTCGCCGGGTCCGGCCGAGAGTGATGTGCGGGCTCCAGCGCCCTGGCTCGTGGAAGGGGTTGAGGGTCTCGGGCGGACTGTCCGAGACCACCGCCTCCCACACCTGACGGTGCAGGTGGGCCAGCGCGGGATCGAGGTCCAGCGCCCAGGCCAGCACCGAGGTGGGTCGTTCGAAGCGGACCACGCCGGTGAACCGCACCGGCAGCGGCAGGGCGGCGGCGACCTCGGCGAGCTCCCAGCGGATCGGCGCGGTCAACTCCGGGCAGGCGGCCAGGGTGAGATGGGGGCTGTTGGTCGGTGAACGGTGGCGCGCCTGGCTGGGCAGTCCCGCGTCCGCGAGGCTTCGCCAGGCGTCCCGGACCGCTGAGTCCGCCGCCTCGTCCAGCAGGAGCTCTACCGTGTGCACCGACGCAGCGTACCGGTGAGCGGGAGGCCGGTCGGGGTCCGTGGCGAGGAGAGGACGCCGTGTACCTCCCACGACGTGCGGGCTCAGAGCCCGGCGGAGTTCGGGGCGTGCCCACCGGCCGTGGTGGCTCGTAGGGTCCAGGCTGCTTCTGCTGCCTGCGCGGTGGGGTGGGTGGTGAAGACCTGTTCGAGGCCGACGATGCGGAAGAGGCGGCTGACCTTCTCGGGTACCGCGGCCAGGACGACGGTCGCGTCGGCTGCCAGGGCGTGGTTGCGTGCGGCGATCAGGACGGTGATGCCGCTGGAGTCGCAGAACGTGAGGCCGTCGAGGTCGACCACGAGCTGCTGCCCGGGTCGCAGAACGAGCGCGGGAAGCAGTGCGCGTATCCGGGGTGCGCTGTGGTGGTCCAGTTCTCCGGCGAGTTCGAGGACGGGGCCGGCGGGGGTGGTGCGGGTGTGGGCGGTCAGTTCGTGGGTCACGTCTGCTCTTCACGGGTGGTTCGGGGCACGTGGAGGGCCAGGACGGCCGTGTCGTCGTCGACGCCGGTGCCGAAGGTGTCGAGCAGGTCGCGGATCGCGGCCACGGTGTCGTGTGCGGTGGTGGGCGCGAGTTCGCGTGCGAATTCCAGGAGAGCGTCGTCGCCGTAGCGGCCGTCCGTGGTGGCCAAGTGGGCCTCGGTGAGTCCGTCGGTGTGCAGGAGCAGGGTGTCGCCGGGATCGAGGCGGACGCCGGTGGTGACGATGCGGGCGTCGGGCAGGACGCCGATGAGCTGGCCGCCGGGGGTCGGCAGGTACTCGGCCCGGCCGTCCGCGCCCATGTGGAGGGCCGGCGGGTGGCCCCCGGCGGCGAGGGTGACCCGGAAGCCGCCGTGGTCGCCGTCGGGGGTGAGCAGGCCGAAGACCACGGTGCAGAAACGCGGGTCGTGGCCGTTGTACTCGTGGTTCAGCACGGTGTTGAGGTTGGCGAGGACCGCGGCCGGGTCGGGGTCGTAGACGGCGGCCGCACGCAGCGTGTAGCGGGCCAGCGACGTGACGGCCGCCGCGGCCGCCCCCTTGCCGCACACGTCGCCCAGGAAGAAACCCCAGGTTCCGGCGGACAGCGGGAAGAGGTCGTAGAAGTCGCCGCCGACCTCGTCGGTGGAGGCGATGTGGTAGTGCGCGGCGACGTCCAGGCCGGGCACGTTCGCCAGCACGGGCGGCAGGAGCGTCTTCTGCAGCGTGACGTTCAACTGCTTGAGGCGGTCGCGTTCGCGGTCCGACTCCTGGCGCGCACGAAGAAGTTCGGTCTCGTAGGCACGCCGGTCGCGGGCGTCGAAGACGGTGGCGCGGATCAGCAGTGGCTGTCCGTCCTCGCCCAGCTTCACGGTGGACGTCACCAGGACCGGCAGCCGGCTGCCGTCGGCGGCCTGGAGTTCGAGGGCGACCTCGCTGATCTCGCCCTGCATGCGCAGCAGCGGCGCGAAGTGGGTCTCGTAGTACAGGCGGCCGCCGACGGTCAGCAGGTCGGCGAACGTCTTGCGGCCCACCAGATCGCCGCGGCGGAGGCCGAGCCAGTCCAGCAGGGTCGTGTTGATCTTCGCGATCCGCCCGTCGAAGAGGGTCGAGACGTAGCCGCACGGCGCGTGCTCGTAGAGGTCGTCCGCGCTGTCTTCGAGCAGCGCCGAGAACGCGGCCCGCTCGTCGACGGGGCCTCCGTCGGCGTCCGGGCCTTCGCCGTTCGCTCCCTCGTCGGTTCCGGCCGTCATCGGCGGGCGCCGGCCGACGCCGCGACCGCTGCGGCGGACTCCTGGGGGCCGGCCGGCCGCGGACGGCGCCCGGTGGCGTTCGGCGGGATCGGCCTGGTGGCCTTCTGGGGTTCCGGCGGTTCCTCGATGTCCTCGGCGCTGAACCGCGCCGGCGTGACCACCTGTGCGCCCGGCCGCCCGGACACCGTCACGTGATTCCTGCTCGGCGCGTTCACACGACCATCCTCGCAGACGTTGCTCGCCCCTCACCGCGCTTACCAGCTGCCGGTGACGACCCTTCCGGGGTGGTCCCGGGCCGTCACCCGCTGGGGTCGGCAGCGGAAGAAGCGTCCCGCCGAGGCCGCCGGTAATCGTGATGATCACTCCTGTCGAACGGGGCCGTGGAAGGCGGCTAGCTCCGGGCGACCGGCCGGCCGCTCCCGCGGAAAGGCCGACCGACGAGCGGGCCCGTGTCCTCTGCGGTCGGGCGCTTCCCTCGGTCCGGACGAAGGGACCGAGGGCGCCGGAGAGGCGGCTGACGGCGGACTCTCAGTGCCGGTGGCAGCGGAGGCCGCCGCTTCGCCCCGAATGAAACGCCCGGGCCTCGCGCTCCGTCAAGCCTGCTCGGCTGTCGCGCGGCTGACGCCCGCCCTCGCCTGTCGCCGTCACCGCAGATCACGCCCCGGGTGGACCGGCCGAACGGGGGAACCTGATTCCCTCCCCCGGCCGACCAAGCCGACGCCGAACCCGCACCGGATTACAACCGGCAGGAGAACGGGGGAAGCAGATGATCGAGCGCCCATCGGGTCCGGGCAGCGCGCGGCAGCCGACGTCGTCCCCGGATCGTGGGCGCGGCAGGGTGACGTGTCGTCCGGATTTCCTCCTGCCGCAGTTTTCGCGACCGATCCGCAGTTCGCGGGGCCACGGATCACCCAGGGAAGTTCGGGCCGGTCATGCATACGGGAGTGCCATGGTGAAGGAACCAGTACGAATCGGCAGGAAGCCCTCAGCCCAGCCCGATCTGCAGCAGCTGCTGCACGAGGTGGCGCTGGGGGATCAGAAGGCGTTCGCCGCCGTCTACGACGCGGTGGCCGGCTCCGTCCTCGGCGTCGCGCGCGCGGTCCTGCGCGACCAGGCGCAGTCGGAGGAGGTGGCGCAGGATGTGCTGGTCGAGGTGTGGCGCACGGCCCCACGCTATCGGCCCGAGCGTGGCACGGCCATCAACTGGATCCTCACCCTCGCCCACCGCAGGGCGGTGGACCGGGTCCGGTCGGTGGAGGCCGCGGCGGCCCGTGACACCAGGGCCGCTCTGCTGGAGCATCAGCCGGCGTACGACGAGGTGACCGAACAGGTCGAGACCCGCCTGGAACGGGAGCAGGTGCGCCGCTGTCTGCGCACCCTGACCGATCTGCAGAGACAGTCGGTCACACTCGCGTACTACCGGGGCCTGACCTACCGGGAGGTCGCCGAAGCGCTCGCGCTGCCCCTCGGGACGGTCAAGACCCGGTTGCGCGACGGGCTCATCCGACTCCGCGACTGTCTGGGGGTGACCGCATGACCACGACCGATCCGCACGGTCTGACAGGCGCCTACGCGCTCCACGCGCTGCACGACGACGAGCGTGCCGCCTTCGAGCGTCACCTGGCCGCGTGCGACACGTGCGAGAGGGAGGTCGCGGAGTTCACGGCGACCGCCGGACGCCTGGCCCTGGCCTCGACGGTGCACACGCGGCCCGACATGCGGGAGCGGGTCCTGCGGCGCGTCGCCTCCGTGCGCCAGGTACCGCCCGGTGCCGTGCCCCTGGAGCGGATGCGCGGTGGCGTCAGGCGGGTGCGGGGCCCGGCCCGGTGGGCGCTGGCCGCCAGTGTGGCCGCCGCGGCCGCTTTCGGCGGGACCGCTGTGTGGCAGTACGAACGAGCCCAGGACGCACGCAGCCAGGCCGCGCGGGTTCAACGGCACGCAGAGGACCTGGCCGGTGTGCTGGCCGCGCCCGATGCCAGGTCGCGTTCGGCGAGGGTGGCCGGCGGGGCGGGCACGCTGGTGGTCTCCGCGAGCCGGGACCGGGCCGTGTTCGTGGCGTCCGAGATGGCGCGGCCACCACGGGGCAGGGTGTACCAGCTGTGGTTCGCCGACGGCGGGAAGATGCGCTCGGCCGGCCTGATGGACCCCGCCCGCGGCAGCCAGGCCGTGCTCATGCAGGGAGCCGTCGACGGCGCCTCCGGGGTGGGGATCACGGTGGAACCGGAGGGCGGTTCGAAGCAGCCGACCTCGACGCCGGTCGCCCTGCTCGGCGTACCGACGTGAGAGGACGCGTGGGGAGACCGTCCGGGACCGTCCGTCGCACGGTCTCCCCACGCGGCCACCGGTGCCGGCACGGTGGGCCGGGGACAGAAGGCGCCGGAGCGCGCCGCGCATGCCCGGCGCGGTGCCGCACGCGGACGGGGCGGCGCGGGCGGGGACGGGACAGCGCAGGCGGGGACGGGGCGGC
>NZ_WWJT01000358.1 GCF_009865385.1 Streptomyces sp. SID486 | reverse complement strand
ACGCGGAGCGGGCCGGCCACCGCTCGCGCGGGAGCCGCCGCCGCGCGGCGGCGGAGTGGGCCGCGACGAACCCGGCCGGGAGGCGGCGGAGCCGGTGCCGCGCGCACCGCTGCCACCACGTGAGGACGTCCCGCCGCGGGACGGCATGTCACCGCGGGCCGGGGCCCCGCCGCGGGGCGGCACCTGCCCCCGCGCCGGCGTGCCCCCGCGCGGCGGCGGCGTACCGGGGGCGGTACGCCGCTGGGTGCGCTGCTGTTCGGGGTAGGTGTCGACGAGCCGGCCGGTGGGCCGGTCCGCCTCGGCGGCCCGCGGCGCGGGCGGTCGTACGCCGTCCAGGCCCTGCGCCTCCCGGGCCGCGATCTCCTTGAGCCGCAGCGACAGCTGCAGGGTGCTGGGCCGTTCGTCGGGGTCCTTCGCCAGGCAGGCCCGGATCAGCGGGGCGAGCGCGTCCGGGACGCCGGACAGCTGCGGCTCCTCGTGCACCACCCGGTACAGCATCACCTCGGAGCTGCCGTGCCCGAACGGCGAGTCACCGGTCGAGGCGTACGCCAGGGTCGCGCCCAGCGAGAACACGTCGGTGGCCGGGGTGACCGCCGCTCCGCGCACCTGCTCGGGGGCGAGGAAACCGGGGGAGCCGACCGCGGTGCCCACGTGCGTGAGCGTGGAGGCGCCGGTTGCCCAGGCGATGCCGAAGTCGATGATCCGCGGTCCCTTGGGGGACAGCAGGATGTTGGAGGGCTTCAGGTCCCGGTGGACGACACCGGCCTCGTGCACGGCGACCAGCCCCTCGGACAGGGCCGCGCCGACCGCCGCGGTGTCCGCGGCACCGAGGGCGCCCCCGTCGGCGACCTTGTCGTGCAGGGAGGGGCCGGGCACGTACTGGGTGGCGAACCAGGGCCGCTCGGCCTCCAGGTCGGCGGCGACCAGCCGGGCGGTGCACCCGCCCCGGATCCGCCGGGCCGCGGAGACCTCACGCGCGAACCGCGACCGGAACTCCTGGTCCTCGGCCAGGTCCGGCCGGATCACCTTCAGCGCGACCCGCTGCCCCTTCTTGTCGGAGCCGAGATAGACCACGCCCATCCCGCCCGCGCCGAGCCGTCGGTGAAGCCTGAACGAGCCGACGACGCGCGGGTCCTCGCGCCTCAGGCGCATCATCGCCATGTTCATCCCCGCTGCCCGGTCCCTGTGACGAGGCACAGCTTACGTTTCCACGGCCGTCGGCGCGCAGAGGCCGCGCCCTCTCGGCCGGACGGATTGTGTGGGCCGTCCGGGGGAGGTGAAAGGCGGTCAGGAATCCTTGGCGGAGGGCTACTTCGAGCCACCGCTTACGTCAACCGGCCATCGGTGTCAGGGCGTTGGGGCGATGTGAAGGTGCGGTGCACGGGGCGGTACGTCCGCGGCCCGCCGGTCGCCGCCAACCCGCGGGCCCGGCCGCGGCCCGGACCGGGTTCCCTCCCGGGACCCTCGGCCGACCCCGCCCCGAGTGATCGAAGTCACTCCACCCGGCCCGCGGGGCGCGTCGGACATGACCGGACAGAGCGGGCACCCCCCTCCGGGAAGACCCCGAGAGCCGGGCCCGCGTCTCCACCCAGGGGAGTAGTCCGCAGGTCATGGCTCATCCTCCGGGAGGCCCGGCAATCGGTACGAGGGCATGACGCCACCCGCGCGCCGCGCACCTAGATTTGAGGTCAAGCGGCGGGTGGCAGCACTCGTCCCCCGAGGCCAGACACCCGCCGCTGCACGACGACAACCGAAACGGTCAGGAGAGGGACCATGGCCCACACGGCACCGCGGCGCACGACGTTCGCCCCCCGCCGGACGGGCCGTCGCCACCCCTTGGTGGCGACGCTCATGGCCCTTCCCCTGGCGGCCCTGCTCCTGCTCGTCTTCGACGGCTGGGAGACGGTGGCCACACAGGCGTCGTCCGTGGGTGCGATGCTGGGGCGCTGAGCGGCGACCCCAGGCCCGGAAGAGCGGTCCGGGCGGGGACATCGATCCATGAAACCCCGTGGGGACGGGGGTGCGGCGGACGGCAACGATGCCGGCGCAGCTGGGGAGCTGCGCCGGCATTAGCCGTTTCGGGCCCGCCTCCGGAGCGACGAGGGGGCCAGTACCCTCGGCCCGTCAGCCCACCCCGTCCGAGGCAGCCGTGACCGCAGACACCGAGAAGACCGACGCGCCCGCCCTCATGCCCGCGCTCACCGCGCGGGCCCGGGCCGCCGCCCACCCCCGTGCTCCCGCCGCCCCCTGCGCCTGCCCCGCCACCGCTCTCGCCGACCGCCCGGACGCCACCGTCGTACGGCACGCCGGCACCGTCGCCAAGGCCCACGCCCCGGACACCGACCCCACCGCCCTGACCCTGCGCGTCCTCGTCGCCGTCCGCCTGCCGGACGTGCTCCTGCCCCCGCTCGCCACCGCGCCGGTCCCGCTGCACGGCCGTTCCGTCACCCTCTGGCCCTACGGCGTCCCCGTCGACCCGGACGACCCGGACGCGGCCCCCTGGGAGGCCGCCGCCACCCTCCTCGCCCGGCTGCACGGCGCCCCCGTCCCGGCCGGCCTTCCGCCGATGCGCGGCCCCGCCAAGGCCGCGCGCGCCCTCGACCGGCTCCGGTCGGCACTCGGCGCCGCCCCCGCCGCGGCGGCCCAGGCCGCCCGCCCCGTCCTGGCGGCCTGGGCCGCCCTCCCGGCCTGGGCGAGGGGCGCGGCACCGATGCCCGGCCCGGCTGCCCTCTGCCACGGTGATCTGCACCTCGGCCAGCTCGTCCGGCACCCGGCCCCGGACGGTCCGTGGCGACTGATCGACGTGGACGACCTCGGAGCCGGCGTCCCCGCCTGGGACCTCGCCCGCCCCGCCGCCTGGTACGCCTGCGGACTCCTCCCGCCCGACGAGTGGACCCGGTTCCTGACCGCCTACCGGCGGGCCGGCGGCCCGGCCGTGCCCCCGGACGGCGACCCCTGGCCCGCCCTGGACGTCCCGGCCCGCGCGCTCACCGTGCAGACGGCCGCCCTGGCGCTCACCAAGGCGCTCGCCGCCGGCCGCCCGCTGGACGAGGTGGAGCAGGCCGTCGCGGACGCCTGCGCGCGCATGCCCGCGGTCCCCCCTCGGCAGCCGCCGGGATTCCCGGACTAGGCTGCAACCGCCCGGGGCCGGACGGAGTCTGTCCTGGGGAAGCACGAAGCAGTACCGACCGGCAGGGAGTTGAGCCGACGATGCAGTGTCCGAAGTGCCATGCGCCGATGCACACCTACAACCGCAACGGCGTCCAGATCGAGCAGTGCAGCGGCTGCCGCGGCATCTTCCTCGATTTCGGCGAGCTGGAGGCGCTGACCCGCCTGGAGTCCCAGTGGTCGCAGCCGGCCCCGCCCCCGCCCGCCGGCCCGCAGGGTTACCCCGCGGCCCCGGCCGCGCCCGCCTGGGGCGCCCCGCACGGCGGCGGCCACCACGGTGGCGGTCACTACGGCCACCACCGCCACAAGAGCTTCGGCCACATGCTGTTCTCCAGCTGAGAGACGAAGAAACCCCCGGCCGTACGAGACGGCCGGGGGTTTCTTGCTGTGTGGACGATACTGGGATTGAACCAGTGACCTCTTCCGTGTCAGGGAAGCGCTCTCCCGCTGAGCTAATCG